>CAZRGL010000255.1:0-14864 GCA_964599485.1 uncultured Polyangiaceae bacterium
CATAGACGGAAAACGGATCCTACTCGGTTGATGAGCGCGCCTGCACAGGCTACGGCTGGATGATCATGCCGATGTGGTTGCACGTAGTCGCTTGCGTGGTGGTTCCGGCCGGCTGGGGCGTGGTGATGTATTTCGTCTTCAGTTTTGTCGACGCGCGCAGGGCTGACCGACGTCAGCAGGATGAGCCACCGCCCATCGACTATTCGATCTGAGGGATGCCGCTTGGATATCGCGGGGCAGGTGGTGTCGTTGCCAGGCTTGGCTGCCTTGGGGATGGGCGTTGGCGTGGTGGCCGGGATGTTCGGCGTCGGTGGCGGTTTTTTGCTCACGCCGCTGCTGAGCGTGGTGTTTGGGATTCCACTGCCTATCGCCGTTGGCACGGGTTTGTGTCAGATGATCGGCATCGCCGTGGTGGCCTGGCTCCGTCACCGCAAGCTGGGTCAAGGCGAGGTTCGATTCGACTTCTTGATGTTCGCCGGCTCCCTCGTTGGCGTCGCCGCGGGAGCGGCTGCGGTGTCAGCCCTCGAGCGCGCTGGATCCATGAACATCGGCTCGGCCCAAATCCCGACCGTCACCCTGGTCATCTATGGCGCATACGTCGTTCTCTTGGTGCTGTGCTCTTGGTTGTTCTGGCGTCAGGCCGGCCAATCGATCGAAGGGCTCAATGAGCCGCGCCGTGGTCCTCTGGCACGAATTCGCTTCGGGCCCACCGTAGACTTGCCCAATGTTCCGCTGCGCGACGTGTCAGCGCTCACCGTCGCCTACATTGGCCTGGCGCTTGGCTTCGTCAGCGGTCTGATGGGGATCGGTGGCGGTGTGGCTTTGATGCCCGTGCTCATTTACGGCTTTGGCTTCCCCATCAAACAAGCAGCAGGAACCGGCATTCTGGCCCTGCTCTTCACTGTGACGATGGGGACCGTACAGCACGCGATGGCGGGTCATGTCCATCTGCCCATGGCAGCCGTGCTGCTGATCGGCTCGACCATCAGCGCGCAGATTGGGGCTACGTTCACACGCAAGTTGCCGGCCCGCACCCTGCGCAAGACCTTCGCGCTGCTGATATGGGTGACCATCATCGCCATTGCTTGGGATTTAGCGCGCCAGGCGATGGTCTGACGGTTGGCCCCGACGCTATACTCCGGCGACTTGGTTTTGCTCTGCCTAACTCAATCCCTGCGCCGGCTGTTGTCAGGCGCGCTGCTGCTCGTGCTGTTGCTGCTGGCGATGACCAGTACTGCCCTCGAGCGGCCCATCGATCCGAAGCTACGGAGCGCCGCACGTGAGCTCGGCGCCGAGGGGATGGCGCTGTTTCGGAAGGGAAGCTATGCCGAGGCGCTCGACAAGTTCAATCGTGCCAACAAGCTGATGCACGCCCCTACCCTGGGCGTGCGCGCTGCCCGCTGCTTGGCGAAGCTTGGCCGGCTGGTCGAAGCAGCTGAACGCTATCTGGAAGTGACCCGCTTCAAGTTGGCCCCGGGGGCCGCTCCCCAATACCGCCGTGCTGTCCGTGACGCCCGGCGCGAGCGCGATGAGATCTTGCCGCGCATCGGCAAACTGGAAATTTTGCTCGAGGGACCCTTGGGCAAGGGCGTCGAGGTCAGGCTCGACGGCGTGGCCGTCCCCAAGGAGCTCATCGGTGCGCGTCAGCCCATCGATCCAGGCGAGCACGAGGTTCGGGTCACGAGGGGCGATGTGCAGCTGACCCGCGGGGTGCAGGTCGGCGAGGGCGAGCGCACCAGTGTGACATTGAAGCTGCCAGCCTTGGCTGCTGTTCCTGCGGACAGTGGGCCGAGCGACGCATGGCATACAGCCACGGTGTCCGCGTTTGCCGTGGCCGCCGCAGGCCTGCTCGCCGGTGCCGTCAACGGCGGGGTGGCGTTGCAGCTTCACTCTGACTTGGAGTCTCGCTGCCCCAACCGTGATTGTCCGCCCGAAGAGCATGCTACCGCGGACGTGTTCGACGCGACGCGGGTTGCGACCACTGTAGGTTTGGTCATGGCTGGCGCGGGCGGGCTCACTGGTGGTCTGCTGCTGCTGCTGCGACCGGACCAGCCTCCACCTGTCGATGAGTCCACGGCAAATGACCAAGCTGGGCGAGCGCGTTTGCATGCTGCTGCGACCTGGACCCTGGCGCCCGGGACTGATCTCTTCAGGGTGCGCGTCGTCTTTTAGCGAGTGCGCGGCTACACTGAGGGCACATTGGGTCGCTTCGGATTGCTCGTCGCGTTGTCTTCCTTGGCCGTTACGATGGCGGCGTTGGCCAACTGTGCCCTCGAGAGCTTCAACCGCGTCGAGACCGTCATCGGCGGCGGTGGCTCAGCCACGGGCGGGAGCACGTCTAGCGCAGGAGGTGGCAGTGGTGGGCAAGACGGCGGTGTTTGTGCTCACGCTGGTATTCCGCAGCCGCCGTCGGTCCAGGACGCAGGCGGTGATCTCGAAGTCGTCACTGCG
The DNA here is from genome assembly GCA_964599485.1 of uncultured Polyangiaceae bacterium. Classification (GTDB taxonomy): domain Bacteria; phylum Myxococcota_A; class Polyangia; order Polyangiales; family Polyangiaceae; genus JAPYTK01. The sequence continues at coordinate 2,452 of CAZRGL010000255.1, forward strand.
GTGCACAAGGTCTTCATGCTCGAAGATGCCCAAGGTGGCCCATTGGGGCTCGACCTCGACAAGACCTGCTCCTGCCAGGGCGAGGGCCCGACTTGTCAAGCCGAGACGAGAAGCGTGGACAATGGCTTCTATTGTGATTTGGAGGGTGGGCGCGACAACGCCATGCGGCGCTTGTTCATCGGGCTCGGCAACTCGATTGGCAAGCCTGATCTCGGGGCCTTCTACAGCGATGCAGCCCACCTCGGTCACTGGAGCTTGCTGCTGAAGATGTGGGGATACAATGGCCAGGCGGACGACGACCAAGTCTCGCTAGCTGCCATCACGACCGCCTCCTTCGGCATGGGGCCCCCGGCTTGGGATGGCAGCGACGTTTGGCCTGTCTCCACTGATGCCTTCGAGAGCGACGGAAAGGGTGGGGTTGATCTGAGCAAGCCACTTCACGTCGACCATCTCGCATACGTTGCGGGCGGCGTCGTCGTGGCCAACCTGCCGGAGACTGAAATTACCTTCGCCGGCACCAACAACCGCATGGTCTTGCGCACCACCGGCGGGCTGCTGGTCGCTCGTTTGACCGAAGCAGCGGCTGGTTGGGCCATGCGCGATGGGTTGATCACAGCCCGCCTCGGCATCGAGGAGCTGTTTGCCGCCATCGGCAGCTTTCGCGATAACGCCGGCAAGCCGCTGTGCACCGACAGCATCTTCTATCCGACTGGCAAGGCATTGTTCTGCACGGCTCCCGACATTCTCAAGGGTCTCGGCAGCCCGGCGCTGCCTTGCGATGCCGTGTCGATGGCCATCGGCTTCGAGTCCGATCCGGCGATTATCGGCATGGCGATCATGCAACCTCCGCCGGCGGAGAGCTGTCCAGCAGAGACCGATCCGACCTTCGACAACTGCGACGTGTTTTGATCCGGGCTCGGGTCTGGAAAAATCCCTTGCCGGAGCACGCGTTTCGCTGCAAACCACGGCCATGAAGCGATCCCGAGTTGGCCTAACCCCCGCAACCCTGACCATCTGCTTGTTTGGCGGCTGTGTCTTGCTCGGCGGCTGTGTGACCATGAACGAGCACGAAAAAGCGCTCGAGGACGCCGCCGCACGCTTGACCTCGGTTCAGCAACAGCACGCAGCCGAGCTGGCAGCCTCGCAGTCACAGGTGGTGAGCTTGCAGACGGAGCTGGCTTCGCTCAAGCAGCAGCTCGCCGATCGGCAACTGAAGATCACCGAGACCGAGGCGCAGGTCGCCGCGCTGAAGCAGAAACTCGACGACGCTACAGCTCTGAGCGAGCAGCTCACCGCCGCGCTGAAGAAGGCCGGCAAGAATGTGGACAAGCTGCTGGCAGAGAAAGGCAAGATGAGTGACGCCCTCGGCAACGCCAAGAAGCGTCTCGAAGAGCTGCGCAAAGCACAGCTGGCGGCATCAAAACGTGCTGAGCTCTTCCGTCAGCTCGCACTCAAGTTCAAGAAGATGACCGACGCAGGGGATCTGAAGATCGTGCTGCGCGATGGCCGCATGGTGCTGCAGTTGCGCAACGATGTGCTCTTCGATTCGGGCAAAGTGACCATCAAGAAGGCCGGCAAGGATGCGCTCAAGGAAGTTGCAGGCGTGTTGGTGACGCTCACCGATCGCAAGCTGCAGGTCGCCGGTCATACCGACAACGTGCCGATCTCGACGGCGCGCTTCCCTTCGAACTGGGAGCTGTCCTCAGCACGGTCCATCGCCGTCGTGAAGTTCTTGGTTGGCGAGAAGGTCAACGCAAAGCTGCTATCGGCGGCTGGCTACAGCGAGCATGATCCAGTTTCCGCCAACGACTCCGACGAGAACAAGGCCAAGAATCGCCGGATCGAGATCGTGTTGCAGCCGAACATCGGTGAGCTCGTCAGCGTTCCTGAGTCGTCGTAATCGCGCTAGAGCCTGCGCTTCGTGTCGAGCACCGGTGGACTCGTTGTTCGGGTTCAATTCAGAAGCGCCGAATGCTTACGTACAACCCATGTGTTCGGGTTAGACTCTCTCTATGAGCATTCTACGAGCAACTGCTGCCGCGCTCGCGGTGGGTGTTTCCCTTTTCTTTGCGCAGGCTGCTTGGGCTGACATCCCCGATCCGCCAGCCCCTTGTGACGGCAAAGCTGCAGGGGACGCCTGCCAGACCGCCGATACCAAGAAGGACGGCACCTGTAAGGATCAAAGCGGCAAGCTCGACTGTGTCGAGACCACCACCTCGTCCTCGACGTCGAGTGGCTCGACTCCAGCGGCCGAGGAATCCGACGATGGGTGCGCGACCGCTTCTGGTGACAAGACGCCGTCGCTCGGCTTTTTGTTGCTGCTCGGCGGCACGATTGCCGCAGTGCGTCGTCGACGCCGCTAAGCTTCGAAGGGCTCGAATTCGAAGGTCGAGCAACAAGGCACTCGACTCCCGCGAATTGCAGCGGCAGGCTCCGCGCCATGACAAGACATTTGCGGAGCCTGCTCGACCTAAACGCTGACGAGTTCGAACGAATCTTGCTGCTCAGCGAGAAGTTGAAACGCGAGCCGAGCGCTTACGCAACCAAGCTGTCCGGCAAGTCGCTGGCACTGATCTTCTCGAAGTCTTCGACGCGCACGCGGGTGTCCTTCGAGGTCGGGATCCACCAACTCGGCGGGCAACCCTTGTTCTTGAGCGCGGCGGGCTCAGCAGGCTTGCAAGTGAGCCGAGGCGAGACTCATTACGACACCGCCAAGGTGATGTCGCGCTACGTCGATGGCCTCATCGTGCGCACCTTCCATCAAGCGCATGTCGATTCACTCGCCGAGCACGGCTCGATTCCGGTCATCAATGCGCTGACCGACGTGTGCCATCCCTGCCAAGCGCTCGCTGACGTGCTGACCATGCGCGAGAAGCTGGGCGGGGTGCGCGGCAAGAAACTCGTGTTCGTGGGCCCCGGCAACAACGTGACGAGCTCGCTGCTATTGGCCGCAACGCGTGCTGGTTTCAACATCACCTGCGCTTGCCCCGATACGCTCCCCCCCGATCCGAAGTTCTTCGAAACTGCGCAACAGGAGGCTGCTGCCGCAGGTGTTGAAGTGACGGTCGAGACCGACCCACGGGCAGCCATGGCAGGTGCGGACGCGATCTACACGGACACTTGGGTCAGCATGGGTCAAGAGGAGTTGGCCACCAATCTCAAGGCGTTGCTGCAGGACTACGTCGTCAATGACGAGCTCATGGCCCTCGCCAATCCTGAGGCGCTGTTCATGCACTGCTTGCCGGCGCATCGCGGCGAAGAGGTGACGGCGAGCGTGATCGATAGCCCGCAGTCGGTGATCTTCGACGAGGCCGAAAACCGGCTTCACACGCAGAAAGCGTTGCTGCTGTTGCTCATGGAGGCCGAGCCGTGGAGCTGAGCGGGCTGGCGCTCGACGCGCGCTACTCCGCCATCTTGAAGCGTTGCGAGCCCTTCGTCATCAGCTATCCAGCCAATTGGTCGGCGCTCGACTTGGCCCCCTTTGGTGTCGACATCGCCGAGGAGCATCGCTACTGCGCCACGCAGTTGCGCAGCCGTGATGTGGTCGACGGGTTGCACCACCTCGACGCTTCGACTTTCGGCGGCCAGGACATGCTGATGCCGCGCTGGGTCTTGTTCGACTGCGGTGAGTTTCCGGGCATGGTGTTCGGGTTCGGCGTGCGGTCGGGGACGCTACCCGAGGCTGTCCGGACCCATTATCGAGTTGCCGACCGAGAAGACGTCTTCGTGCCGTTGTCGATGTGGGTGGCCATTCGCTGTGCTGAGCAAGACGCTTGGTTCGGCCACAACTTGTCGTCGGCCAACGTGTTGATGCCGGCGGAGCAAGCACTGCCCGGCCTCGCCACGCTCACCAAGATCTGCGGCGTCAAGCTCACCCGTGCCAGCAAGCAGTATGGCGCAACTCAATGGGACAGCAGCAGTATCGGTCTGCACCTGCGCTTGGGGGCCATGAAGCTGCTCAGTGCGTACACGCCGGCGCACACCCACCCTGAGACCTTCGCCTATTTGATAGACGTCGACGATGAGCAGCTCGTTTCCAGCTTGCTTCAAGGCTGGCGACCCTCGACTGCTGCCGGCCAACGCACCATCGTCGCTGATGATCATGACGCGATCCGCGCCCTGCACGACCGGATCGAGGCGGGCGAGCGCTGGCAGCTCGTGCGGGCCGAGCGGCGTTCAGGGCAACCAGGCGTTCTTCATATCGAATCATCGTAGCTGCGGCCTTCCAGCAATTCCGGCCACTTGAGTGCAATCATGATGAGTTGCACGAATTGGTGGCCGCTCGGCCATCGAGGAAGAGGTGAAAACGAGCCCCTGAGGAACTTTGGCGCCTCCGAGTCGTTAAAGATTGGGGGATCGGCCTATGAACAAGCTGTTGGTCTTCGCGATTTTGGCCGCTAGCGCAGCTTCGACTGGCGCTGCGAACGCATGTGGCTCGAGCAGTGGGTACGGCATCAGCATCAGCCGACCCTGGATGATCATCGAGCAGCCTCCCCCTGTCCGCCGCCAACCGATCGAAGAGGACTCTCGTGAGCGGAGCGCCACCATCAAACCGGCCGCTCCTGTCCCCGTCGAGGTGAGCAGCTATCTCATCTATGAGTTCGTTGACGATGTGCTGGCGTTTGCTGGATTCGGACCTTGTGACGCCGCGATACGACTTCGACCGCCCACGGTGCGGGCCCCCGTTCGGATTCGTCTGAACTTCATCCCGGCGCTGCTGCGAGATATCGAGGCCCTATAGGCAGATGACTGGCGCTCGCAGGCGCTCGCCCTCAGAATGGGGACCAGCGATGAGCCAACAAGCGGCAACAGCAACAGCGCCGACGACAGCGCTGTGGGTGCGGCGTGCCTACGCGCTTGCTTGGTTTACGGTTGCCTTCAATTTGTTGGAAGCACTGGTGGCCATCTTGTTTGGCCTCGAGGACGGCTCGCTCACGCTCCTCGGGTTCGGCGTCGACAGTCTGATTGAGGTGGCATCGGCGGGACTGGTTCTTTGGCGGCTGCACGCTGATCTGGGCGAAGGGCAGCTGTCGCGGCAGCGTGAACAGCGGGCCACCCTGGGCATCGGGGTGTTGTTTTTGCTGCTGGCCAGCGGCGCTGCCGTAGGTGCTGCGGTGCGGCTGTGGAGCAATGCCCAACCTGCGACTGGGACGGCAGGGCTGGTGGTCGCCTCCGTGAGCCTCAGCTTCATGTTCGCTTTGTGGTGGGGCAAGCGCAAAGCCGCCCTGGCGCTCGATAGCAGCACGTTGGAGAAGGACGCGGCCTGCTCGATGGCGTGTATTCACCTCAGCGTGGTTTTGCTGATCGGTAGCGGACTCATGGTGGTCGCGCCGAGCTTTTGGTGGGTCGATGCTGTCGCGGCCCTCTGCTTGTCAGTGCTCATCGGGCGAGAGGGCTACATGACGGTCAAGGCAGCGCGCTCACCGTCGTTTGCTGGCGGCTGCGGCTGCACCGGTTGAGACGTCGGCATTTTCGCTTGAGCTGGATGAGTGTGGGCATGCCGCCCGAATGAGGCGCGCCCGTCGCTGGACGATGCGGTGCGAAGAGCGTCTAATAGGTTCATGGCTCCCTCGTCCTTGCGTCTTGGCTCGTCTGCGCTCGTAGCGCTAATCCTGAGTTTACTGGCTGTCGAAGCAGGTGCGGTCAAGCAACCCGATGGGACACCGATCCCACAGGACACCGACTTGTCAGGCCTGTTTAGCTCGAAGGGTGAGGCCATCAACGACCAGACCGATGCGGCGATCACCCCGCAGACGTTCACGCCTACCTGCAACCTCAATTTCGAGGTGCTGTTGCGCCAGGCCTCGTACATGAACTCCTTCGGCTGGTACAACGTGACCGGCAACAAGCCCACCCTCGCCGAGCACTACGAGTTCTTGAGCTGCAATGACGGTGTAGGAACCATCAAGAAGCTCGATATCAAGAACAACCCCAACTACTTGGGGGGCGACATCGGTTTCTATCAGGCCGTCGGGCCTTGTGGCTCATTGCAGAATCACTTGCACATCGTCTACAGCGAGCCGAAGTTCAACCCGGACAGCAACCAGGCGCAGCCCTACATCCACCTGCTGATTTACAACAGCGTCAACACACCCAAAGCCTTCTACTTCGCTTGGGAGGATCTGCTCCAAGGTGGCGACAACGACTTTTCGGATCTCGTGACTTTCGTCAGCGGGATTTCTTGCACGGGAGGCGGCGGCAGCTGCCAAACCGGTCAGCTCGGCATCTGTGCAGAGGGGACGATGCAGTGTCAACAAGGACAGCTGCAGTGCTTGCCCGACAACCTTCCGGCGACCGAGATTTGTGACGGCGTCGACAACGACTGCAGCGGGGTCGTCGACGAAGGCAATCTGTGCCCCGAAAAAGAAGTCTGCGACAAGGGCAGCTGCGTGCCCAAGTGTGGCACCGGCGAGTTCAATTGCCCCCCCGACAAGGTGTGTGACGGCAAGGGCTTGTGCGTCGATCCTGACTGCCTCGAAGTGAACTGCCCAGACGGCACCAAGTGCATCGATGGCGCCTGTGTTGCGCCTTGCGATGGGGTCAGCTGCCCATGGGGCCAGGTTTGCCGAGTAGGCGTGTGTCTCGATCCTTGTCTGACGATCAATTGCGACAGTGACCAAGTCTGCGAGCTCGGTATTTGCGTCGAGAAATGTCAGTGCGCCAATTGCAAAGCCAGCGCCAGCTGCCAGCCAGATGGGCTCTGCATACCCACCAAATGCGTGGATGTCGCTTGCTCGCCAGGCTTTCACTGCGATGACAGTGGCAACTGCGTCGACAACTGCGACGGCGCAGTCTGCCCGACCGGGGAGATCTGCCAGATGGGCAATTGCGTGCCCGATCCCAACAGCGGTTCGGGCGGCAGCGGCGGATCCGGCAGCATCAACATCGGTGGCGAAGGCGGTGTGAGCTCCAGTGCATCCAGCTCCAGCAGCTCGGGCATGGGCGGAGCGCCCGTCGGCCCGCCAGTCAAGCCGACCGTCACCGATACGGGTTGTGGTTGCCGCGTCGAGCCTGCCCAGCGACCGCGGTCCGCCCTCGGTCTGTTGCTTCTGGCTGCGCTCGGTGCAGCGCTACGGAGACGGTCGAGTCAATAGCCAGCGGCAGCCAGCGCGTCCCAGAGCGGCAACGCCACGGCTTCGTGGCTACCGAGAAAATCGTTCGTCTGCACCGCGACGCACACTCCGCTGCTGGCGTCCAGAAACAGCTCGCCGTTGAAGCCCATCGTCGAACCGGTGTGGCCGACTGCTGTGCGCCCTCCACGTTCGCTGATCTGAACACCGAGCCCGTACGGATCGAGCTCTTTGCTGAGTGGCGTGATGGCCACCATCAGCTCTTTCGATTTCTGCTCCAACAAGTCGCCACGAAAGAGCTGCTCGCCCCAGTGACAAAGATCAGCGGTGTTGGACACCAAGCCCCCCGCAGCCTACGCCCAGCTCATGCTGAAGCCCTCGGTAATCGCGGTGGCCCCCGCGAGATGTCCTTGCACCGCTGGGCAATCCCCACTCTCGTACTGCTCCATATAGGTGGCAGTCAGGGTCGCGGGCTCGATCAGGCGCTCACGCACGATGGCTTCGAAGGACTTGTCGGTGACCGCTTCGAGAGCAAGCCCGAGCAGGTAGTAGCCGGTGTTCGAATATGAGTAGCCGGCGCCGGGGGCGTGGACCGGAGCGTGCTGCAGGGCGAAGTCGATGACATCCTGCGGCGATACCTCGTCGTGCATTTCCACGATGAACGCGGGATCGTCAGTGTAATTGTAGATGCCGGTGGTGTGATTCAAGAGCCGCTCGAGCGTGACCTCGGGACCAAAGTCCCACCCCGCCACCCAGTCGTCGACTGGATCGGACAGGCTCCACTTGCCTTCTTCCATCAACAGCAGCACGGCTGCTGACGTGAACATCTTGGTGATGGACCCAATGCGGAAGCGCGCCGATGGTCCAAGGGGCTCGTCAGTGTTCACGTTCGCCAGCCCCGCGGCACTGAACCAATGTTGGCCGTTCGGGAGGGTCACCATGGCGGCCACCCCTGGTGCGCCGCTCTCGTCCGCTAGCTGCGCGAGCAGCTGATCGAGCTGATTCGCCACATCGCCCGGGAAGGAGTCCGAGGTCGCGTGTGCATGCGAGCACGGATCAGCGGGTGCGCTGCTGCCATTGCCCGTGCCACATCCGAGCGACCCCAGCGAAGACAGAGCCACGACGCCAAGCCAACGCAGCCACGAAGGCATGGGCCGCTCATAGCGTTGCCCAGAGACTCGCTGGTCGGGTACGGCGAAAGTGGGTGCTGAGCCCATCGCTTACCAAACTAGGTGGCGGCGGACTGCCTCGAGCATGCCCGCCGTGCCGGTCATCATGTTGTCCCCGAGTGGTGCGCCGAGCACGATGGGGTGTCGCGAGCCTTCGACCAACTGGCGCTTGGGTCCAGTGGCGATCACCGCAGTGACCTTGTCGAGACCCACCGCCTTGCGCAGCCAGGCACCATGGCCGCCTGCTTGCAAAACCCGCTCATGGCTCAGCTCACCTTCTGCAAGGCCGACGACGAGCTCATCGAGGCGTTCGGTTGTCAGGTCCTTGGTGTGGTACTCAAACAGCGCTGTGAGCGCGTCGCCTTCGAAGGCCGCGCCGACGGTGTGGGAAGTTGCGACGTCCAGAACGATGTACGCGCTCTGTGCCGCGGCCGCCGGATCGGTGCTCGCTCCCAGCACCGCGGCCATGCCGCTATCCATCACGTAGCGTGAGCTGGCTGGCAGGGCTTCGGCGTCGCGGGCCAGCGAGCCCCACCGGTTGAAGCTCTGCGGCGTTTCAGTTGCGGGGAACAACATTCGATCGGGGCTGGGGCTCACGGCCAGCCGCGCTTGCATGAGCCGGTGGCGAAAGTCGAGCTTGGACACGCCGGCTGGTGCCACGCCATGATCTTGCGCGCACACGGCGACGACATCGAATTGGAACGGTGCATCAAAGCTGCTGACGAGCGCGCGGAGCAGCTCATGGTCGAGGTCGCCGAGCCGAATCCGACTGAAGCCCGGCTCATCCCAAGCGGCTGCTTCGTCCTCGGTGACGATCTCGATGCCGTGGCTGCGCACCCGCTCCGGATCATGATGAATGGTGGCTGCAGCGGATGAGCTCATGACTACGCGAGCTGACTTTGCACGCTCGATGAGCGATCGCGAGATAGGTCCCCCACCCATCTCCACGCCTTCGACGATGAGGTTTCCAGCTGTGCTGGCAACCTTCTTCGCGAGGGTTCGGGCAGGGGAGGGGACGACGGCCTTGTAGTGAAGCTGCTCTTCGTCATCGAAAAGGAGCACATCCATCGTGCCAGCACCGACATCGACCAACAAAGAGCGTGTCATGGGGGCTATGTAGCCGGTTTGGTCGACCGCCGGTCAGTTTGTTCGATGAGCGTCCGTAGTGCGGCGGCCAGAGTCTTTCGCGCCTTGGCGACGTTCTTGGTGTTGGCTTTGCTGGCGTCGGCATCGTTGGCGTCGACCTGGCCTGGCTGGGCTTTTCGCAAGTTGCGGAGCAGGCCTCTCAGGCGCTGCCGGTCGGCGCCCTCGTGGGTTGCCAAAAAAGCCTCGACGGCGTCGTTGCCTTCCTCGAGGAAGCGGTCCACCGTACGCTCGGCTTCACGAGCCGCAGGCGAGAGCGATCCTGTGGGATTGAGGATGCGGTCGACCGCTTCGGCGATGGCTCGGTTGTCACTGTCGCGCAACGAGCGACGCACGACGCGCAGCTGGCGTGCCCGAGCACTGCGAGCCGTCACACGCAGCGCGTCGGGTATCTAGTCCCACCGCCACTCGTCCCGCGCCAGCATGTTTAGCTGCGTTTGCGACCCCCCCACGAGCGCATTGGCCAAGGCGGCAAGGCGCTTCTCTTCGGCTTTTCGTTCCTTGGCGAGCTGAGTTCGCGAGCGCAGATCGGCTTCATCATTGTCGTCGCTCATTGGCCGACAATACCACTGCGCGCGCTGTTGCACCTCGACGAGGGGGGGCGCTGCGAGGCGCTCTGCGAAGTGGAGCTAGCGACGGCGTTGGCTCGGCTCGTCACGAAGGATGAATCAACCGCGCGCGGCCCGCTTGTTGCGGCGTCCCCAGGGCTTGAAAGCGGACAAGAAGACCAAGCCGACGAGCAACGCGAGCTGGGCTGCGCTGAACAAGGCCACGTTGAGGGCCAAATCGACATAGTGCGGGTCGGACAAGGCAGCGCTGCTCAGCTCCTTGGCGCGCGCAGCGCTGCCGTCGACCCAGGGTCCCAAAAAGAAGGTGCCAAACAGGATCATCGAGGCGGTCATCGCCCATTTCAGCATGACCCAGCGGTACTTGGCGAAGCCCCAGTTCGTGAGCCAACAAAACAACAGCCCACTGCCTAGCGAGCCGAACGCGGCTGGAATGATGATGATGTAGTCGAGCAACACGAGCGCGCGGCGAATCGCTATCAGGGCGCTACCACTTGCTGGATGCGCAAAGGCCAACGAGAGCATGAGCAAGCCGATGACACCACCAATCCAAGTGGCGGCAAACAGGATGTGCACAGCCAACAAGCACCGTCGCGTCGACTTGCCCAGTCGCATGTCCGTTGGGTCGGCGCTCAGCCGTCCTTCATTGCTGGCCGAGCAAAATTGCGGTCGTTCAGGTGATTGACGAGCATGGAGCCGCTTTGCACATCGACGACTTTGATCATCGACGCCAAGCCTAGCAAGTTGCTGTTCTTGTCCCGCACCCCGACGCTGCCATAGCCGCTGGTGCCGTCGCCCATGAGGAAGTCCGGCATGTCGGGAAATAGCGATTCGAGGTGGACGAATACCGAGCCGAGGATCGGCACCTTGATCGGCGCGGCCACCTTGGTCTCGCCCTCTTGGTTGGCGATGGTGACGACCAGCTCCGGCTCGGGAAACTCGTCGCTACCATCGTTGATGGGAATGTGGGCCAGGCCGAGGTAGTTGCGGAAGCGCGGCCCGCCCTCTTTGGTCTTGCCCACCATGACGCGGGGCGAGACCAGGTCGAGCCAGGGCGCGATGTTGAGCGTGTTGAGAAAGTCGAAAATGATGTGAACGCTGCCGAGCGTGAAGCCTTTTGGCAGATTGCGATCGACGAAATCGAGATCGATGGCCTGCAAGCCGATGCTGCCTTCGCTGTCGGCGCCCTTGCACCACAGCCAAATAGCGCCTTCGAACTTCTTGGTTCCTGCAGGCAGCAGATCTTCTAGGTCCAGGCGCAAGGTCTCGTTCGTCGCGAGCTTCGTCTTGAAGGTCTCGCCGACGCTGTCCCCCGCCTGGTTGAACATGAATAGCTCGATGGTCTGTTCACCGAGGGTGTTGAAGGCATTCAGAATGCTCGTCAGCCCCGCGTCCTTGTCGATCTGCACCCAGGCGCCTACCGAAGGGATGTAGTCGGCGTCCAGCAGCTCGCCAAAGCGAATGAGTGATGCGTAGTCCGTCATGTTGCCCTCACCCCGTGAAACCCAAGCCGTGCGCGACGAAGTGCCGATCGAAGAAATGATCGGCCGTAGCGAAGCCGTCGTTGTCGTTGTCGTGAACGAAACCGAGCGCCACCAAACCAGCCTCGGGCTCACGGATCTGAATCGAGCTGAGCTCGACGGCTGCGTTGCCCAGTAGCTCGGCGGCGTCGACCAGCACCGTGCAATAGGGCGGTATCGCTTCGAGCGTCGTGTGCACCAGCTCCTTGCCGTCGTCGGCGCGAACGATGATCTCGGGCTTGGCGTCGAGCGCCTCGGAAACACCGTCGCCAGAAGCGTTGTGGATGGCGACCTTGCTCACAAAGCGGTCCGTGACCGTGAGCTTGGGCAGGATGAGATCGGTCCACATGGTGTCACCGTTGGAGTTGCCGATGTCGCGCATGCCGTGCACGGAAGCCAAGTAGGTGGGGCCGTACCAGTCGTAGACGATGCCTTGCAGGCCCATGAAGACCTTGCCGGACTTCGGGGTGGTTCCAACCCACATGCTGCCTGCGAACGGTAGCGCCACGCCGTGCTTGCTCAAGAAAGCCCCTACGTCGAGGTGCTCGGCTTTTCCTGGAGCGAACGCTGCCGAGACTTCCTCTCTGGCGACGAGCTGGCCGCCCATGTCGAAGACCTGGACGACGACGCGCTGGGTGACCTCACTGGGGTTGTAGAGGTTGACGCGACTTCCGATGGTGCCGTCGGCGTTGGCGCGCACGTAAGCGGCCATGGTTTGCCACAACTGTGAGCTCACTTCGGGCGCACCTAGATTGGGCCATCCACCGTCGGGGTTCATGCTGCCGCCCGCGCCCCCTGAACCTGTGTTGGCGGTCGTGTAGCCGTCGCCGTTGTTGGACGAATCGCAGCCCAAAGCCGCGATAGTTGCCAGGCCCGCACCCGCTCCGAGTAGTTTGCGGCGGGTTTTGTTGGGGTCGCCTTTGACATGTTTCATATTCGATCTGG
>CAZRGL010000256.1:0-14832 GCA_964599485.1 uncultured Polyangiaceae bacterium
CATCCCACGATGATGAGGTGAGGCGTCAACCCAGCGTGACCCGGAACGCGGCCTGTGTGGCTCGCCGCCCCGGCTCAATTCGAGTTGGCGGGAAGACGGAGGCTGCGGCGGTTGTTGCCAAAGCCAATCTCCAAGATGCGCGGTTTTTTGTCGCCTTTGAGAGTGGTTTTGCAGTGGCTCCAATTTTTCATCAACACAAGCGTGATTGTTTCCCCCGTCGCGAGCGCGTCGCTTTGCTCGACGCCCAAAGGTCGAAGCACCTTCATGCCACACTCGTCGGTGGTGGTGATCAACTCGGCATGCCAGCGCTCGCCGCCGCACTTTTCGAGATTGCACTGAAGCGCCTTTTTCGCGCGAACTTCCAGCAAGAGCACACAATCCGGCGCCGCAACAAACCGGCCCTGCTTGTAGCCCTTGGCCGCAGCACCGCATTTGACGGCCGTCACCCGCGCCTCGAGCGGGCTCGGTCCTCTCATTGGAGCCAAAATCGATACGAACCGGCTGGCCGGCGGCAGTGCCGCCTCAGCACGTGCCAATTTGGCTCGCGGCTCGGTTGCACCGCCAACATACTTTGCTGGCGGTGGACGTGTTCGATGCGGCAGACGCAGGTAAACAGCATCGCCACCGCTCCAACGTAGAAGGTGCAACTCCTTGCCCTCTGCAAAACTCTTGTCGCGGGCTGGATGGTACGCTTTTGGCAATAGCACCAATTCGAATAGTTCACCCTCATCGAGTTTCACCGAATGCACCGGACGGCCCTCGAAGATCAGGTCAAGTACCGTAAACTCTCGCCCGAGCCTTTGACGTAGATCTTGAGCAAACTCTCGCGAGTTGTGCGTCTGCTTGCCCGCTGCAACGAGACCAAAAGAGAGAGAGTCTCCGCATCGAGATGGCGTGCATGACACGCTTGAGCGTGCCCGGCCGCGCAATCGAATGAGGCAGTCGAACGGGTGGTCAAACTTCCAGGCTTTGGGATGTTTCTTGTAAGCCTCTGCGGCCGCACCGCACTCCACCGCAGCCACAGCGAGCTCAATACCGCCACTATGCTGCTCACCGAAACTCCACCCCGCGACAAAAGCGTCAGCCGGCGCAAGCCGGGCAGCCAGTTCGGTGAGTTTCTCGCCGTGGACGGGACGAGGTGGCCGCAGATCGACAACCTTTTTTCTCGTTGCGTCCTTCCACGAGGCAATCACCTCGTTCAGCTGAAGGATGCGTTTTTGAAGTCGCGGATCTGCCCATCCCACCAAGCCGGCGGCATGACCGAAACGATATGTGACCAAGCGCAGGCTGTCTTCCTTGATGGCGCTCAAGCGCTTGACCTGCCTCAGACTCTCGTCGAGAAGCTCGAGGGCGCCTGGCAGCTTTGGTTCGAAGTCCTTGCGAGGCATTCCACGGCATTCGATGCCAAGCGATGAGTCTTTGGCAATCATTGGCAACTTACCGCGAAAGTGCAACGTCAGATTGCCAATTGGCTCGCTGCCCGTGAGGTCTTCGTCGGACACGGTCACAGACATCGAAGCCCCCGTCTGCAACCTCACCAGTGGAATGGTGAACACGCCAGAGTCGGCGTCATCGGTACCCCATACAGAAAAGGGCGGCAGCTTGTCCAGCTTTACGCGGATCCTCATATCCGCCCCGGACCCGACATCCATGTTCTTGCTGGTTGTGACTCGGCAAGCCAACAACAAAGGTCCGATGCGCTCGCCAGTTCGTGGCGCAATCTTGTCGAAGGCCACGTCTTGGTACGAAGGTTGAAAGAATCGGTACCATTTGGGTGTGGCCTTGATGCTTTGCGCGAGGGTAGTCAACTGTCGCGGCACTGGGTCGTGGCGCTGCGAGCTAGCAGACGCTTGGGGCGCCGCAGAGGCCCCTGAGGTGTTGGGCGCAGCACCGTCGACGGGACCGTTGCATTGCCCGCAGCCGACCAGAATGACCAAAAAGCTCGCACCCACCGCAGCGCGCAACCGCAAGGCAACCCCTCGCGCTGCTTTTCCCAGCCTCTTTTGTCCCATGCTCAGCCGGCAAGTGTACCACCTACACTCATCGCGTGCTCGCCTTGGCAACGAGCTGCACCGTTGCACCTTGGCGCCGCAGCGCAAGTCGCAGGCAACGCACCACCGTCGTCGACCCATGGCGCGAGCTTGCCGATCGGGTCGTCGACACAGTGCAGCCAGCGGCGCGCCTCCTCGAGTGCCGGGCGGCGGAGGGCCGATTGGGCACCCGGTGGGGAGGCCCACATCTACCCTTGTCCCTCGGCGACAACGGCCACGGGCAAGGACTAGTGCAGCGTCTCATAAGTTGCGACGCATGATGCGCTAGGCCGCGAGCACGCGACCTGAGTACGTCCAGCGCAACGGCTTAGCCATGTCGCGGTTTCAGCGTCGGACGAAGGCTCGAATCGCGGTCGCAAGGGCTCGAGTGCTTTCGAATGAGCGGCGCTGGAGGCACTTGCGCGTCATGATGCGGAACCAGATCTCGACTTGATTGCGCCAGCTCCCATGAAACGGTGTGAAGACGAATGACGCCCGCGCCGCGTGTGAATGTTGTCGGTAATCATCACGATCTTGCCACGTGGGTAGGCGGAATAAATAACGAGCCCGCGGCGCGGGCGCGTCCTGGCGAACTCGTCAGGCCCCATGGGTCAAGGGCTGCATGGGGGCGGCGGGACGGGGGCGCCGCCGGTGAAGGTGGTGCCCTGTGGATCGCTGCACTCGGCGGTGCCCGTGCCGCCATAGGAGATCTTGACGTACTTGGCAGGGTACTGCACCAGCAGCCCACAAGTGACCGTGCTGAAGACCATGTCTTGTCCGCCGTCTCCGGTGATGGTCACGTGCGCTTTGGGCGCATTGATGTTGAGCTCCATCGGCGCCACGCTCAGATCGAGCCACACGTAGATGTCGTGTTCGAAGGGGCTGTTGATGTAGACCGTCACCGGCTTGCCGAAGTATGGCACCAGCCCTTCGGCGCCGATCACCGTGTCCGCAGCACTGGTGAGGTTGATCGTGGTCGGCGCAAGTTCCAGCGCCGCCGGAGGCGGCACAACTCATCGATCCGGACGGGCCAGCGCTCATTCGCCGATCGTCAACTTGCCAACGATGACGCCATCCTGAACAACGAACACCATGCGCGTCAACGGCAGTTGCCCAGAACCACTTATCTGCCGCGCCACCGGAATCAACCGGCTGGCGTGGCGCGCGTCGCAAGCGATGAGCGTGCCGCGCACCGGGATTGCGACGGCAAGCATAGCGGCACCAAATCGTTCGTGGATTTGGTTCATCGCTGTCGGGTTGAGGATTTGCTCTGCGGCGTGTTCACCGGAAAAGAACGCGAACTGAGCGTCTGAACCCGGCGGGCCGTCGATGACTTCGTAGGATGGCGTGAGGCCCATCAGGTTTCGGATCGACAGGCTGTGGACATTCGGCGCGTCCATGCGATGTTGGTCGAGCCAGCGCTGTCCGATGAAGGCGGTGAGCGCATCGGCCTTGAAGGTCCAGGCTACCCACGGCACGGTTTGTCCGCCCCCTGCCGGTTGAATGCGGGTGTGGATTGGCTTGGCGACCGTATGCTCGCGGCCTGGCCAATCGTAAGGTTGAATCTGGGGCAAAATGAGCCGCAGCGAGGAGCCATCGACGGCCGCTGCCACAGCTGGTGATGGCGCGTCCGCTTGCGCTTGTGGTCGTGCGGCGGACTCTTTTGCGCCGGCGCTCGTCGGTCCGCGTGGAACGCTGAGTGGATCGGTACCGCTGGGTTGACGAGCGTGGGCGAGCCAGCTGGCGACGTCAGCGGGGGTGAAGCGGACCTTGCTGATGGGGCCGGCGGCGTTGAACGCCACGACGGCGGGCTTCATCTCCGCCACGCCGTCCATTAGCCGTTCACCCGTGACGCGGACCATCTGTGCGCTTTTCAACATCGCGCTCGCGGGGTGCTTGCCAAAGGCCTCAACGGCGTCCTCGCTGGTAAACACAAACAGCACTCGGTGACCGGCGTCGCCATCGAACTGAAGCCAGCCATCGGGACCGTTGGGCACTCGAAACCCGGTGTAGCCGCATACCAGCTCGGAGGGATTGCTACGTCTGCTGGTACCCGCGAGAGCGTGCTCAATCTCGTACGCCTGACCATACTCGCGCAACAAGGCAAGGTCGTCGAGGCCGAAGAAGGTGCCGTTGGGTTGGCCGCTGTCGAACGCAATCCCTGCCGTTCCGCCAGCCATGTTGTTGATCAGTGACGAGCCACGGGCACCGAGGAACGACTGCGAGAGCAGACAGCCGTTGGCTGCATCGTAAGCCTCCATGGTGGCCTTGGTCGAAAACAGCATCAGCCACCACCTGCCGTCTGGGGCCTTGACCATGCGCAGTGCAGACGAACCATCGGGGGACGTCTGACTTGGCACGTGCCAGCCCTCGTAATACGTGACCGCACGCATCAGCGTGGCTTTGGAAATGTTGCCTTGATTGTACGCAGCGAGAGCAGGCTGCAAGTCGGGCGCGACCGCGGGCGTGGCTGTCTTGGTAGTGGTAGCTACCGGCTTGGGTGAGGCAGCGTCTGCCGGTACGGCGGCTGCTGTTTGCGGCGGGCGCGCCGGGCCTACGCCGGCGTGCGCACTGCCTACGCCGGTGTGAGAGCTACCAGCGCTTGCGCTCGGCGGCGTTGCGTTTGCGCGGGGCTTGTTCGCCGGCCAGTGCACCGACCCCATAATCGCCTTGACCATGGCGTGTGTGGTTTGGGGCGGTTTGCGGGAGGAGACGGTGAGGCAGACATCGTAGCTGAAGTCGCCTTTTGCAAAGAGCCAGTGCTTCTCCAGGTCGAAAGGAGGCTCGGGGCGATGTAGCGGATACTCCGAGAGGACCGCAACGTCGACGCCCCAAATACGCGCCAACTGGTCGAGCGGAGTCACCTCCGGATCGCTCGCAGCACGGTTCTTGGCGAACATCACTGCCATGAGCAGCTGCAGCCGGCGGGTCTCCAATTGGGGCGCGGCTTTGCGATCGTTCTTGAGCCTCGCTCGCAACAGACAGGGAGGATCATCCAGGCAATAGAGCATGTCCCACCCCCCGGATATCGGCACCAGCCTTCCGCCTGGCGGTGCCCCGATTCCGAATCCGTTGCGGCGGTCGACCAGTCGCGTCTCTTGACCGTCGCGCGTCAGCTCGAAGAAGCTCTCCTTGGCCATCGCGGGCGAGGGCGCCGGGGGCCGCTCCTCGCGGTCGGGCCAGTACAGGGTGGATGTGACGCCCTGCAGCAGCTGCAAGCTGGTTGCCGGACTCATGCGCGAGTCGAACAACATCAGAATGAGCACCACGTGATCCCCGCGTCCAACCACCACGAGCTTCTCCAAGTCGAGGCCGTCCTCAGGACTCTCCTTGCCGTATTCGGCGACCGCACCGGCGTTGGCGTTCCACTTGATGCACAGTGGATCGAGCGGTGTGATGCTCGGCTTGCCGCTGGCACGCATGGTCGCCACCGTGTGGCACATGCTGTGGAGCTGCGTTTTCAAGCTCGGCACGGCCTCGAACATTTCGGTCGAGATCTGCTTGAGGGATACCCGAAACTCGACCGCCGGGTCCGCGCAACGATAACGCCCGCAAAACGCGAAACCGGCGGCCTCTCCCGCCTGCTCCAGCTTCCCGCCCGGCGGCACGGCGAATCGCAATCCCGTGCGTTGATCGAGCAGCGTGGTGCCTGAGCGCTCTTCTTTGAGCCGAAACGACATGAGCGCCACGTACCATTTCGCTGCGATCGCCAACGGCAAAATACCGCCTGAGCGCATGCGATTTGAGGGTAGAATGGAAGCACATGCAAAGCGCGGTCGAGCTTTCCTCCGGGTTTGTGTCGTTCGACGAGGCCAGGCGCGGGTTGTTGTTTGCTCGCGTCAGCCCACGCTTGCCGGCAGCCGCTGCGCTCGAGCCTCACGTCGTGTCGAAAGGAAGGACCAACCGCTTGATGCTACCCGGCGACGTTCAGCCACCAGGACTGGAGGGAATCGCGCCCCTCGAAGCCTTGCTCAGTCCCTTGCAGTGGTCACGGCTCGCCGCCGTCGGTATCGCATCACTGCGAATCGACGACAGCAGCGACGCCAGGAGCGCCTTTCCGTTTCAGCTGGCGCTGACTCCGTACTGGGCCTTTGACGATCCCGAGCAAACGGTGGTGTTGCACGCGGTGTTGGATGCGGAGTGACGAAGCAAGGCCGAGACACCAGCTTGCCCGAAGTCAACGGTATCGAGTCCGCCGACTTAACCGCGATTGAGAGGTGTCTCGGCGAGCCCAATCGTCTGAATGGGCGTTTCGGATCGCTTTGGGCCCTCGAGCTGCTCATGCGCACGGTTCGGCGCCTCCCGAAAATACCAGTCGCTTGGTGTGGCGCGTACTTCGCTTCCGTGATTGAGCGAGCGTACCTGGAGTTGGGCGTGCGGTTTGAGCGAGCCGGCCATGTCTTCACCACCGCGCCTGACCTGCGATTGGACCGGCTCAGGCACGCCTGGCTCAGCTCGCACGAGCGAGCCACAGCTCCGCCACGAGTCTCGCACTGAACGGCCCGAGAAGAGCGCTTTCGAAAGGCGCCGTGCAAGCGGTAGCCCGGTAGCTCGCAAAAGGGGGTGACTTGGTCGCGGTGGCCGATGGCGATGCGGTCACCCTGATCGATTTGGCGGCGGGCGGCGCACGGCACGTGGTCCACCGACACAGCATCGCAGCTTCGGCCTTGGCCCTTAGCATCGATGGCCGGATTGTCGCCTCAGGAGGCCACGACGGAGAGATCCGAATCGCGCATGTCGAGTACCAACGGCTGCTTCCCGACGGCAATCCGCTGCCACGCGCGGGCGCGTGGATTAGCGACTTTGCGCGCCGGCGCGTGCCTGCTCAGCTGGTCGCAACAAGGCTCGGCGAGTTGGGGTACGGTGATGTATCGACCCAAGATGTCGCGGCCGCGCTTGCCGCTGCCACATCGGCGCAACGCTCCTGATAGGCTCGACCACCTTCCGGGTCGAACACGCCGGCCCTACGTGAAGCGGACAAGCTCGTGTCACGCAGACGCAGCGATGGCAGCAGGGTCACACCAACGGCGCCAACGCGTCACGCATTGCAACGGCGCTACTGAAACGCTGCGCCGGGCGCTTGTCGAGGCCCTTCATCAGCACGGTGTCGAGGGCGCCCGTCCCAGGCAAGCGTTGTGACAGTGGGACCGGCGAATCTTCGAGGATGACGAGCAGCGGGTCACGGTCTGCGGCAAATGGCAGGGCGTGAACGCCGCTCACAGCCCGGTACAGCAAGGCTGCTAGCGAATACAGGTCGGCTGCCGGCGTCAGGGCGTTGAAGTCGAGCACCTGTTCGGGCGCCATGTAGGCCGGAAACTCGCTATGGGAAATGGATAGGATCCCGTTCGTGGCGAACTGCTGGTAGCCAGCCGCGACGCCGAAGTCGATGATCTTGACGCTCGGCGGTGTGGTCTCGGCGACGACGATGTTGCTCGGCTTCAGGTCACGATGGACAACGCCCTTTTGGTGGGCAAACGCGAGCCCATCGAGAAGTTGAAGCGCTACCGAAAGCGCGTCGGAAATCGACATCGGCTGCCCATCGAGCAAGGCATGGAGACTCGTGCCCGGCACGTGTTCCATCAGCACCCACAACATCCCGTTGGGTGCTTGTTGCAGATCGAACACCTGCACGATCCGCTCGTGGTCCAGCTTGGCTTGTTGCGCCGCCGCGGCGATGAGAGCGCTACGGGTGTCCTTGGACATGGCCAAGTCGGGGAGGACCAGCTTGATCGCGCGCTCAACACCGAGCTGTTTGTGGCGGGCGAGGTACACGACGCCCATGTCACCTCGCCCAAGTTCGCGCAGGGGTAGATAGCCAAACGGCATGGGAGGCGTTTGGCGCAATCGCGCTTGGCACGGTGGGCAGATGAACGTCACTTCTTCTACCGCGCTGCGTCCCGCTTGGTTGGGCGCCGCGCTGCCACACACGCTGCAGCGGACCCCGCAATCGGTCACCGCATCGATGCTCACGAGAATCTCGGTTCCGCCTACGAGGATGATATCCCCGTCCTGCAGTTCGCCACGATCGACGCGGCTCTTGCGGCTGCCGACGAAGGTGCCATTGCGACTCTCGAGATCGCGCAGCCCGACGTTGGGCGGGTCGATCTCGAGCACGAAATGATGACGCGATACCGCACTATCGCCTTCGATGCACAGATTGGCGTCGGGCGCACGACCCACCACGAAGCGCGTGTGCGAGGAGACACGGACGCAGGTGCCCTCCGCCGCACCGGCAACGACTTCCAGGCTAAGTTCCATCGCGCCTTTCACACCACAGCTCGGTATTGGTGATCGCCACCAGCTCGCCCGCCTCGCTCGCGTTGAGCAAGGTGAGTCGTTGGCGCTCGGCGTGCGGCAGCCCGTCCCGTCCCTGCCCGGTCACGAGCAATGCTGCACCGGAGCGGGCGCTACGCAACGCCACCAGCAGCAACTCGACCAAGCCCACGCCCATCCCCTGCGGAGTGCCTTTTCCGTCGCCGTGAACAGCACCTCGATGCACCAGGCGTCGAAGCGCGAGGCAGCGACCATCCGGGGTGGTGAAGCTCGGGTGCTGTTGGGCTACTGCCAAGGCCGCTGGCACGTCGCTGAAGACCATCAATAGCGTCGCGCCATTTATCTGGACAAAGCGCAGTTCGCTGCCCTGAGCTGATGTCGCGACGCGCGCGCTGATGGCCTGAGCAAACCCTTCCACCGGCTCGACGGTGTCGAACGCCAAGATGGCAAGCTTGTGGCGGCTATCTCCAGCCAGCTGACTGGCAGCCGGTGGGGCAGACGCATCCTGCTCGGTGTCCTGCATCTGTTGCCCAATGGCCTCGGCCACCTGGCGTTCGATGGTGCGCGCGCCAAAGGACAAGGAACCGAGACGCTCCAACAGCTCGTCCGCAAAGGTGTCGGAAAGGGTGACGGTCGTACCTCGAGCGTGGAGCCGCGCAAGCGCGGCGCGAGCAGTCTTGTCGATGATCTGGCGGGCGGCGTCCCGATCGAGTGCCCCAAACAAGACCACCTCGCCGATTCGGCCCACCAACTCGGGGCGCAAACGCTGGCTGAGCTGACTGCGAATGTCGTCGGCTTCATCGCCGTCAGCAACATTCGCCGCGGATCCATGCTCGTGTGGCAAGCGAAAACCGAGTCTCTTGCCGGCGCTTGCCTCTACCACCAGGTTCGAGGTCATCACCACCACGGACTCGCGAAAGGACGCCACCCGCCCGCGCGCGTCCGTGAGGCGCCCTTCGTCGAGAATCTGCAATAGCAACAACAGAACGTCTGGGTGTGCCTTCTCGATCTCGTCCAGCAACACGACACGGTTGCTCCCCAACAGCAACGGTCCGGTGAGCTGGCCCTCATCGTCATAGCCCACATATCCCGGCGGCGAACCGATCAGCCGCGACACGCTGTGCTTCTCCATGAATTCCGACATGTCGATGCGGACCAACTGGTTGCGATCGCCAAACAAGAACTCGGAAAGGCACTTGGCGACCTCCGTCTTGCCCACACCGGTCGGACCTAGGAACAGGAAGCTTGCCACTGGCCGCTCGGGATCCTTGAGGCCGCCGTATGCCTGTTCCAACGCACCTGCTACGCGATGAACGGCATCGGGCTGCCCGAACACGCGCGCGGCGAGAAAGGGCTGGAGACGGGCCAACTGGCCACGCGCGTCGCCGACGTTGCGGCCCAAGAGCTCCGGCTCGATGTTGCACTTGTCCGCCACCAAGCGCTCGACATCGGCACGTGCCAGTCGGTCGCCCGCCTTGCCCTGGAGCGGCAACACCTTGCGCGCGCAGGCCTGGTCGACCAAGTCGATCGCCTTGTCCGGCAGCTGTCGGCCTTGAATGTATCGCTTCGACAGGCTCACCGCGGCCTCGAGGGCATCGTCCCCGATCGACAACCGATAGTGGGTTTCAAAGCGTTGTCTGAGACCGGTCAAGATCTGGAGCGTCTGCGCCTCGGTCGGCTCGTCCACTTCGATGATGGCGAAGCGTCGTTCAAAAGCTGGATCGCGCGCGATATGGCGCTGGTACTCCGCCGGGGTCGTAGCGCCAATCAGTCGCAGCTCGCCGCGCGCCAACGCGGGCTTGAGGATTTGGGCGGCATCGCTCGCGCCGCCACGAGCCGCGCCTGCGCCCATGACCGTGTGAAGTTCGTCGATGAACAGCACCAGCTTCGGATCCTCCCTGGCTGCCTCGATCACCTTCTGCATCCGCTCCTCGAAGTCACCCCGATAGGTGGTGCCCGCCACCAGCGCAGTCATCGTCAGCTCGACGACGCGTTTGCCCGCGAGCAGCGGAGGCGCGTCGGGACCAGCCAGCATGCTGGCAAAGCCCTCCACGACGCAGGTCTTCCCGACGCCCGCGAGCCCGATGACCAGGGCGTTGTTCTTCTTGCGGCCCACCAACGCGCGCGCCAGCCCGAGGATTTCTTGCTCGCGTCCTATCACGGGATCGAGCCCTTTTGCCCGTGCTAGCGCAGTCAGATCACGTCCATACTTGTCGAGCACGTTGTCTTCGGGCTCGCTGGCCTCCCTGCGTTTGCGGCGGCGCTGTTGCTTCCGCCGACGCTGTTGGTCTTGCTCCCGCTGTGGGCGCTGGGCCGACGCACCGCTGGCTATCGAGGGGGGGCAAGCTCCGATTGATCGCCTCGCGGGGTGTCGCCGGAGTCTTCATCGTCGAACGCCACCACCAATATGCTCACGTCATCGCGCGCGCCCTGAGCCTGAGCGCGTTGCGCCAGCTCATCGCAAGCGGCTTGTGCGCTGCCGCCAGCTAACACCGCGAGAAGCTCTTCTGCTTGGAGACAATCCCAAGCACCGTCGCTGCACAACAGGAGACGATCGCCGACGTGCAGCTTGGTCTTGAACAGATCGGCGCTTGGCGGTTGCGCCGAGCCAAGCGCTTTGGTCACGCGGGCCCGCAAGGGATGACGGAGGCCTCGTTCGCGAGTCAGATGACCTCGCTCGACCATCGAGCAAACCGAGGTGTGGTCTTGCGTCAAGCAACACAGCTCGCGCCCTTGCGCCTGCACCGTTGGGACGTACTTGTTGGCGGCCTCGGGCGGAAACGCCAGGGGACCCTGGCGGCACAAGTAGGCGCGCGCGTGGCCGACGTGCGCCAGCCGCAACACCCCGCCACCGAAGGCGGCAGCAACCAAGCTGACCCCAGCGTTTCCGACTGCGGCACTGTCGACAACGATACGGTGTGCCGCTTCGTGGGCGCTGGCCATCACCGTCGTCATCGGGTGACCGCCCCCGAGGGCCTCGACGGCTGCGGCGACCGCAGCTTCAGCCGCGTTCTTGCCCACCTGCCCGCCAAACCCATCGGCGATCAGCGCAAAGCGATCTTCTTCGCTGATTGCAACGACGTCACCCGACGCAAATCGATTCCGCCCCGCGCTTCGCTGGCCGATGGATAGCCGAAAGGTCATTGCCGCTTGCACCCCATTGCGTCAGGCTCCCTCCACGATCGCGATGGCCTCCTTTGGCGCCATCCCATCGGCAACCACGGCGCGCACAGCGGGGTAATATCGGTCGACCATGCGGCAGTTGCAACCGATCAACTGGGCCAAGACTGCGTCGTTCAGGTCGATTCCGTCCAAGTCGAGGCTGGTTTTGAAACGGACCTCGCCGTCACCAAGGTCGATCTCGAAGTTGCCGATGTGAAGCCCGTAATTGGCCAAGTGCAGCACTTCCGCAACGGCGGTCCGCATCGCTGGCGGAATCGTGCCTGGATAGAGCGAATAGAACAGCAACTGGTTCGCGCGGTTGGCCACAGCCATGCACTTGAACAAAGCATTCTTTCCCTTGAACCGGGAAATAATATAGCTCGATCGCGTCCCGACGGACTTCGGCTCGGACAGCGGCCAGTTGTCTTTGATGAGGTACGCTTTCACCTTGGCCAAAATCGCGCTCTCCGGCCGCTTTTCCGATGCGGGTGGCGGTGCTGCAGCTTCGCCGGATGCGGGTGGCGGCGCCGCAGCTTCGTCGGATGCGGAAGGCTCCTTTCGCGCCAGAGTCTGCTCGATGAGCTGGCGTGTGAACTCGGGCGAAACCTGCCCCGCTTCGAAAGTGAGTGTCTCGAAAACCCGCCAGTACTTGAGCAGGACCCCTACTCTCGGAAAGGGACCCTCCTCGCGAGCCCGACCCTTAAAGTGGGCAACCGCGATGGCGGTGTCGTTCTTGAGCAGCACCAGCAAGTGTGCGCCGCAGGCACGTTGGCGGCCCCACCGCGCAACGATCGCCGGACGGACTTCGCCGGCGAGAAACACGCTGGTGCGCGGACTGAACTCGGACACTCCAAGCGGACGCCGGCCGCTCTCGGTCGCGACATCGATGAGCGTTTGGTAGGGGTCCTCGCTGTTAGGAACGTGGACGAGACGCAAATATCCAGGGTCGCCTGGTGGCGTGCTGCACGAAAGATATATTCCGCGTCCGTTGTCTTTTGGTTCAACCGGATCAGCTCGACCCGACATCCCGGGCGCGCTTAGCTTGATCTCGCAGGGCGGTAGCTTCGCGGTGACGCATTGTTCCGGGGTAACCTTGAACCATTTGTCTTTGGGCTCTCCGGGAGCAGCTCCCTGGGCCTCGCCACTGCCAATCTCGAGCCGGGCGATGACTCGGAGCACATCGGGTTGGCTCACCGCCCAGAGTGGGCACGGTTCCATGCTACGGGACGGCGGTACGCTGACAAACAAAAGTAGGCCGCCTTCATCCTCATCGCTGCCCGGTAGCACAGTGACGAGCCAAGCACGCCGCGTGGCGCCATCACCGGTATAAAAAGCGAGATAAAAGCCGCCTTGGTATTTGGACTCAGCAGGTGAAAAGGCAATGGGCTGATAGTACGGCGCCGCGAATTTCGTGGCAATCCAGCCCTTCATTTGCTCGGGCTCAGGAGCGGGCTTCGGTAGTGACTCGATCCACGCCTGCTCGTCACCCTGCTGATCCAGATAGCTGAGGTAAACGCCCTGCCGATAGAACTTGCGAGCGGTGAGATTGCCGCATTGCGCCGCGTAGCCAAATGCCACCGCTGGCAGTTGGCGCTCGCGACACTCAGGGTGCTGTACCCGTTCAACCATACCGCGACCTTGCCGCGCCCGCGCCACCCTGTCCAGGGGCTGTGGTCGTAATACAGCGCGAAGGTGAACACCCCGAGGCCCTGTGCGCAAACTTCGGCAATTGCCCGCCCGACAACGTCGCTGAGGAAGTCCTTCGTGTTCACCATGTCTCCCGTCGCATGAGTCGCCCATCAAGTCTCATCGCCCCGCATCAGCTCTCCATGTCCACGGCCACGGCGGCGCCGGCCGCATCGAACGTGACGGATATCAGGTAGTCCGTGACGGTCGGCTGCAAGGTGTAGTCGCAGATGAGCATGGCCTCTGGGTCCTCGGGGTAGAGGCCAACTCGTTTGAGCTTTAGCCCGCGAAGGAAAACCTCGTCGGTTGCGATGTCGGCGACTGTGGCTACGGCGAAGCACCGAAGCAGGTCCTCGGTGGCGAGTTCCTCAACATGATGGTTGCGAAACAGCTTCAGCGCGGAGTCGTCGTCTCCAGTGGCAAGGTCCGCGGCCATGGCCTTTCTCGCGGCCTGGTCTACCGCGCCGGCGTCCCGCACCAGCTCGACGGCCTTCGCGACGCTCGCGCCGTTGGGTGTGCCCTCTTCAAATGTCACATCGAGCTCGATCGGCAGGCCCGCGACATCGAGTTTGGAGAACGCCGCCCCATCGTCACCGAACTCCAACCCTCCCAGAATCTCGTTGGTGATCACGATCATGCGCGATCTGTCCGTTGGTTGCGCAAGCGCTGCAAGAGCTTCGGCCCGAAGTTCGCGCACGCTACACCTTGATGTCCAGGCGCGGGTGCATCAAGGCCGTGCATCGCTCTTCAGACCGAACCACTTGCGCCATGCCTCCGCGTTGTCGCAGTCGGGGTTCACACCGCTCGTGGCCGACGTGACGAACGGGAGCCACTGCCAGTCTTCAGCTCCGCAGCACGCGCCCCGCGTCCAACCGTCGATGGCCTCGAAGAAGTTTGAGCCGAGGGCATAACCGTGGCCCTTGCCATCATCGTGGCTCAGGTAAACAAGGGCTTCCGACGCGCCGCCGCATTGACCAATGGCGAGGTAGTCACCGTTCCCGACTGCCTGCACCGCGAGCTTGTCGTGCCACATGACATCGTAGGCGTCCTCACGATTGGGGAACACCTCCCGAATCCAGGAAAGGCGCTCCCCATCCAGCTCCGGTAAACGGCGCAAGTCCCAGGAGCACTTTCCGCAGAAGGTCGATCGGAATGGCTCCGGTGGATCCAGGGCCTCTGGCAGGAACCAAGACATCTCGACCTTGGCCGAGAACTCCGTAACAACTCGGCTGAAGCTGCTCGGAAGTGGTCGCCCGAGTTGTTCCTCGACGTGCTTCACTTCGTCCGCGCTTGCAGCCGGACCCACGACCAGTTGGTCCGCCCTCCCGCCAAGTGCTTCGCATGCCGCCAATGCGGCCTCCCATCGGCGCTTCCACACGTCGTAGACTTCTGCGGTCGAGACGATCTCAGTCATGGCGGCGCGGGCTGCGCCGCCGGCAACGGCCCCGCCGCAGGCCATCGCGCCCAAACGCGAAGAGAGGTGGGAGGAGGCGTTGCGAGAATTCGACGCATCTCTCCGGCTTTTTCCGACTCGAACCGCGCTGTTCAATCGGGCGCTCTGCCTCGGCCTCTTGGGACGCCCGGCCGATGGAGTCCGTGCTCTGGAAGAGTACCAAGAGAGATATGCCGATCAGGCCACGGCCGAAGAGCAGGCCGAGGTCGAACGAGAGCGAGCCCGGCT
>CAZRGL010000257.1:0-14829 GCA_964599485.1 uncultured Polyangiaceae bacterium
ACCCGGCGTAGTCTTTGTGCCCGCCGTCCGACGCAGTGAGCTTGGCCATCTCGGTCCAGTTTCCCTGCGCGTCTCGCTCGAACACGTAGGCCGAGCCACTGCTTTCGGCATTGTCGTCGTCCCAGGGCGCACCGACCACCAGGTAGCTCCCACTCAGCGAAACTGAATGCCCGAAGCGGTCCCAGATCTGGCTGTCGGTCGCGATCAGCTTGGTGACTTGGCTCCAAACGCCTTGGGTGCGCTCGAACACGTATGCGCTGCCGCGGAAGTTGTCGTATCCGTGCGCGCTGACCACCGCGTAGTCGCCACTCACCGACACGGCTTGCCCGAGCAAGTCTTCTTTTGCGCCGTCGGACGCCGTCAGCTTGGCGACCTCGCTCCAAAGTAGCGGATCGACCACCAACGGGTAGCTTGCTGTTTCGTCGTCTACCCGCAGCAAGATGCGCTGTCCACGTACCTGCATGCGTGCCGGCAGAAGCTCTCCGCTCGCGTCCTCGGCAAACAGATCTGTGTAGTGCAGTACCACTAGGCCAGACTCATCACGAAGCTCCACGTTGCCCTCGGTGGTGAGCCACGGCGCGACTCCGCCGACCTGCACCTCGAGCACGAGCTCGCCAGCGCCTTCGGGCCGGCTCTGCAACACGAACCCTTGTTCGAGACCGAGCGGTCCCGAGTGCCACCACTCGCTCAGTCCCGAGGTGCGAGGCAGTGTGGCGCGCCGCTCCCCCACCTCCACGCGCGCCGCCTCCGCTACCGTGATGGTCGCGCCTTCACGACCCACAGTCGCCCAACGAAACGTCGCCACCACTCCGCCGTGCACCACCGTTGTGCCGGACCTTTCAAACGTTGCTTTGCCGCTGAAGCTGGGTCTGGTGCGCGCGCCATTGCTTGTCGCTGTCAGCGCGTAGCGCTCGCCTCCCTCGGCTTGCCGCGCTCGGATGAGCGCGTACCGATTCCCACTGGCGGAAGGGTCATTGCGCTGGGCGGTCTGTCCGTCGTCAACGGAGCAAGCCGCCCCGAGTAGAATGACAAGCGCCACCGCCGCCCAGATACACCGCGTCCTCGCCCTCATCGGGACCCTTCCACGCGCGAGAGATGACCGCGCGAAGCTCACTGGTGCACCGCTTGTGCCAGTCGCTCCGCGAGGTTTTGGCGGGTATTCCAGCGCCTCGGATCCCCGCTGTCCCTAGGCCGATCGGATCGCGATCGGATCGAACGCCGACTCTCCGCCCCTGCCTTCGCGCGACCGGGCACGAAATGCCGTCTCAAGAAAACCACAGAGACACAAGGGCGCAGAGAAGGGAGCAGTGGGGACCGACGCCTCGGGCATGAAGAGCGGTACCGCACGCGTCGAGCTGTGAGAGGATGCGTGCGATGCCACGCCTTCGCGCACAGCTCGCCTAGCTTGTGTTGGTTCTCGTCTCGTGCGGGCAGCCCCCTGCCCCCCAACCCCCTTCTCAGACCACCACCACCACCACCACGACGGTCGCTGCCGAGCCGAGCCCATGCGAGCTTGCCCTCGCCCAGCGTCAACGCCTTCCGACTCTCTTGAGCGAGGGCAAGTTGCACCGCTCCCTGCAGGTAATCGACAAGGCCAATCTGCTGTGCCCAGCACAACGGAAATCGACCTGGCGTGTCGAGCTAGAGACGCTGGCGGAAATCGGCCGATACGATGCCGCCCTGGCGCTGGCCAACGCGATCAGCAGCAGCGAGGCGCCCAGCGACGCGAGAGCGGCAGTCGGCAAGGCCCGCGCGCTGGTGGCCGAGCGCAATCGCATCTTCCCTGACACTGACGAGGCCAAGGCGGACATGCGCAAGCACTGGCGCGAGGCGCAACGAGCCGCCCGCGCCGGCGAGCACGCGAAAGCAAGCAAGCTCTTCCTGCAAGCCTGGAACGAGTGGCGCCCCAACGGCGGAGCGCTCTACGGCGCTGGACGATACGCCAAGCTCGCTGGTGATAGCGCAGCGGCGCAGCGACTGTTCGATCGCGCTGTTGAGGATCTCGAGCGCACGAGTGAGACCACGCTTGCCCTCGACACTCCCAATGGTCTTTGGAATCCGACCGATGTCGCTTGGTCGCCGAACGGCCGCCTGCTGGCTGTGGCGGACCGCAACATCGTCATCGTCAACCTGAGCACGGGCCGCGAGCGACTTCGTCTGCCTGCCGACGCAAAAGAGATCGCGTTTTCCCCTGACGGTAGCATGCTCGCCTCGGCATCCTGGGACGCGCTGCTAAGGGACGTCTCGACCGGAAAGCTGCTACGCAAGCTCGAGCTGACCAGTTTGACTAGCAAGCTTCGGCGTACAATTCGCGCTCGCACGCAGGTGCTAGCGGTGGCGTTTTCCCCCGATGGCAAGACGCTCGCCGCAGCCTCCGATGACACGACGGTGCGGCTTTGGAGCACCGCGACGGGGAAGCTCCTCAGCACGCTCGAGGGGCACGGAGGCGCGGTGCGCTCGGTGGTATTTGCACGCTTGCTCGCCGATTCGACCGGAGCGTCGGTCACTGCTGCAAGGGCGAAATGTCCGAACAATCTCAAAAGCGGCGAAGTTGACCCCATGTCGGACAGCGTGGGGAACCACGGCAACAACGGCGGTTGGGCTACCACCGGTCCAAATAAGAATGGTCTGCGCGGTGCGCCACCGATGAAGGCGCCCGACGGTTTCAGAAACCAGTTTCCACCGGACATGAACTCTCTCGCCTGTCGGGGCCACGGTGCTTCACTAGCTCGCACTCGAAGGCCCGCTGTGGCCTCTTTTTTCGAATTCTGCGACTCTGCTGTTCACGCTCGCCTGAAGCTCTTTCATCCAAAGGCATCCGCAAGGTCCGCCTGTTGACTGATTGGAAGCAGTACGGCGGCGCGGCGATCGTGGGCTTCGCCGGCGGCCATCCGAGACACCTCGACCATTATGGGCTGGGCGAGTGCCTCGAGAATCTCCTTTGCTCTGGCCAGCTCCTTCATGGGTTCCAGCTCCTTCATGGTTATGCCTCCGGCAGCAGCGATCGTGCACCGTCCCTATGACGGCAGAGGTCATATGTCTGGGACACCCTGTTTTGGGCCATGCGAGGTGTGTCATCTGAGGTCACAGCTGTCCCGGCCTCGTATGCATTGGTCTTGACCCACGGGGGCGGGTGCTTATGCTCAGTGGTGGCGGCGACCCACGCCAAACTCCAAAGGTCCACCCCGCTGGGCCCACGCGCAAAGCAAGGCGGAGCAAAGGGGAGCAGATCCTCGGGTCGGGTGACCTCGTTTCGTAGTCGCCGGGTTTGTGCGGGGACAGCGCCGCGGCTGGAGGATCGAGGAATGACTAAGCAAAGTGACTTCAAGAAGCGCGTGCGAGCTCGGATGGCGAAGACGGGTGAGCGTTTCAGTGCGGCCCGAGCGAGGATGCTCGCCCGCCCCGTTTGCAGTTGCGGCAAGCGTTACGAGGCGGCCGAGTGGTTCGACTCGCACTTCTTCTTGCCACCCCACGACTATCGGCGCGGCTATCAGCGATTCTGCTTGGGGTGCTGGCTCGGGGTCGGCGGCAACGACTGTTGAAGGCGGCTTGGTCAACGCTGGACCAGGTCATCGTGGGGAGTTTCGCTTTGGCCAGGCGGGGCCAAATGGGCCAAGCAAGCTGTTGGCGCCGACTTCGGCATTCCACTCGTGGTCATTTCGGGTGACACGACGGCGCGGACTGTCCTCGCGCCGCTGGCTCACCGAGTCCGCAGGGTTTGGGGTTGAGGGAATTGGGCTACCCTAGAAGTCCTTCTTCTTCACATCCGGCACGCCGGTGACCTTATGGCAGCCGCGCTTCGTTGCATGCTTGAGGAAGTCCTCACAGATACCCGGCGAGACCCGGTTCATGCATTCGCATTCGTAGATCGCGCAAGTGAGGCACATGTAGGACCATCCGATTCCATTCGGCGCACATTGATCGCCATTGTAGCCAGCTTTGGCCGAGCCCAGCGGTAAGTCGCAACAGGGTTCACATGGCCGCGGGGTCTCCTCGCCAGCGGATCCCGGCTTGTTGGGCGGCGTCGACGGCTTGGTGTTGCAACCGAAGTCCTTCTCTGAAACGCATTCCCAGGAGGCCTCCAGGCCGCTCGACAGGGATGCGGTGGCGAACCCGTCAGCGGTCTCGCCGAACTCCACTGCGGCAAGATCAAACTCGCAGTAGGTGGGCACGGCCTTGCACCTATGCGTGTCCTTGTTGACTTTGCAGTCGCAAACGAAGCCGGCCATCGCCGTTTTCATCTCCGCGTTGACCTTGTCGCACATCCCTCCAACTAAGCTTGCGAGAGCGGCACTCGCGTCATCCGGCGTCTCGGCTGTCGCTGACACCTTGCCACCGAACGGGCTGCGCTTGCCACTCTTGAAGGAGCAATCCACGGGGGTAAGCGCGCTCTGCACAGTGCCGATTGGCTCTTGTTCGATGGGGACATCGGGTCCATCTACGTCCACCATGCAAGCCGCGAAAATCAAGGAGGTCGAAGAAAGAAAGACGAAGGCGACGGATCGCTGGAGCAGAGCCCATTTCACGGTAGCGGTGGCGCTTGATCTCATGTTTCGTTCCCCTCTCGATGGTGGTGGGTGTGGCTGGTTGGGAGTGGTCGACTTGGCCAACGCCCCTCCGCACCAAGTCACTGCAAGCAGCGCGCCACTCCAAAGGCCTGTTCTTGGTCGTGCGCACACCCCGGCAACGGCTGCGAAGGTGCGCCGCACATGTGCGGCTACCTGGCCGGCATAGCGACCTCGGCGGTCACGGCTGTGCCAACAAGTTCGACGCGCCTTCGCGGTCCCTCGTCTCCGCTGTCGGCTTCGCCGATGGTTATTAGGGCCAGTCGCAGCAAGGTGTCACGAAGCGTGAACGGGCAGAGCCCGTCGGCCGCTGCCCGCAGCAAGGTGTCACGAAGCGTGAACGGGTAGAGCGCGTTGGCGTCGATCACCACGGCGAACGGGGCTCTGCCAATCATGGAAGCTGATGCTATTCGAGCTCTTCGTAGCCACCCAGCTCTTCGGTGAGCTGCGTGAGATCGTCGAGCTTGGCCTTCCGTTCACGGTCACGCCGTGCCTTGTAGGCAATCACATCCTGAGCCTTCACACGGCGGTGCGTGCCCGTACGCGAGAAATTGATGATCCCGTCATCCAACAGCCGCACGAGGTACTGACGGGAGACGTTGAGAATGTTCGCTGCCTGCTGCGTGGTGAGCAGCTTGCCGACCGGTACGAGCGTAACGGCATCACCGCGGGCGAGTACTTCGGCGACTCTACGGAGCACCTGAAACAACGACGCGGGCAATTCAATCCGCTCGCCCGAAGGGCCAACCAGCTCGCAGCGATCGGCAAGCGCCGGCAGTCGGTCGAAGGCGCCAAAAGCTCGCACCACGTCTTCGAGCGCTTCATGCTCCTCAGCGCGCGCTGCCACGGGCATCATTCGCCGCAGATCGGATCGGTAATGTTCGGTCATCGACATGGGGAAGCTCCAACCGGGAGGCCTATCAAGAATGATATGCAATCAACCTAAGCGCAACCATTATTCGACCTAAGTGCAACCTGTTGTTTCCGGCCGTAAGGCGAGCAGATGCCCTCGAGAAGCGCAACCACCTACCTGCGCGTGACCGTTGAGACGAGCCAGATCGAGTGGCGTGCGGCCGTCGTCGTCGGGACCGGCTTGGCTCGAGATGGCGGCTCTTTTGGCCACGCGGCGCTCGGTTGCGCCGGGGCGCTTGTTGAGAACGCTGCACGGCTTCGGTGCTTTGAGCCCATTGGAGCGTATTTGTGGAGCTACCAATTGCTCGCGTAGCTTGCGACTACGCCGGCGCCGCTTGGGCCGTTCAGGGCTAGGACCACCAGCTCTGGGGTGGTCGGATCGAACAGGCATGGGTACACGCCAGGCACGACGTGGTTTTGATTGGGTACCGTGACGCGTTGCCTTGCGTCGGGGCGTTCTACCTCCACCTCCAAGCCGAAAAGGCGGCCTCGGCGGGCAGCCCCAGCGGTGCTTGCGAGCACGCGCGCAAAACCCAGCTCGCCTCGCTTGCCCAGCGCTTGGCGACGGCGCCATTGCAAGAACACGATCGGCAAAACAGCCAGGCCGGGCACTATGCCGAACACGATTAGCAGCCACCTCAGGCCTTCGACGGCCATCTCAATCAACATGCCTAAGCTAGGCCTGGCAATGGACCGCTCAGCAATCACAGCGGCCAACGATCCGAACGTCCACACCAGCAGGCCAGCGAGCACCCAAACGTTTGCCCACCATTGTTGCGGGCGCAGCTTGCGGTCGATCAGTACCCACACCTGTTGGTGCACTGTAGGATAGCTCGTCGCACACAGGCTCAGATCTTGGTATTCGGCAATGAGGTCGCGCGCTGCGGCGACGTTTCGCGTGTCGCCCAAGAGAAGGCCGCGTAGCTGCTCAGTGGCCTCAGCGAGCCTGCCGCTGCGCTCGAGCGCGTTGATGCGCAACAAAGACACCTCGACCTCGTGCTCGTTGGCAATGGGCAGCGCATCAGCCCGCTCGCCGAGTATGACCAGCACCTTGTCGAACGCGCCGCTTCTCGTGGCCAACTCCGCCACCGCCAAGCGGTAGTCAGTGTCCTGCCGCAACTCGATGGGACGTGGATTGCACGGCTCGAGCCATGCGTGCGCTGCTTCGCCGTCGCCAGCGCGAAGGGCCAGCCGAGCGAGCCGGCAGCGCAACCGATGCCGGTAGCCGGAATCGGGCAGGCTCTCTGTCGCGCTTTCGAGCAGCGCGCGCTTGTGTCGATCGTCGAGCAGAGGGGCCTGCAAGATCGTCAAATGAAACAGCCTCGCAGCCGTGGGCGCGCTCGCATCCGACTGCAAGCGTTTGCGGGTCTGCACCCAATCGTCGTGCGGCGCCAAGGTAATTGCGATTGAAGACCCCGCTGATCAGATAGCCTGCCAGCTCCGCAGGCAGCTCCCTGTCGCCGCGATCCTGTGAGCTCAGTTGGCGCAACCGGTCGCCCTCGCTGACCTCGCTTGCGCGGCCCCGATGGGCTTCGGCGATGTCGGCGCGCTCGTCGCGAGCCGCGATCACGTGGGGCGTCTGACAACGGTCGCACGTGACCTTGCCGCCGTGTATTCCAACGTCGAGCGGCGCGGCGCAGCTTTCACACGCCAGCACCCGCACTTCATGACTGAACAAGGTCTTGCCCACAACGCGCCCTCACCCAATGCAATCCGGACTGCCCACGAGCTCCGCAGGCGAGCTCAATGGCGGCCGCCCGACCGTCACACCGTACTCAATTCTCGCAACGGGCGAAGCGAAGACGGCAAGAAATCGGAGCGGCCGAAAAGAAGAAACGCTCGGCTGTCCTTTGGCGAGCGCTGGGGACCAGTCCCTCGAGGTCATGCTGGGCCTACGAGTTGCTGCAGTACTACGCGATGGAGCGGTTCCTCTGCCGGCTGTCCCGGTCGGAGCACGCCGACGGCTTCGTGGGCGGCGGCGGCCGGCTCATCATGCGCGTCTGGTCCACGTATCCGAGCCCACAGACCGCGTCTCGCTTAACTCTCGTGCAAACAGGTCGCTCAGTGCTTCTCGAAGAAAGGCCACAGCGTGCTGGGCATGTAACTGGGGTAGCGGTGCCCTTGGTCCTCCACCAGGTTGCACTTCACCTCGTTGGACGCGCCCACGCGGTTGCGGAGATACCCATGGGAGCGCGATGGCGTTGGGAATTCGGGAAGCTCAACGCACCTCAAGAGGCACATGCAGAGGCGTCAGAGCTGTTTTGTTACGATGGCGCCGCCTGAGCCGACGAGGATCATCTCTTTGGAGGTCGACCAACCCGACGTGAGGTGGGTGCCGTTCATTCCGTAGCCGTGGAGTTTTAATGGCACCTCTTGCCACACTTCGTTGATGAGGGCTCGCAAGACAGATGGGCCTTCCATGAGGCCGTAGATCTCCCCCTTGCTCGTTTTCCAAAGGCGGGAGGCGCCGAGCCAGTTGTCCTTTCCGGAAAGCCGTGACCATCGCGCCCCGTTCCACTCGAAGAGCCCTTCTCTCGTGGCTGCCAACAGACTGTGGGGCAAGCGGGCGAGCAGGGCGGTGATGGGCTTCGATGGCAGCGGAGCAAGTGTGCTCCAACTCTTGCCGTCGTAATGCGCCACGATTCCCGCCGAGCCACTGAACACGTCGTTCGGCGCACGCCCCCACACAGCTCGGAGCTCACCATCCAATGGGCTCTCGAGCCGTTTGCAGCCAGACAGGTCGCAAGCGAGCACCGTACCGAGCGCTCCAACGGCCATGAAGCGTTGGCCGTCGAGCATGTGCACGTCGTATAGGTCGCTCTCCTTGCGCGCCTTGTCCGCAAGGACGGTAACTCGTTTCCAGCTCCGCGACCGGCGCGCGAACACCACTCCTGATGAGCCCACCGCCACGGCAACCTCGCCAACACCCGTAACTGCGTTGAGGTGCTCGTCCGTGGCAAGGGGTACTTTCTTCCATTCGCCGGCGCGCCGCTCGAGGACCGTACCCCGCACCCCCACGGCCGTGAGCGTGTGACCGTCTTGTCCCCAAACATCGGTGAGGGTAGTGGCTGGCGCGACAGCCCCGCGAGTCACCCATTTGTCATCCTGGGTTTGGAAGATGTTCCCGTGGTTTCCCACCACGAAGGCCGGACCGCTCTTCGCTTGCCACCCTGCCCATCCGCCCCCGGCCATACCCATCGACACCTGCGCGACGGAACGCGTGCGCCATGTTGCTCCGGCTTTCTCCGCGAAGATTAGTTGTTGGGACCAATGTCGCAGGATCTCGTCAACGCCAGGCTTGCCCCGAACGGCGTCCGTTGGCGAGGGTCGTGTGTGGACGGGCGACTTCGAGCCCTCGAAGCAGTGCCTCGAGCTCCGCAGCTGTGTCGAGGGAGTGGACCGCTAGCGTTCCGGGTTCGCCGAACCCCTCTCCGGCGACCACCACCACCGGCTCATCGGTCCCGTCGAAGAGCCGCTCACGAAGGTGGACGAGACGAACATGTCGGAAGCTCGCCTGTAAACAATGACCGAACCATCGAGACGCCATTTCCGCTTCGCTTTTCCTTTGGCTGGAATATTGCTTCTGGCGCTTGCGCCCGTGGGCTGCTCTGACGAGCCGTCCGTCGGCGTCGACGGCACGACCGTCGGCGGCCCGTGCAGCGATAGCGATGACTGCGACGACGGATCCACCTGCATCCTGTCCGGTGACTTCCCAGGCGGTACCTGCAGCGTGGCTTGCTCCAGCCACGGCGATTGCCCCAGTGGCTCGAAATGCATCAGCAACAAGGGGGGTACTTGTCTGCTCAGTTGCGGCTCGGCTGCCGATTGTCGCTCGAGCTACAGGTGCGAGGAAGAGAGCAATGAGGAGGGTGGTGGTCAGTCGATGGTCTGCTCTGGCGAATGAGTCGGACCAGCGCAGATTGAAATGGAGTGGGTCGAGTAGCGAGGGCGACCTCGTCGTCAATCGTAATGGTCCCGGAACGGGGTCGGAACGCTCCCGCAAGACGCTGCGGACTACGTCAGCGTAGTCCGCCTGGAGGATCGCTTCCGGCACCAGCAGAGCGAGCCGTCCACCCTTGGCGATGAAAGCGAGTGTATGCACCACGAAATAGGCTCAGAGACTTGCCGTTTCTGCCAACATCACCGAGCTTTCATCGGCGATGCGACGGGCCACAGCTCGCTTCTCGTCCTTCACCCAGTGGTGGCGGACGTAGGGTGGGTTGCCGACCACCGCCCGAAACGGCGCGCCCCGTACGTCTCCCGGTGAGAGTGCGAGGAAGTCTTCGAACGTGCAGTTCCGCTCGCGTAGCCGTGAGCTGCTTCTCACGTATTCAACGCAGTCTGCGTCGATGTCGACACCGAAGACCTTGGCGCCGCCAGCTCTGCTCCCTAGCTCCTCCATGACCTTGGCGCCCGCTTCCAGGAAGGCACAGCCCCCGAAGCTTGGGTCGAGGAGCCTTCCCGGTGTGCTGTCCAGGGCCCACCGAACGAGTACCTCCGCGAGGGAATCTGGCGTGTAGTAGGCCCCGAGTAGTCGTTGGCGAGACACCGACCGTCCGTTGATTAGCGCCGAACCATCGATCGGTGTTTCGCCGCGGGCGTCGGCGGTCGTGTCTCGTTGCCTTCGTTCTGAAGCCGTCCGCCTGTTCATGGCCGTCCTCGGTTGCGCCGGAGGCCCACGGAAGTTGAGAGCGGTTGAGTGGTTGTTAAGACGCCAACGAATGGGGAACGCCGTGCTGGGGGATCGAGGGAACAACGACTACGGGCAGCTCGGCGACGGCACCAACACCAGCAGCAGCGTACCCGTCACGACCATGTTCTAGCTCGCATTGGCCTGCACTATTCACGAGCTGGCGCCGAGCACCTCGTGAGCACGCGTCTTCACAGCCATTTGCGCTCGTCTGCCACTCGCTGGTCGCCTGGCAGCTCCCAAACGCGCGGGCGGCATTCCTGACCTCAGTTGTTGGGCGCGCCTGCGCAAATCCAATTGGAGATGGCCTCGACTTGTGCGGGCGGCACGCCGCCGGCCTTCGGCATGATGGTGCCTGCGCACAGATTGCTGCCAGTTAGCTTGTCCACGAGATAACTGGCAGCAGGATCACCCGGCGCCACCAGGAGTCGCTGGCTGCATTGCTTCGAAGCCACGCCGACGAGGCCAGTGTGCGACTTGCCATCCTGAAGATCCAAGCCCTCCTTGGGTTTGACTCCGCCATGGCAGCCATTGTTGATGCAGCTCGAGTTGAAGAACGGCTGCACCGCTTGGGCGAAGGAGACGCCGCTGCCGCAGGTGCACTTGCCACCGACGCACGACTGCCCCGGCGCGCACACGTTGCCGCATGTTCCGCAGTTGCTCGGATCGGTCTGGGTATCGCCACAACCACACGCGCCCGCCTGGCATGTTTCGTCGGCTCCGCAGGGCTTGTCGCAACCGCCGCAATGCTGGCTGCTCGTCTGCGTGTCGACACAAGACGCGCCGCATTTGGTCAGCGCTCCGTCGCAGCCCGTCTTGCACTGACCGAGACTGCACACGGTACCGGGATCGCACGGGGACGAGCACGCGCCGCAGTGCTGCGGATCGGTATCGGTGTTCACACAAGACGCCCCGCACAGCAGCTCCGCGCCGGTGCAAATGCAAGCGCCACCCTCACAATGGGAGGCGCCAGGACAAGCCTTGCCGCAGGAGCTGCAGTTCGAGCTGTCCGTCTGGAGGTCGACACAGCTGGAGCCACCGCAAGTCTCGCAACCTGGAGCCATCTTGGCGATCCAGTCGGCAACACACGTAATCTGCTGTTGGCTCAAAGGCGAATCGGCAGGCATGGGGCCGCCACACTGCGGCGTCGACAGCTGCAACTTGTCGAGCAAGAACGACTCAGCTGGCATACTCGGCACCACCAGGATGCGATCGCAAATGGCCGATGGTTGCTCGACGAGTCGTGCTTCGAGACCGGGCGAAGCGAGGTCGAGACCCACGGCAGGCTGCGCGGCGTAGTGACAGTTGCCGTCCGCGCACGACTGCAGGAAAATTCCCTGCACCGATTCGACTGTCGGCTCACACGGCCCAGCACCCGCTGTCCCACCCCCGCCGGCGCTCGTGCCTCCCTTGCCGCCGGCAGCTCCGTCATCGTCCCCACAGCTGAGGATCAGGACAGCAGCAACGAGTCCACATTCAAGGGCCCGTGTGAAAGAACTGCTCATCGAACAAGACTAGCCCGCATTCATGGGTCAGTCCGCAAGAACCCAAGTTCATTGGCACCGAAATCCTCGCGTTACTTCTAGGACGTCGTCGCCTCCTCTGACCGAGGAGGGTGGGGCGAAGCCGAGGCTATTCGCTCGAAAGCCACTCGATGAGCTCTGCACCGCCGCCAATGGCGAGCTCGACATTCGAGGCTGGAGTGAGGATCTCGGCAGCGATCAGCTCGCTGACCGCCTCCAAGGCGTGTTCGAGCTGGTGACCACCGGCTGGAGCGTGAACCTGGTCGGCTCTGCCGAGCTCGTCTACGAAACAGCTGACGGGGCAGTCTCGCAGGCCAATGGTGAGGTCCTACGACGACACGGCTTCATTGCACTCGCGCGCTCGGCTGCCGGCCAATGCATCGAAAAAGCGCCGCTGGTTGGGACGCCGTCCGAAGATGTGAGCACGCAAGCGCGATGTCCGCGTCGCAGGCCCAACTCAGCATGGCCGCGGCCTGAACGTAGTCTCCATCCTCGACCGCCTGGGCCCCGGTAGTAGCGCAGTGTTGGGGACCGCTGCATCCGTGGGGTCGTAGTTTTGCTGGAGCTTGAACCTGTTCGGACACCAGAGCGCCCGCTGGCGCGATTGTCTCGGGCGGCACGGGCTCTTGCACCGACCGCTGCGTGCCGCAACCGACGAGGAGCACTGAAAAGAGGATGACGACCCTGCTAGCCAAACTTGGCAACCGCAAACAGTTGCTAGTCCTCGAGGGCAGCACGAATGTGATAATTCGCGGAGCAGCGAACTACCGCTTGGTCGATCTTGTCAGTGAATTGCGTGCGCCAGCGGCCTTGCATGCGTAGCTCGCGGCGGACTTGTTGGACCAGATCCTCGTGGGGGAGCTTCGCCTTGGCCATTGTCTCACCTGGATCTTGCCAGGAGGAGGCCCATGGTCAATGGCCACCCCACCCATACGCTAACACTCATTCTCATACGTCTTCATCGGCGGACTGACGTCGGGCGTTGACGACAAGGTGTGCACGACTGTGCGGGACATAGGCCCCTCCCGTGCCGCACACTACACGCACATATGATCTATGGCAGATAGACACTTGCGATCACGCAGTTAGCTGCAGGCACAGTCCTTGCGCGCACAGAGAAGCATGTACATGTCGCATCGCCCACTCGCTGTTTGCCTGTTCGTCTTCATCGCTACATTGTTTGCAGCTTGTGCTCCAGACGTGCTCGTCGCGGCCTGTGGCGACAAGGAAACATTCACAGTAAAACAGCCGATTGCAGGGGGGACCTACTTTGCGGTCCCCGTTGATGGAACTGGCGCAGAGGCGGAGCAGGAAGCGACCAACACACTCCACAAAGCGATTCAAGATGCACTGTGCGACGAGGTGAACAAGAAACTCGATGACTATGCCGCGACCCACGATTGCGACGACTGCACGAAGATCCCCCCGCCGAGGAAGTGCAAAGAGAGTCTGTCATACTGTCTGAGCAGTCAGCTGCCGCACAACTACACCGTGTATGTTCACAATGGGCAGGCACGTGCCACCATCTTCTCCAGCAACGCACCCGCCGAGGTAACTGCAACTTGGGAATGTGAAATACAGGACGAGGCGTGCGACGATTCCGGTGGCGGTCAGACGACGCCTCCAGGCGAGGAAGAGGAGGAGGAGGGCTCGAGCTGCAACCCCCATTTCTTCGGGGCGTGCGCGTGCGTGGACGCGTCGTGCATGGCAGGAGCCATTCGATCGTGTGCTGCTGCCGGGTGTGTCGCCAAGTGGATAGTGGCCAATGACGCGATTGATCCGCAATGCATCATAAGCTGCTCCTGAGGGCTCGTGATGTTCGCGTAACAGCCAACGACAATTGGAGTGGGAACAACGACGGATAGTCCGGAGTGCAACGGTCACAGCCGCGGAGACGAACCCGCGGCGGTGGTCCAGCGCCGCAGGTGGCGGGCGAACAGCGCGCTCAGCGGGTCGTCGTGGCAATCGACGTAGGTGGCAAAGGTCTCGAAGTCGATGCAGCTGTCGCCCTCGGTGGACAGTGGCTGCAGGTAGCGCACGTCAATGGTGGGGTTGATGTCGGCGACGACGATGGCGCGCAGGCGTTCGGTCAGGCCTGGACGGGGCTGAGGGTAGAGGAAGTCTTGCAGATCGGGGGGCAGTGAAAGGAAGCCGAGCTCGGCTAGGGCGCTGGTGAGGTGGTGGTATTTTTGGTGCGCGGTGGTGGCAAGCACGATGCTTCGGATGCCTTCGACCAGCTTCTTGAAGCCCAGCTGCTTGGCTCGCTCGAGGTACTCGTCCTGGGACGAGCGCCGGGAGCCAACGTCGGTTTTCAGCTCTATGAAATAGGCTGTCGACAAGTCGGCGGCGAACAGGGCGTAGTCGAGCTTGACCGACTTGCTCGTTGGATGGTTGGGCCAGATGAGGTCGCGCTTGATCGGTAGCTCCGGAATGATGATCTGGTGGAGCGGTACGCTGGTTTCGCCTTCGAGCACCTCGCGCAGATAGGCCGCAAAGAACACGTCGGCCCGGCGCTCGAGCTGGTAGGCGGGAAAGTGGCGCCAGCGGTCGAGCAGTGTGAAGACGGTGTCAATGGGTTGCGGTTGGTCGAGGCGCATGGCCGGAGCATTGCACAAGTTTGCGGCGGTGCTGCGCGGGTAGTAGCTTCGCGCGCGACAGCCATAGGGGGCGGCATGCCGTTTGAAGCGACCACGATACTCAACGCGATAAAGACCTTGTTCAGTTTTGGAGGGTCGCTTTCGAAGGCGTCGGTCGAGCGGCGGGGGCGCATGGCCGATCTGTTCGAGAAGGTGGCCGAGTGCCTCGACGAGACAGCGAAGGAGATTCGGGCGGGCGACTTTCCTCATGGCCGCTGCCAAGAGCTCCTCAATTATTCGGTGGACTTGCCAGCCATGATCAAAGACGAGGTTGGCGCAGGCAAAGCGCAGGAGATTGGCAGTGCGCTCGTGGACGCCCACTCGGTGGAGAAGCTGTTCGCGCTACGCGAAGGGCTGGAAGGCCGCGAGGAGCTACGAAAGCTCGATGAAGCGGCGGGCGACTTGCGCGCTCTGGCCAATACGGTGCGTGTGTAGCGGGCTGCCCCAGGGCGTTGTTGCACGGCTAGTCACCAAGCCAGATATGCCCTTCGCCAACTCGGCCT
>CAZRGL010000258.1:0-14822 GCA_964599485.1 uncultured Polyangiaceae bacterium
GTCAGGCGCGCGAGAAGCGGCTGCTCGATCACGACGCGTTGTCGATGGCCCATCGGCTGGTGCGCGGTAGCGACAAGCATCCAGCCGACACGGTTGCGCTACTCGGCGAGCTAGTCGGCATGAGCAGCTTCTTGTCCCATGACCA
The DNA here is from genome assembly GCA_964599485.1 of uncultured Polyangiaceae bacterium. Lineage (GTDB taxonomy): Bacteria > Myxococcota_A > Polyangia > Polyangiales > Polyangiaceae > JAPYTK01. Next base: position 146 of record CAZRGL010000258.1, read on the forward strand.
CACCCGGCGTCACTGGCGTCACGAGCTCACTGTGGCTTCGCGCGTGATCGACCGCGACACCTACGGAGACTGGGAGGCCAAGGGAGCCAACTGGGCACACAGCCGCGCCGCGAGCGAAGTGCACCGCCGACTCGAGCGTGCCGAGCCCGCTCCCCTGCCCCAAGACACGGCCGGCGAGCTGGAGAAGATCATGACTGCCGAGGCGACCCGATTCGGCTTGGCGGAGCTGCCGAATCTCACCGGATCCTGACGAGCCCACCTGCAGGAGACCTCCCCGCGGCCCACACACGCTCATAGTGAGTTGAGCCCCCCGAGTCCGTGGCGTCCCTCGAGCCAGACGCTCGCTACGGCAGCAAGCCACGTTTGGACAATAGACCGCCGGCGAAGGGCTTGTTGACCTGCAGTCCTATCACCCGCAGCGTCGTCTTCTGGCCGCCAGCGCTATGGTCCACAATCTTCATACGCTCCGGCACGCACATGCCGCTATCGCAACGGTAGCTGAGGCGCTCTTCGCTCTTGAGCAGCACACCACCAGCGCTGAAGTAACGAAGCTTGGTTGGCAGCATCAAGCGGCGACCGATGGTCATTTCGATCCGGCCGTAGGGTGCCGAGCCCGCCGCGCGGGGCGTGAGCTTCAAGACCAACTGCTGGGTGCTCTGGCGCGCTACCGACGCCTGGTAGTCACGACCATAGCGCCGGAGTGTGAAGTCGGCTTGTTGCAGTGCGGTGCCAAGCAACGAGCGCTCTTGCAAGTGGCTGACCACACGACGGATCTTGCGCAGTTGGGGCAAGTAGACATACATGCGTTGCTCGCTGTCGAGCAGAACCCGAGTGCCGCGCGCGTCGGCCGGGGCGTGCAGCTCCACGCGGCGACGTCGACCCGACAAATGGACCTCGATTTCCATGTGTGTGGCGCGCTCCGCGCCGCCGGGCTGCTGCTGCGTTGGCGCTCGAGTGCTCACATCCATGCGCAACCACAACGTTTGGTAGCGGTTGAGGGCGGCGTCGACGCGCGTCAGCATGGCGTCGCCGGGGGAGGCGGTTGCCGCCACCGTCGACACCATGAGCGACCCAATGGCTAGCACGAGGGCAAATAGAACGCGTTTCACGCCTAAGTAATACGACCTCGAAGCCGCGGGTGCAACACGTTCTACTTGGAACAACGTCGCAAATATGCGACACAAGTTCGCATTACATGGCATCGAGCAAGAGATCCCGGACCTCGACGAAGCGTCTCGATCCAGAGACCCGTAAAGACCGGATTATCGACGTAGCGATCCGTCTCGCCGAAGAGGGCGGCTTCGAAAACGTTCGCCAGCGCGATGTGGCCGCCCAGGCTGGCGTTGCCCTCGGCACGCTCTACAAGAGCTTTCGTGGCAAAGAAGACATCTTGTCGGCAGCGCTCGAGCGCGAGACCGACACGCTCGAGCGACGCCTCGAGAAGAAGCCGACGCGCGGAGACTCGCCCACCGAGCGGGTCGTGTCGTTGTTCCAGACCCTGACCCGGGCGATGTGCCGAAAACCGAACTACGCCCGCGCCGTATTGCGCGCCATGGCCTCCGGCGAGCCCGAAGTCGCCGCCAACGTGGTCGCCTATCAGACGCAGGTCAACCGCATGATCGTGGGCGCCCTTCGGGGGAGCGAAGCGACTGCCGACGAGCCCGCGAGCCCTGACGAAGTCATGATCGCGTTGATGCTTCAACAGATTTGGTTCGCCGCCCTCGTGGGCTGGTCGGCCAAGCTGCATGGGCAGCCGCAAGTGGTCGAGCAAGTCCACACCGCCGCACGGCTGATGCTGGCCGGACTCGCTGCTGAGCGCGCCGCCAGCCAAAGCAAGTGAGGACAAGAATGGACGACGAGAAGAGTCAGCCGCGACCCTTCCGAGTGCTCGGCGTGCAACAGATCGCGGTCGGCGCGCCCGACAAGCAGCCCCTTCGCCACCTCTGGCTCGAGCTATTCGGCCTCACGCAGACAGGCACCTTTCGCAGTGAGCGCGAGAACGTCGACGAGGACATCGCCCAGTGCGGCCAGGGGCCCTTTGCCGTCGAGATCGACCTGATGCAACCCATCGACGAGCAACAGCGGCCGCGGGTACACGAGCCGGCCCTGAACCACGTCGCGCTTTGGGTGGATGACTTGGCAGCGGCTTACGCTTGGCTCAGCGAGCAAGGCGTTCGCTTCACACCGGGCGGCATCCGCAAAGGCGCGGGCAACCACGACATCTGCTTCATCCACCCCAAGGGCAACGAGGCCTCTCCCGTCGGTGGGTGCGGAGTGTTGATCGAGCTGGTGCAAGCCACCGAGGCCGTCCAGGCCGCCTTCGCCGCCATCGACTCCTCGGCAAGCGCCTAGCGGCGTGGGCGCGGAGAGTTCGGTCGCCTCTGAGGCCTGGATCGGGGATAACACCACAAGTGCTGCCTAGCCGTCCCAAGATCACATTGCTTTTGCCGCGCACGATCCATCCGGGCGCCAGCTTCGAAGCGGAGGTGCTGCTCGATGCGAAGTCTGAGCTGTCCTTGAACAAGCTCGAAGCGACTTTGATAGCCACGGAGCGCGTCAGCTCGGGTGAGGGCCGCGCGAAGCTCGAGCTGCGCATGAAGGCCAACTTGGGCGAGCAACTCGAGCTGCCGAAAGGGCGCAGCGCGTACCGCTGTCGCTTCGCGCTAGCGCAAGACTTGCCGGCCAGCTACAAGGGCGAGCGCTGCACCATCGACTACGTCATGCAGGTGCAGGCTGCGGTCCCGTGGTGGTTCGATCGTCTGGCACAATACGTCGTACCGGTCAGCCACGCGCACCTTACTGTCGAAGATCCCGGTCCCTCCTTGCACTCGAGCCATCCCGAAGGGGCTGCCAGCGACGAGCCGCAGGTCGAGTTCAGCCTCAACACCACATTGCTGCGCCCTTCGGACACCCTGTCGGGCTCGCTGGCGCTCTTCAACGTCAACAGCAATCGCTACCGCCGCGTGATGCTGTCGCTGTTGTCCAAAGAGCTGCTGCGCACCAAAGATGGAACCGCGTTCAGGGAGGCCGAGGCAAGTCGTTTCCGTTTGCAATTCGATGTGCAAGACGCCCAGGAAGGTGCAGCCTCGACGTGGCGAATGAAGGCGCCGGCAAACTTGACGCCTAGCTTTGATTCGAAGCTGTGTGCTCTGCGCTGGTATTTCGAAGTTTTCGTCAAGACCTGGTGGGGAAATGACATCGCCGTAACGGTGCCGCTACAAGTGGTGGCCAAACACGCGAAGCTGCGCCATCCGAGCAAACAGCGCGCCATCCCGACGGTTGGCTCGGACCGCATCTCGAGAATCTGGCAAACGGTTGCCGAGCAGCATGGGCTGACCTTGGAAGGTCAGCAGTTGAGCACGCAGCTCGGTGAGGTCGCCGTCACCATCGCCCGCGAGCACCGCGGCAGCGAGGGCGCGTTCTTGACCGGCTCGCTGCGCTACTCCGACCTGCATCTCGAGCTCGACGGCGGTGAGCGCACTGGCTTGCGACGCGTCGTCAGCGACGGCATCGACACCGGCGACGAGCACTGGGGCCGCCGCCACTATCTCACGGGCAGAGATCCCGCACAGATCACCAGTTTTTTTCATAGCCTGAGCGATCTGACCAAGCACCAGCTCATCGACATCGACGACGAGCAGCTCATGGTGGCGACCCGAGATGCGGGTCAATCACAGGCTCACCTGGACCGCTTTGCCGCCGCCGTGTTGGCCCTTGCACGTCGTATCGAGCCCGCGCGAAAGAGCATCATTCCTCCGCTGCCGATGCGCGAGGCGCTCAAAGCCTGGCGACGGCTGGCCCATCGACTCGGCGGGCCCCTCGAGACCGCGCGGATGGCCGTGCAGGGCCGCTACCAGGGTTGCAAGGTCCTGATCGGAACCCATTGGTCGACTGACAATGTTCCACTTCGCACCGTACTGATGGCGCAAACACTCTCACCCGTAGAGCAAGACCATCAGCTCGTGTGGGCCGACGGCACCTTACAGCACGGGGTGATGAACGCCTTGCCAGTGGTTGCGCAGAAACGATTCGAGCGAGTCGTGCAGGGCGCACTGGCTCTGAGCGTGACGCAGGACACGTTGAAGCTCATCGATCCGGCTCCTCAAGTGTGCGACAAGCAGCTGCTCGCCCGACTCGAGCTGCTGCTCAGCTTGGCCGCTAGCTTTACCCACCAACAGGGCCCCTACCGCTGAACCGGACCTGGCCTCAGCTGGGCTGGGGGGCGGAGTCAGAGCTGTCGGCTAGCTGTTTGCGGCGCCTGCGCAGCTGGATGAGCTCGACCATGAGCGAGAAGCCCATGGCAAAGTAGATGTAGCCCTTGCTGACGTGCTGATCGAGCCCTTCAGCCACCAAGAACACACCGATGAGCAAGAGGAAGGACAGGGCCAATATTTGCATTGATGGGTTCTGCGTAACGAAGTCGCCCACCGTCTTGGCGAACAACATCATCACAGCCACGGCGAGCAGCATCGCCACGACCATGACCCAAATCTCCTTGGCGATGCCCACCGCAGTGACGACCGAGTCGAGCGAAAACACGATGTCGATCAGCATGATCTGTCCGATGACGGCCCCCATGCTGGCATTCGCTTTTTTGGCGTTTGGGTCATCCTCACCGCCAATCTTCTCGGTCTTTTCGAACACTTCTTTGCTGCTCTTGAAGATCAAGAAGACACCGCCCACGAGCAAGATGAGGTCACGGCCCGATATCTCCTGCTTGAAAACGGTAAAGAGCGGGTGCTCCAGCTTCATGACCCATGACAAGGTGAACAGCAGCCCCAGCCGGCTGATCAAGGCTGCACCCAAGCCCAGCCGATATGCGAACTGGCGTTTCGCCTCGGGCAAGCGTTGCACCATGATGGCGATGAAGACGATGTTGTCGATGCCAAGCACGATCTCCAGCCCGGCAAGCGCCACCAGGCTCATGAGGATCGTGGGGTCAGTTAGTTGCTGCAGCACGCCAGGACAATTGGCCCTTGACCAAGCTCTCGTCAAGAGCATGCCTCGATGACTTCGAAAGTGGCCCTTCGCTATCGTTCGAATGCCGAGCGAACCCGCTGGCGCAGCTCAGCGTCCAGTAGCAGCTTCGCGACCGTGCGTGCCATGGCCTTGGCCGCTAGCAGCATCGCTTCGATGCCTCGCTCACTGGCAGCGTAGTCAGCGAAAACGCGCTCGTGGCATGAGCCGCTACCCTCGTCGCAAATCGCCAGCCAAGGATGCAGGGAGGGCACGATATGAGACACATCACCCATATCGGTGCTACCCGCACCGGCTTGTGGATCGGACCGCATGGACTTGCGACCGAGCGTTTCCAGTTGCTCCTCGAAACAGACAGCGAGCGGCAGGTTGTTGCGCATATCGCGGTAGCCCATACGCCGCTCGATACCGACACTCACGTCCGACGCCATCGCCGCAGCCCGAGCGCAGCGCTCGACGATGGCACAAACACGGTCGAGCTCTTCCCGCTCTGGCGCCCGTACGCTCAACTCGGAGCTGGCGCGTTCAGGCACGATGTTCACCGCCTCGCCACCCTCCTTGATGATCCCATGCACACGCACGCCATCCCGAAAATGAACCCGCTGGCCGTCGATGAGCCGAAAACAGTCCATACACGCCGTGAGCGCACTCGCACCATCGCGGCATGCGAGGGCCTGCCCTCGAAGCGTAAATCGAGCCAGGCCGAGGCCAAGGTCGGGTGCATGCTCAGGTCCCGATCGAAAGGATGAAACATCATCGCTGCGTCGAGCCCGCTGAATATCCCAGCGGCGGCGAGGAGAATCTTGCCGCCGCCGCCTTCCTCCGCGGGCGTGCCGATCAAATCGACCGTTCCACCCAGCTGGCCGTGTGCGGCCTGTAGCGCCAACCAGGCTCCAACCGCTCCGGCAGCGATGAGGTTGTGCCCGCAAGCGTGCCCTATTTCGGGCAGCGCATCGTATTCGGCTAGGATGGCCACGCGCGGGCCGGTTCCATCACCGAGCCGGGCTCGCAAGGCGGTATCGAGACCGCCCAGTTGACGTTCAACCTTCGCCCCTTCGCGCTCCAGCATCTCCGCGATCCATTGCGCCGCCTTGTGTTCTTCGAACGAAAGCTCCGGTTGGCCATGAATCTTGCGAGCAAGATCACTCAACGCGTCGCCCAACGCATCGACCCGTGCATCGAGCTCGGCCATCAATCCTTGTACAGAGGTCATGAGTCGCCATGTTGGAATCGAAAAGCAGTGGTGACAAGCGCGACCTACAGCCAGAAGCAGTCGTCGTTGCTGCTACTGGTGGCGTGCCTCGCTCTGCTGACGAGCTGCCAACAAGCCGACCGCGACAGTGGCACCCAACAGCCTGCCACCGCGACCATGGCTCCCGGCGCCGCGGTGCTGCCCGCCTGCGAGCCGGACGGGCGCGCGTGCCTCGATGCACGCACCGCGCGACACTGCCAGGCTGACGGGCGTGGTTACCGCGAGCAGCACTGCGGCAAGGCCGAGAGCTGTCTCGGTGGCTCCTGCGTCTCGCTGCGCCTTGCGAGCCATGAGACGCGACTCGATCGACTGGACTTGCTGGTTCCTCGTGGCGCCGGCTGGCTCAATGCTTGGGCGTCGCAAGGCCCCTACTATGCGCGCGCGTTGAGACGAATCGTCGAGCCCACGAGCCGCGCATTTGACCATGAGCTCGCAAAAGGCTTCCGCCCACGCTGCCGACCCACTGGCATGGTCTCCGTGCACCGCCGACGCTACGGCAAACGAAAAGCCGGCACACGCTACCACCTGCTGCTCGGATACGCCGTGGTCGGTCGCACTCAACAAGCGATTCTCAAGCTGGGGGCGCAGGGTCATGTGCGGGTGTGGCTCGGCGATGAGCTCGTGGCCGACGTCGACCGGACCGGCTCGTCGTCGCCGCTGCCCGACGAAGTGCTTCGTCCAATCACGCTCAGCCCTGGCGCAACGCCAATCGCCGTCGCCGTCGGACAGAAGCGGGGCGATCCCACGGGCTACTGGCTGCGCATCCACGATCGAGCCGGACGCGTGCCCCCCGACTTGCGCTGGGCGCTAGCCCACGGTTTGAGTGGCGCCTGCGATCTGGCCACCTTGAGCCGCGGCAAGCTCCATCCCGCGGCCGTGCAAGATGGATTTACAGTCCAAGCCGAGCTCGGTCTGCTTGGGCTGGCGCCTGAGCGCGCCCGCGGATTGGACTATCGAATCACACTCGGTCGGGGCAAGCGCAAGGAAGTGCTGAGCCGAGGCCGCGTCGGCCTCGATGCGCTGCTGAGCAATGCACCGGTTCCGAGCACCAATGTCAGGTTGACCAAGCGTCGCAACACGACCTTGAGCCTGGAGCTGAGCGCCGCGCCCGGCGGACTGACCGATGCCAACGCGGTCACGGCAGTGCGCCGACCATTGCGCTATCAGCCGAAGCGCCACGCGCGCATCGTCGCGCTCGCCAATCTCGCCGCTTCTCTGCCCGATTCCATCGACGCAGATAGCCGTGACAGCTTCCAACATGCGATCGACACACTGATGGGCGCTTTGGCGACCGGCCATACCGACCACAGCTGGTTGCGTAAGCGCACCCGACGACTCGAAGGCCTGGCAGAGTCACTATCAGCCGGCACCGATCCGTACCTCAAGGCGACTGGCGTGCTCTACCGAGCCTACCGCTCGAAGCTGGACGGACGTCTGCAGCCCTATGTGATCTATGTCCCGCCCAGCCACGCCCGAAACAAACGTCGCTATCCGCTGATCGTCGTCTCGCATGGCTTGGGTCAGAAGCCGGCGCTCGCGCTTCGAACCGTGTTCGGGATGGGTCCCGAGGAAGACGAGGATCGCAGTTGGGCTACCCGCCACCTGCCCCCCTTACCTGATCTAGGCGCCATCGTGGTAGCTCCCTGGGGCTACGACGGCGCAGGCTGGAGGCAGCTCGGCGAGCATGACGTGCTCGAGGTCATCGCTCGCACACAGCGCCATTATCGGGTGGATGCAGCGCGCGTATCGCTGACTGGGTATTCGTTGGGTGGCACCGTGGCATTCGTCGTTCCTCTTCACTATCCCGACCGCTTCGCAGCTGCCGCCCCGCTATGCGGATACCCCAATCTGACAACCTACGAGAGCGTTCGCAAGCGCCCCAAGAGACCGTGGGAAGAGCAGATGCTCGCCAAGCGGTTCATTGGCAATTATGCGTTCAATGGGCTGCACCTGCCGATGAACATCGTTCACGGCGGTCAGGACGGACCTCACCGTTCAGCCATCATGGCGAAGCGCTACCGCAAGCTCGGTTACCGTCGCATCTTCGATCTGCAAGACGAGCTCGGGCACAACGTGTGGGATCACGCTTACGAGAACGGACGCATGATTGCCTGGTTGCGGCAGCAGCGCCGCCCGCAGCAGCCAGATCGAGCGCGGCTGCGAACTGGATCGTATCGCTACCACCGCGCTTTTTGGATTCGTCTGATCGCCATGAGCGACCAGGGCAAAGGGCTCGCTACCATCGACGCAAGCTACCAACGAAGCCGCGGCGCTCTGACCATCAGCACCGAAAGGGTCGATGCGTTCGCCGTGAGTCTAAACGCACTGGGCGCCACCGGAAAAAGTGCGCCCAGCACGCTCGCCATCGACGGCCGCGAGACTGGATTGTCGGCCAACTTGACGGTCGGTCGAGACCAGGAGCTGGTGTTCGTTCGCAATAGCGATGGTTTCGCCCAGAAGCCAAGCGTGCCCGACCGCCGAGGCCGCAAACGCCCCTCTCTGAGCGGGCCCCTAGACGATGTATTGCGCCGACCGCTACTCATCATCTGGGGAAATCGCGATCCGAGCCAGCGCGAGACCAACCGCATGGTCGCCGAGCATCACGCCTCCCATGACCACTGGGCTGGCGCACAACTGCCAGCGATGGCCGACGACCAGATTGACGAGTCGCTCCTGCGCGGGCGCAGCTTGGTGCTAGTCGGCAACCCTGAGAGCAATCGCGTCACAGCTCGACTCGCCGAGCGGCTCGGCGTTCGCTTCGACGACAACGGTTTACTGTTTCGCGACAAGCGCCACGACGGCCAGGACGTGGGTATCTCGGTGATTCGCCCTCACCCGCTCGACGAAGAGCATTACGTCGTACTTCACGCCGGCGTCGGGCCTGCAGGCACTTTGGCCAGCCGTCACTTGCCACGCATGGCGCCAGATTTCTTGGTGTACGACTCACGAATCACCGTCGAACAGGGCGGCGAGCTGCTTGGCTCACGGCAGGTTCTGGACGGGGGCTTCTTCAGCGACAGCTGGAAGTAGCGAGCAGAGCCCGGCCAGAGCCCGGCCACTCAGAACCAGGTGATGATGCCGCGCTGACGCAGGAACAGAATCACGACCCCAGCCACGACGATCACGAGCAATACGGTAGCGATGATCAGCGCCACTTTCAGTGCCGAGCTTTTCTCCTCTTCTGGCGGAGCAACGGCTGCGGCTGGAGCGGGCTCCGGCGCCTTCTTGTAGTCGCCGGACAAGACGGCATCTACCGAGCCCAAAGCGCCCGGTGCAGGGCTCGGGGCGGCTGGCGCAGCGCCGGCGAGGGGCGGGGCTTCAACAGCTGGTGTTGCTGGCGGTGGCGTAGGCCATCCTGGTGGCGGTCCGCCGGGGCTTGGCAAGGGCGCGCTAGGCGCAGCCACCGCGGCGGCCTCAGGACCTGTGCTCGGCCCCTTCATCAGCGCTTCCTCGATGGCCGCTGACAGGTCCGGCGCATCGGTGTCAATCAGCAAGGTGGCGCCGCCTCCCTCATCCGAATCCGGATCTTCGATATCGAACGCGACTTGCCCCTCGGACGCAGGCGGCCCAGCAGCAGGACCAGCGGCAGGACCAGCGGCAGGACCAGCGGCAGGACCAGCGGCAGCGGCAGGACCAGCGGCAGGACCAGCGGCAGGACCAGCCCCGGCCATGGCGGGGCTCGGCGGCGGTTTGCGGTTCGGCGGTGGCGGCGGCGCACGCCTTGGCGTGGGCGGCGGGAGCTTCTGCATTATCGGGGTGGGACCGTCCGCATGCGGCGCGACATCGAGCAGACCACCGGTGGCCGGGCCCGCCGGCGTTTGAGGAGGCACCGCGGCCATTGGCGTTGTCCCCATTGCGCCGGGGCCTTGCAGGATGGCAGCTGGCGGCTGGGCCGCTCGGGCACGTGCCTCAGCAGCGGCAGCTCGCAGCTCCGCCGACGGCATCCCAAAGCCTCCGAGAGCGGTCGCCTTGTGCTTGCGGGCGCGCGGCACGCCGCGGGCCGGACCAGCTGCCGGACCAGCTGCAGGACCAGCTGCCGGACCAGCTGCCGGAGGACCAGCACCCATTGGCCCGGGACCGCCCATAGGCCCAGGACCACGCCCCGTCGGACCCGGACCAGCACCTGCCGGTCCAACTGCGGGCGGACTAGCTGCGGGCGGTCCGACTGCGGGCGGACCAGCTGCCGGCGGACCAGCTGCGGGCGGGCCAGCTGCGGGCGGGCCAGCTGCCGGCGAACCAGCTGCCGGCGAACCAGCTGCCGGCGAACCAGCTGCCGGCGACGGCGTAGCAGCAGCCGGCGGTCCCGCTCCAGGGAAACCAGGCGTCGGCATGCCCGCCGCGGCCATCGCGGCCTGTACCTCGCTGAAGTCGCGCATCACGGTGGCGGCTTCATCATCGTCGTCATCGTCGTCCATGAAGCTCTCTTCGTCGGACTCGTCGAGAGGCAATATGGCCTTGATGTTTGGATCTGGATGCCAAGCCTCGAGCGCCTCACGCAACGTCGCGGCGCGCACGACCCGCTTGGAGATGGCAAGGGCGAGGAACTGGTTGAGCACCTGCTGCAATGCGTCGTCGCCAACGTCGAACACCGCCAGCGGAGCCGGGGTGGTGGTCGCGAGCTGCTTGCGAATGTCGCCTGCTGTCTCACCCGCGAAAGGCAGGCTGCCAGTGAGCAACAAATAGAGCGTCACCCCAATCGCCCAACTGTCGTCAGCCGGCGAAATACCTCGGCCTGCATGCCGCTCAGGAGAGTGATAGGCAGGCATGATGCTCGCCTGACGAACATCCGAGAGCATCCCACTGGTCTTGAAACTGCCCGACTCGGTCAACACACACGCAGCAGAGATCCCGCCATGCGCGACACCGAGCTTGTGAAGCTCTTCCACACGCTTGGACAAACGAATCGCCCAACCTACCGCATCGAGCTCGTTGAGCGGCCCATCGCGCTGGACCCGGACTGCTAAGGTCTCCACGTGATGCCCAGCTTAGTGCGGCTGGCCATAGGACGTCTAGTCTCGTGCGGTTGTCCGGGGGCTGGACGGCCCCGTCGAGCAATGTCTGTGCTGGATGCAACAAAGCGTATTGGGTAATCTCCAGCTGCTCACGAGCCAGCGGAGAGATGTTCGGATGACTCAACAAACCAGAAACCAACCGGCCACCTCGCTCTTGTTGGGGGCCACGCTAGCGGGGGGGCTGCTCACCATTTGTGGGGGCTGCACCACAACCCTTTCGCTTTCTGAGCTGCAACAACCCGATCGGCCCACCACAACCATCAGCTACACAGGCGTTCGCTCCGAGACGCGGCGATTTCCAGACTACAGCGCCATCGACAAGAGCATCTTGGCGAGTCGACCATGACTTTTCGTACCCGAACCCTCATTGCGGCACTCACAGCGGCCTGCACCTTCAGCTGCGCGAGCCAGCAAGAGCTCGCCGACCAGCTGAGCAAAGCGACGAGCCAAGCTCACCTGCGCAAAGTGGTCGCCTGCTGGGAGCACGAGTTCGAGGCAGCTGGTTTTGCGGGTGCTTACGTCGCCGTCGTCAATTTCACGATCGAGGGCGGAACGGGCCGCATGCACGCGGCTTCGCTCGAGCAGCTCATCGACACCAGCACCAAGAGTGAAGCGGACAGCAGCGCCACCAAACAGCTGCGCCAGTGTCTGGTCGACGCCCTGAATAGCTCGAACGTCGGGCCGGGTGGGATGAAGCCCGCGAGCGATGTGCATGTTCGCGGTATGCGGATCCTGTTGCGTGACGCATCCCGAGAGGCGCGGGCCAAGGCTTCTGAACGGGAGGCCAATATCCTGATCGGGCCCCGCGCCGACCGCTGCCAGGGAATGTATGGCCACGACCCACCGCGGGAGGCCACCAAACTCTTCGCAGAGCTCGACGAGGCGCAGAACAAGGCTGCCAGCCTCAAATCCGAAGATGCTGATGGTCACGCTCGCGCTCTGCAACGCAGCTACGACGTCGCCCTCGAGCTTCAGGAGCGCTTGGCCCTCGACGCCACCCAGACGGATTTGCCAGCTGCCAGCCGCAAACGAACCATTGAGCTACTGACGCGGGCGTCCGAAACGGCCCGGCGAATCGGCAAGCTCATCGGCTGTATTCCCCCAGCCTGAGCGCTACGCGCACCTCAAGCCGCGGCAGATTGCTTGGTGAGGCGACGCCGCTTGAACTTGCGGTCGAAGATACGCACGCGGCGCAACAGCAAGTCGACCAAGAACAGGATGATGGCGAGCATCACCAGGCGTTGCCAGAGTTCCTCGTGGTACTCGATCTTCTCACCCTCGGGGTCAAATGCGATGGCCAGATCCTTCGGATCGAACTGGCCCAGCGTAGTCAGCGCGCTCCGTTCCATGGTCACGCGATCAGTCTTGAATGCAGCGTATTCGCGTGGGTACGGGTTCGAGACGTGACCGGAGCTCTTGGCGATTGGCTTGAGCGTGCCATCCTCCTGTTCGCGCGAGTGCGTTGCGCGCAACAAGAAGGAGCCGTACTTGTCCAATGGAGCGGAAACCTCATAGCGACCTGGCGCCGTCTGCCGCATCGTGACCACCTTCTTGGCGCCTCCTGGTTGGGGGCCAATGATGGTCAGCTTGCTGACCAGCTTGTTGTCGAAGCGTTCATCGACAGTGAAAGCGTCAACCGACGCGTGCAACACGCCGCCGTCGATTTCGGCGCGCATGTCGAGCTCGCGGCGATGTTTCTGACGCATGTGCTCGCGCACGAGCTGGCCCCAGAACTTCTCCCAGCCGGGCCACCCCGTCCACTCCACCGCCCAACGCGACTTGACATCCGTGGTCCAGGCCAAGGACCAGCCAGTACCGACACGCCACCGCGCCAGGATGGGCTCCTCGGTGTCCTCGCTGGCCAATAGCTCGACCGCTGGCGTCGGCTTCATCTTGGTCGATACGTAACCGTGCAGGAACGGAGCGCTGCGCACGTCAATCTTGCGTAGGAACCGCGCGTAGCCAGTCTGCTGAACCTGAAACCACTCCTCCACGGCGGCAGCGCGCGCCACCATCTCGGTCTCTTTGGTGAAGATGCGGGGCAAGCTCTGCGGATCGGGTACTTGGTGGAAACGCCCGCCGCCCACGTCGGCAATCATCTTGAGCAATTGCTCGTCGACATCGCTGCCCAACCCCACCGTGGTGACCGTGATCGCTTCGGCAATCATGGCGTTGACCAGATCACGAATTCCTGAAGTGGGCGCTTTGCCGTCGGTCAGCAGGATGACGTGCTTCTTGCGCGCTTCTGTGACGGTCAAGATGTTGTAGGCCCGGTCGAGCGCAGGAAAAATCTCGGTGCCGCCGGCTGGCTGGATGCGCGAGATCAGGCCCCGGATCCGCGAGCGGTTACGCGCTGGCTGCATCTTGACCACCGTGTCGGGCCGCGAGTCGAACACAACGACCGAGATCAGATCGTCGGAGCCGAGCACGTTGAGCGTGGCCTTGGCGGCCTTCTTGGCCATCTCCATGGGCATGCCGGTCATCGAGCCCGAGTGGTCGATCACCAGCACCATCGCCACGCTCGGGATCTTCTGGACCTTCTCGCTCTCCATTCGCACCGGCAGGATGCGGGCCATGGTGGTGCGATACCAGCCGCCGAGGCCGTAGCCATTCTCGCCGCCCGCATACATGAACCCGCCACCCAAATCGCGAATGTATTGCTCGAGAAGCTGCTGCGACTGCAGCGTCATGCCCTCTTTGGGCACATCGCTGACGATTACGAAGTCGTAGCGCTCCAGCTCCTTGAGCGATCCTGGAAAACCCGTCGGGGGACGTACATCGACGTCGTACTGCTGCGCCGTCAAGGCGCGGGTCAACGGCCCAGCATACTGCGGGGTCTGCTCGATGTAGAGCACCTGTGGGCGCCCAGGCACGTCGATGGTGGTGGCGTAAGCGTTGTTCTTACCAAAGCGATCGCTCTTGATGTCCTTGAGCTTGAGCGCATAGGTGACCTCGCCAGCGACACGCACGACACTCTTGAAAACGACCTCGTTCGGGCCTGCCTTCAGATCGAGCTTCTTGATGCCGTCGAGCCCGTTGATGGTCTCGCCTTGAAAAAGCGTCGCCGTGGCTTTGGTATCGCGTGTTGCGTAGATGTCGGCCTTGATCTTGAAGGTCTGACCTACTTTCACCCGCTCAGGCATGCGCAACTTACGCACGGCCACCTCGCCGGGCGCCGGACGCGTATAGGGAATGGTGTGGATCCGGACCCCGTAGTCACGCGCCCGATTGGCCTCTGCGAGCACGTCGCCGTCGGTCTGTACACCATCCGAGATGAGCACCACTCGGCGCAAGTATCCAGGGGGGAACAAGCCGTAAGCGAGCTGCAAAGCGGCCTGCAAGTTCGTACCGGCGCCCGGTGCTTTCGCGTCTTTCCCTTTGGCACCATCAGCCGCCTTGTGACGCGTGACGACCGGCGCGTGCGCCTTACCGTTGT
>CAZRGL010000259.1:0-14250 GCA_964599485.1 uncultured Polyangiaceae bacterium
TTCTCGCTCGAGATCCTCACAATACACAGTGAAAGCTCTCGTCGCAGTAGCCGGCTTGGCAATCGGTATTGACGATGCAGTGCCCCCCGATCGGGCACTTGAGCTGGCAGGGTCCGCCGCAGTCAGGATCGGTCTCGCCGTTGTTGGGAAAACCATCAAAGCAATTGGGCACGCAAATCTTGTTCAAGCCCTGCTGTTTGCACTCGTTGCCCTTGCAGTCGGCGTCGACGGTGCAGCCCATGCCTGCGCCGCACAAGAACGCACACACCACGCCGCAGTCCAGGCCCCCCTCGCCACCGTTGCGAACGCCATCGATACAGCTCGGCGCCGCGCAGATGCCCTGCTTGCACACCAAGCTGTCACATTCCGACGGGTCGCTGCAAACAGTCCCCGGCGGGCAGCCGTTCATGCAGCTCGGGCCACAGTCGACACCGAGCTCCGCACCGTTCTTGACGTTGTCCGAGCAGGTTGCGGCAGTGCAGATCCCCCCGCCGCCGCACACACCGCTCGTGCAGTCGCCCGGACCCGCGCATTGTTTTCCGGTGAGGCATTGCTGAGGGCAAGCAGCCCCGCAGTCGATGTCGGACTCGAGGCCGTTCTGAATGCCATCAATGCAGTTCGGTGTGCAGCTACCAGCGCCGCAGTCCCCGCCCATGCAGTCGCTGTCGAGCAGGCACTTGGCGCCAGGTCCGCAGGGCAGGGGGCAGCCGCCGCTGCAATCGATGTCCGTTTCAGCGCCGTTGTGCACGCCGTCGCTGCAACTGGCAACTTGGCAGCTTTGCGCAGAGCAAACCCCGCTCAGGCAGTCTTGGCCCAAGATGCAAGCGCTGCCGTCGGAACAGGCCGGACAGTTGCCCCCGCAGTCGATATCCGTCTCGCTCTGGTTGAGCTTGGCATCCGAGCAGGTTGGCGCCGCCACGCAAATGGTCTGCTCACACGTCTGCGAGCTGCAGTCGCCTGGCTTGCTGCAGCTCAGGCCAAGCGCGCAAGGCGCGCACGAGCCGCCGCAGTCGACGTCACTCTCATCCTGATTGAGCGCGCCGTCGGTGCAGCTCTCGGCGCAGCTGCCAGCCTGGCAAATGCCCCCGAGGCAATCGCCGGCGACCTTGCAGGCAGCCCCAGCGGGACAAGCCTTGCAGCTGCCGCCGCAATCGATATCGCTCTCGTCTTGGTTGAGCGCGCCATCGCTGCAGCTTTCGGCGCAGACGCCCGCGACGCAGTTGTTGCCCACACAATCCAGCGCGCTGCCGCAGACTTGTCCCAAAGCGCACGGGCCGCAGCTGCCGCCGCAGTCGACGTCGCTCTCTTCCCCGTTGCGGATCTCGTCCTCGCAGCTCGCGTGCTGGCACATCGCGTCGATACAGGTTTTGCTCTGGCAATCGGCGTGTTGCTTGCACAGCGCCCCCACCGCACAGGGATCGCAGTCAGCGCCACAATCGATGTCGCTTTCAGCACCGTTGTGGATGCCATCCTGGCAGCTCGGCTCGGCACACTTCTGCTGCACACAGCTGCCGCTCTCGCAGTGGTCGTCGATGGCGCATTGTGCGCAAACACCATCGCCGCTGCAGAAGCCGTCTTCACACGGCGTGCCCAGCGGTCGGTAATCGACCCGGCATTGACCTTTCTCGCAGAACCGGCCCCCACACGCGCCAGCGAGCTGTCCACAGTCGGCGTCCACGATGCAGACGGGCGTGGGGCTGCTCGGTTGTGGTGTGCTGGACCGTTCGCACGCGCCAGCGAAAGTCGCTAGCGCGCACCATACGAGCCATCGCCGATGTGCAAGCATGCCCCGGAAAAGGTATCACAACTCGTGCGGGTCGAGCCGAACGACGGGGTCGAGCGGACCCTGTTGCAGCTGCTGAGTTGAACAATGAGTTAAGGAGACGACGGCGGAGAGGGCCTCCTCGGCTCGCGCTTGCACCGAACGCCGATCAGCTTCATTTCCTCGACGAGCACCCCTCTGCCCTCACCGTCACCAGGTAGGATTAGCCACTCGTCTTTGTGGCTGCGGTAGCCGTCCTCGTGCGGATCAGAGGCGATGCCAAAGCCCAACAGGGTCCGCTCGACGCAGGCCCCTGAGGAGTGGACACGCACCCATCGCAGCTGTCCGCCGCGCAGCCTCTTTCCGTCGAGCAGTGTTTCGTTCGGGCCGAGCTCGGGAGCACGCAACGAGACCAGTGCACCGGGCGCGCCGCGCGCACAGTTCGACAGTGGGGTGAGCTGTCCGGCGGGTGCGCGCGTGTTGGCAACAGCGATGGCTCCGCCGATCGTGAGGTCAGCGGCGATGGTGCGCAAGCGCAACTCGGTACCGCCGTCGGCGAGGCTCTCGACGATGGCGAGGTATGTCTGTGAGCCCTCCCTGATGAGCTCGGCGCCATGCTCGATCTGAAGGTTCGTCGTCAAAGCACGCAATGAGGTCAGCGGTGGTGCTGTATCTCGAGCGCTCAACCGGAAAAGCGAAATGGCACGTGCCGGGAATTGGGGCAGCCGTTCGCCGCCATCCATGCGCTCATCGAAGTGGCTCACGCGTCCGGGCTGCCCGAGCACGATCCAGTTGCCATCTGCCGCTTCGACGATAGAGTGATCCACGTTGTACAGATCATTTGCAGCGGGCCAGGCGCGGCTCTCGACAGCACCATCGCGCGCGAAGGTGATGAGGGGTGCTTTGACGTTGGGGGTAAAGCTCAACCCTTGTGTGGAATGGACCTCGTACAAAATGGACGAGTTGGGTATCGGCCCCTTGTGCGACTGCCCATCATGACCAACCCAGAATAGCTGGCGGTCAGCGTCGAGCTGGCCCAGCACTGGTCCAACGAAGGTCAGACACCTTCTGCCGCACGACATCACTTGCTTGGTGGTCCCATCGAGGTGGCCAACCACGACCACCGTGCCCTCGGCCCTGGGCTCACTGCCCTCGCGCTTCTGCTCCCCAGCAGCGGTCCACAACACCTCGCCGAGACCGCTCCTGATGGTGCGCAGCCGCGTGCCAGGCGGGAGCTTCGGGCTCAGACTTGGCTCCTGGTGACACGACAGCACCATGTCCGTTGGGGCGACCCCCTTTGCCCGCCGTGGGCGCCATTGGGACGTTCGAGGCGGTGTTTTGGGCCCAGCGCTCGGCCATCCCACGCGCACCGCCCAGTCATCGACTTCGCAGCGGTTGGCTCCGCACAGCACCAGCCTCGGGCTGGTCAGGCCAACTGGGCCTTGGACGACGGCCCAGCTTTCGCCGTCGTCGGTGGTCTGCCACAAGTTCCCGGCCACATCTGGCAGCAGGCCTCGGCCCTGAGCCAAACTGGGCAAGTAGGCTCGAGCGCCAGGGACGAAAGGGAGCTTCAGCACGCCATCAAACCCGGAAGGCGTCACTCTGCCGAGCTGTCTGCACACCGGATCGGAGCCTCCCGAGTAAGAGCAAGAAGTGGGCGTGGACAAGAGCAATCGACCTAATCTGTCTACCCCCAATGGCGCACGACCCGCGGTGTCTTTGCCCTTGGCGCGAAGGCTCAGCCGTTGCTCGTCGAGAGACAGCACCAGATCCAATCTGGTGAGCCACAATCGACGGGAAGCCGAATCCGGATCTGACTCGCTGGCGCAACCACCTACAAACGACAGCTGTTCATGCTCGTAGGGAGGGAGCTCGACGGGATCGATGGCAAGCGGCTCGATGTCGTCCAAGTCGTCGGTCGCCTCGATTGCTGCGAGCTGTCCGTACTCCTCACCCACTGCGATGATTCTATCGGGGCTGGCAAATGCGAGCGCAGCTACCGCGAAGGGAGCCCGCGTCGAGATCTGCTCCTGTCCCGTCTCTAGGGTGATCAGCGAGCCGCAGGAGCCGACCACTCTTCCGTCACATGCAGCGATGGCACGCAGGGTTCCAGCAGCACACGCACCTGGCTCCCCAAGCGTTCGCCAAGCGAGCGCGCCACCTATGGAGCCTTGGCCGATGCGCAGAGACTTGTACGCCCGCGCAGCAGGTTCCACTTTGCGGTCCTCTCTCACGTTCACGACCACCGTGTCGCCATCGATGGTCACGCTCCTGCACCCCCCGTAGTAGCGGCATTTGACCAGCCGTTGCGGCTCTGCCGATTCGCCTCTTCGGACTTGCTTGCTTGGCTTCTTGGCCCAAATCGGAAAGCTCTGTGGCAGCCCTGCAGCGTGCTCCGAGACTGTTGCTGAGCCCAGACCAGACTCGGGGCTGTAGCGTTCTGCCGTCCAGCTGTGTCCGCGCGCATGATTGATCAGGCGTCCTGGCAACAGTGCCACGTCCCCTCGTATGTCGAGTTGAGTAACGAGCGCTGCGCCCGTCTCGAGCCGCTGCCAGCTGGCGCCCCCATCGCTCGTCGTTGCCACTAGCTGTGGGAGGAACAAGCCAATACCAGTGCCATCGGCTCCAATCAGCACCTGTAAGGCTGTTCTGCCAGCAAAGCTCGGCGGTAGGCGCCAGTCGCGGCCGTTGCTACTGATCTGCGCTCCGCCAACTCCAAACCCACTGTATCCTCCTCGGTAGCGCAGCACGGTGGTCAATTCGATGGGCTGGGGCACCGTGCCAACTTCTATCAGCGCGGAGAGCGGCTCTTTTGCGTGGCGAATTCGCCGATCATGCCCGACGCTGACCAGCCCCTGTCGCGCTTCCCATTTCAGGGAGGTATGGGGTGATGGATCGAGGCGGCGGGCTCTCTGGGCACGCCGTTCGCGACCAACGATCCAGCGCGTGCCAGCAGGATCATGGCGGAGCTGCCCCTGCGGCGTCACCAGATCGGCCTCGCTCTTATCGGGCGGGGCGTCGATGGGTGACCACTGCAGTGGCGCCGGCGGCGTGGGCGTGAAGATCTGAGGTGGCTCGGCCGGGCTGAGCGCTAGACGGTTCCTACCCAATTCGCGGCTGGGTTGCTCGTCAGGTATCTGTGCAGGTCGTTGCCGACAGCTTCCCATGAGCCAAGCCGAGGCAAGGACTGGGACGAGTAGGGCGACCGCCAACTTCTCGTTCATGACGCAGGAGACGAGCCTGGGCTTGCTCTAGCGTCAGCTCGAGCTTGGGGCGGGGGAGAAGTCTTGGGTGGCGCCATGATGCGGCTTTGGAGCCAGGATCGGGCCGTCGCGGGTCAGTTGCTCAGTTCGGCGGGTTGATTTCGGCCGGCTTCGGCGGCACCAAGAAGAACACCGAGCGCTCATCGAGGGGGGAGCCGTCGCCTGAGACAATCACCTTGGCTTTGAACAGCTGAGGATCGGGTGTGGGCATCACGGTGGTGTTCTTGGCCACGGGGTTGACGTCCCAACACACGGGCGTGCCGCCGGGCAAAGCCGGGAACGAGTCGTCGTGATTGTCCATGTTGGTGTCGGCAACGATGGGCACCTTGGTGCACTTGCCGCCGGAAAGATTGACCTCGAGGTAGTCGATGAATTGCAGAGCGTCGCCTGCGTCGCCGCCTACATCCTCGGCGGCGATGGTCACGTTGAGCGGTACGCCGCGCACGAGCTGCAAGATCGCCGTGGAGGTGGCTTGCACCACTGCACTGTCGAGGGCGGGCAAGGTGAAGGGCCGGTTGCAGGAGTTGTTGATGCACACCGAGCCGGGGAAGACTTGGCAAGCGCTGTCGTCCATGCAGCTCACGCCCAAGACTTCGAGGGTGTCAGATTCGACCCCGAGCTTGTCGGTGCATTCCTTGGGACTGTTGCACAGCTCGAAGGGGCCGAACTGGTCGTCGCCGGTGCCGTAGAGGCCCACGTACTTGATGCCGTCTTGCTTGAGCGCGCCGCCGGCCGCGGCGATGGTCGCTACCGAGCCGTTGCAGGTGCCGCCTTGGTTGTCCGCGTCGGTGATCTGTACCAGGATGCGCACCGCTTCAGGACGATAGCCTACACAACCGACGGGGTTGGCTACGGCGCCATAGCTATTGTCACCAGCGAAGGCGCTGCATTGGTTGTTGTTGCTGCAAATGTTGGAGTCAGCAACGCAGGCTGCGGCCTGGATCACGGCTTCGGCTCCTCCGCTGAAGGTGCTCAGCGGAATGGCCGCGGAGGTGTCAGCCGGATAGGGCTGAATGTGCTTGAGGTTCTTGAAGGTGTTGCAAGTGGTGAAGGTTCCTATCCCAGTCCACATGTCGGGGATGCAGCCGAGCCCCGAGTTTGCAAACAGCGGATCTTCGATGCACTTGCTGTTGAAGCAAACTTGGTCTTGGCCGCAATCGGTGTCGATGAGGCAACTGACCGGTGCTCCGGGTAAGTCACAGCTGAGGAACTTGATGATGCCGGGAACGCCGGTGTTGGCATCCACGCCGCGCATCGCGTCGAGCTCTGCGCCCATGGTGTCTGACTCGTCGAGGCCAAAGTAGATGTCGGCAAACTGCACGCTGGTGCCGAACTCGAGCTTGTCTTTGGCGGGACTGGTCGGCTCGTCGTAAGGCACGATGAACACGAAGTTGCCGTGCGCTTGCGGATTGTCCGCCTTGTCGAGCGGATTGGTGCCGGCGGCGACTTCGATCAGATCGCTGACCCCGTCGTCGTCGCTGTCCACCTTGGTCGAATCCGTGCCTGCCGCGGCCTCGTCGAGATCGCTCAGCCCGTCTGAATCAGAGTCGGGATCCAAGAAGTCCGCAATCCCGTCGTCGTCGCTGTCGACGGGTGGCGTGGCCAGATCATCGTCGCCTGCCTCGGACTTGTCCGTCAGCGTGTCGTTGTCGGAATCCAGGTCATAACGATCGAGGAAGGTGTCGCTGTCGGTGTCCGCGCCAGAGCCCTCGACGCGGTCCAGGATGTTGTCACCGTCGGAGTCGAGATCCATGTAGTTGGGCGTGCCATCGCTATCGCAATCGGCTGGCTGCGCTGCAGATCCTACTGCGTCCTCCTTGGTGTCGTTGTTGCAGTCAGAACCGGCGCCGATGATCTCGGCCTTGTCCTGGGCGTTATCACCGTCGTTGTCCAAATCGGCCCAGTCGCCCTTGGTGTCGCCGTCGGTGTCTTTGGTCCCCTCGTCCTTGTCGAGGATGCCGTTGTCATCGGAGTCCTCGTCTTTGAAGTCCGGCGTGCCGTCGCTGTCGCTGTCTACCGGGGCGGTCGAGAGCTGACCGTCGCCAGCTTCTTGGGCATCTGGAATGCCGTCGTCGTCCGAATCGAGATCCTTGAAGTCAGGCGTGCCGTCCGAATCGGTGTCGATCTGCTCGGCCGCGCCCTCGTCATCATCGCTGATGGTATCGCCGTCGGT
Source organism: uncultured Polyangiaceae bacterium (assembly GCA_964599485.1). Lineage (GTDB taxonomy): Bacteria > Myxococcota_A > Polyangia > Polyangiales > Polyangiaceae > JAPYTK01. The sequence goes on from CAZRGL010000259.1 coordinate 7,199, forward strand.
GTCGACCCCTGGATTGGGCGTGCCTCCAGTGTTGCCGGTTCCGCTGCTGCTGCTGCTGCTACTGCTGCTGCTGCTCGTCTCATTGCCGCTGCCGTCACCGCATGCGAGCAGCAAGAGCATGACGCAGAAGGGTGCGGCGGCGCGCCACCAGGCTCGGGCGCGACCCTTTCGGTTCCGGCGTCGCAGTGCCCAGCCAGCCGCAAGGGCAACCAGTGTCAGCGGCGGCCAGGGACTGAGGGGCTGGGGGGCCGTAGTGCATGAGCAACCCGCGTCCGCCGAAGAATCATTCGACGCGTTGTCGCCTCCGCTTCCCGACGAGCTGCCGGAGCCCGCGCCCTCGCCGCCGCTGCCGGATGAGCTGGTGCTGCTGCTGGCTCCACCGGTGCCGTTGCAACCGTTGTCGAGCATGCCGTCGCAGTCTTCGTCGAGGCTGTTGCCGCACACCTCGTCGCCAGGGGCGCCGGGCGTTGCGTCGCACTCGAGCGCGCTTCCATCGCTGGTGCAGACCGTTTTGCCGATTACTGCGCAGCTGCCCACGCCCACCGTGCAAGATTCGCCGGCGCCCGCGAAGGCCTCGTCGATGTCGCCGTCGCAGTTGTTGTCGAGCCCGTCACACAGCTCAGCGCTAGGCGTACCCGGCGTGGCGTCGCAATCGGTGCCGGTCTGCGCAGCGTTGCAAATGTACAAGCCGCTGGCCTCGCACTCGCCGACGCCGACGGTGCAGGTGTCTCCCAGCTCCGGGAAGGCTTCGTCGGTGAACCCGTCGCAGTCGTTGTCGAGGGTGTCGCACAGCTCCGGGTTGGGCGCGGCGGGCTTCGCATCGCACACCTTGGTTCCCGGTGCCGAGCAGATGTACTTCCCGTTGGCGGCGCATTCTCCGACGCTCAGGGTGCAAGCGTTGCCGAAGTCGGGGCAGTCCGGCACCAAGATGGTCATGTAGCAAGTGGCGCTCAGATTGCTGCTGTTGGTGTAGTTGACCTGAACGACGTGCGTACCGATGTCAGCGGCGGTGGGGGACCAGTCGAAAGTCGTCTGGAAGGGGCTCGCTTGGGTGGTGCCGACCGCCGGTGCGAAGCTAGAGCCCGTCGGCGCATTGATACTCGTCATCTTGAGGCTCGACTGGTTGTCGGTTCCCGTGACGGAATGGTTGAACGGTACCGGTTGATCCCGGTTGGCCACGAACACGCCGCCCTTGGAGCATTGTGGCAGCACTGCGTTGGCCGCGATCATCTCGATCATGAAATCGATGACCGTGGCGCTCGTGTTCCCGTTGTGGACCGACTCCATCATGATCGGCAGGACATATATCTGCCCGACTTGAGCCGCTCCCATCTTGGTCAAGTCCCAGGTGACTTCACAGCCCTCTCCTTCTGGCGTGATCTTCAGTTGCGGGATGGTATTGCCGACTGAGGCTGTTGGGGTAGCAGGCGAGAAGCCAGCCTCGGCGTTGGTGGCGATTCGGCAGCTGACCGGATCGAAGTCGTAGTCAATTACTGGAAAGACGTATTTGCCCACCGAGCCGACGTGCATCTGCACGGGAAACCCCGGCGCGGAAGAAACGGGTCCAGAAAGGTTGGGTGGATTGGCCGGGTTCAAGTCGATCGTGACCTCGACCCGGAAGCTCTTGTTCGCCCCGTTTTGGGCCTTGGGCGAGCCCGGCGGTCCGATGCGACAGCAGCTGTTGAACCACGCCGTGTAACTCTTGGCCTGCGTGTACGTATGCGTGGTCGTGGCCTTGTAGACTGAGTAGGGCAAGCCGCCGGCATCCACGCCCGAGCCAACAGCGTTGCCGGGGTTGTTGGGATCTGATTGCCCGTCGCCGAAGTTCAGTTTCATGTAGGGGCTGATGCGCCAGGCATGCAGGACCGTAAATTCCACCGTGAGCGGTGCGTTGACCGGATCAGGCACATACCACTGGATGGTGCCGTAGCGGAAGTGGGACGCCTCAGCAGTGGTCGACCCCAGGATTCCGAGCAGCGCACCAAGCAGCACCAACAAGCATCGCGATTTAGGCAGCATTCCTCATTGGAAGCAGTTCCGGCGACTTCGTCAACCACAATGACGGTGCTTACAAGCTGTCCAAAGGTAGGCAAACATGGGCGTAGGGAGGAGTCCCGCTCAGTCTTGTCGGTTTGCTGATGACCGAGCAACTCAAGTGTCATGAGTTGGCTCTGAGCATCACGCTTCCTCAGCCGTTGGAAGCCAAGCCAAAAGAGCTACCTGACGTGATGCTCCAAGCCCGGAAGCTCGACGTCGGAAGCCTCGCAAGAGCCACACAAACGAAAAAAGCCGCCAAAACGGCGGCTTGTGCGGTGGACCTGAGGGGGATCGAACCCCTGACCTCCTGACTGCCAGTCAGGCGCTCTCCCAGCTGAGCTACAGGCCCGGCACGGGCGCTATGTAGCGCCTGGCTAGCGGCTTGTCTAGGCTCGTTCTTTTTGGATTCGTTCTTTTGCGGGCTCGTTCGTTGGGCGCTTCACTCGTTTTGGGGTGGCGCGACAGCGCCGCCGTCGGAGGACACAGCGCCGTCGAGCCCGAGCGCGGGCATTGGACCGAAGTGAAGTGACGCATCGGGCAGCAGTCGGATTGCGCCCGCATCGATGTGCACGCGTACTTTCTGCTTTGGGCGGCCAGGGTTGGCGCTGGGGGCGAGCTTCAAGCGGAGCTTTCTTGGGCTCGGTTTGGGGGCGGGCGTCGTTGGAGCGCTTCGGGGACGGTGATCGCTAGGCTCGCCCGCATGGCCAATCCACCAGCCCAGGGCGAAACAAGCCACGGCTCCGCACATCATGGCTGCTACGGGCCATTGCGCATTCTGCGCTGCGGGTGATCTGGGCGCTTCGGGATCCGGTGATGGATTGTCGGTCATCGGGATTGGCGGTGGGGTTCCTGAATAATCGGCAGCTGTGCTACGTCTTGCCGTTGTGGGGTCCTGCCTGCCAGGACCACTCGGATCAACAACTTACGAGGAATTTCCAGGCGCTGCGAAGCGTATAATGCACGTTCCCTGCGAGGGGCGATGCCTCCCTTTCTTGAGGAGAAAACCATGCGAAAAAAGATTGCGATGATGGTCGTGGCGCTTGCGAGTCTGCTACTAGCTGCGCCAGCTTGGGCCGGTGGCCCCACCGACGCGGTGCGGGCTGGACAAACCAAGTTGTTCAGGACCATCGCCAAGCCGCGCACAAAGGCTCAGCAAAAGCAGCTCCGGAAGCAATTCGACGCGATTCTCGGCTATGGCCACTTCGCGCGGGGCTCGATGGGCAAGAAGTGGGCGGGCCTGAGCCAAGCTCAGAAGGACCGCTTCAGTAAGCTTCTGACCCAGCTGGTGCGTCGCAACTACAAGCGCAACCTCAAGAAATTGCTCGACTTCCACATCAAGTACGTCGGCGAGGATGGCGATCTGGTCAAGACCAGTGCCGTGCACAAGACCGACAAGCGCGAGCCGCCCATCTCCATCAACTTCCTGATTCGCAAGGTCAACGGCAAGCCCAAGGTCGCCGACATCATCACCGAGGGTGCCAGCCTGGTGAAGACCTACCGATCGCAGTTTCTCCGCATCATGCGCAAGAAGAGCTTCGAGAAGCTGATCCAGCTCATGGAGAAGAAGCTGAAGAAGAGCATCTGACGAGTCAGCTCGTGCGGATGAGTGGGCGCTGCGCCTCGTCGAAACACGAATCATTCGCCCTGATCGCTTCGTCCGGCACATAATTTGTGCTGGGCCCATGGCACGCTCCGACCCAGCGTTGGCGCTGCGCGTACCTTCGCAGCAGCGCAAAGATGGTGCTGCCGCAGATGCGGCTGGCGCCGCTGACGGGTTTGAAGGGCCGCGCTTGCGGCTGGTGGTTACGCGCGGCCGGCTCGGTATCGAGTTGGACAAGCCCTTTGCCTTGGGACCGATCGAGGTTCGGCAGCTGGAGCTGTCGCTGCCTGACCTACGCTTCCCGGTCGAGCTGTCCGGAGGCGTGTCGGCGTTCAAACATCGGCGCGGGTTGCTCGAGCGCCTCGAAGTGGCCTTGGGCGCGGAGGGACTCAGTCGCTGGGCCCCGCCGCGGCTGCGCGGGATCCTCGACGAGACCACGCCGGCCTGCTTGTTCGCTCCCTTGGAAAACGGCTGGCTGGTGGGGATTGCTGCCGAGCGGGCTGCCCTGGCTTTCGAGGTGCTCGTCGCTCCCCTCGAGGGTGACCTGCGTCTGATCCCGGTGGCTGCTCGTGGGTTGGGTTTGGGCGCCGCCCCACAACTGCTTGCTGCCCGCGCACTTCATGCTTTGGCGCGGCCCCTTGGCCGGCTCTTGGGAGGCGTCGTGGTGATCGAGGCCGCAGCGGTCAAGCTGTCGCGCGAGCTATTGCCCCTCGCCGGTATGCGCGCCGCGGCCGCCAATCGCATGCGCTGGGGTCCCCCGCGCTTCGAGCTGTCCGAAGTGGTCGCAAGCGCTGCGCTCGGCTCGGCCGGTGGCGTTAGCGAAGCGCCTGCGCCGCTGAGCCCGACAGTAGTCAGCGCGGTCGAGCTGTCTGCTTTGGTCGCCGAAGCCGAGGAGGCCCACCTCTCTGGCGATCTCGACACGGCACGCTGTTGCTATATGACAGCGCTCGAACGTGCTCCTCGCCACGCCGAGATCAGCCGCCGAATCGCCGAGCTCGATCTGGCGGTTGGAGGCCGGGTAGAAGCTGCGCTCGGTACGCTCGGCGAGGTTGGCTCGGCCATCGACGCGGGCATCTTGGGCGGCGGGCTGCTCGCTGAGCTCGGCGAGCGCGACGCTGCAGCCACAGCATTTCGCCGGGCTGCGCAGCTCGAGCCCTATGGTCCGCTCGCGGCGCTCTGTTGGCGGCAGCTCGCCAGCCAGCTCGACGCTGGACAAGAGGCTTGCGCGGCGCTGAGCGAGGCCATCGCGCGGGCGCCCGGTTGGGCGCTGCTGCGCTGGGAGCGTTTCGAGCAGCGACTGGTCGCTGGCGATCTGAGTGGTGCGCGCGAAGATATCGAGCAGCTCGAGGCAAGTGCGCGGGGGGCCACTCAGCGTCATCGTGTGCTGCGTCGCGCCGCCGAGCGCTTGCTCAGTGCACGAATGTTGGAGGAAGCCGCAGAGGTTTTCGAGCGGGCGCTGCGCTACGCGCCGGACAGCGTAGACGCAGTCGCCGGGCTGGCCCGTGCGCTGCGCACCCTCGGACACGACAAGCGGGCGTTAGAGTTGCTCAGCCGCGCGGTAGCGCTATCGACTGCACGCCCCGCGCAGCGACAACCTCACCAAGTGGTGGTCGACTTGGCCCGTGCCTTGGCAGAAATCGCGGACGACCGACCGGCCGCCATCGCCCATGTTCGCAGTGTGCCCGCTCTGGTGGCAGAGACCTTCGAGGCGCGCGTGCTCGAAGCACGTTGGCGCGCGGAGATGGGCGATCTCGCTGGCGCCAATGACGCCCTGGCGCGGCTCGGCGAAGCGGCGGAGCGTGGCCTCGGGGTACTGTTGCCGTCGGCGGACCCGGACAGCCACCAGCGTGGCGGGGCAGGCAGTGAACAATGGCCCACGCTGTGGGGTGAGTCGATGATCCACGCGAGCCGCGCCGACGTTGCCGCTGCGGTCGCTGGTTGGCTCGAGCAGGGGGCGCGCATCCAGGAGCTCGACCGCGATGACCTGCTTGCCGCCAAGCGCTTGCTGTCGCTCGCTGTTCGTTTGCAGCCTCGCAGTCGATCGATCCGCGCTTCCTTCCGCCGGGTCGCGGGAGCCGAGCAGCAGCTCGAGCCAGCGCCGCCGCCGCACGCTCCAGCGCCGCAGCACCCCGCCGAAGATGACCCGCCCGTCGTCGATCCACGCGACCTCGATCCGTTCGAGCTCGTTCCACTCGACCCTGAGCTGAGCTTGGACACGACGCCGCCTCCCGGATCTGAAGGGCCGGAGACTGTCGATCACGCACAGCAGATCGAGCGGCTCAGTGAGAAGTTGCGCGCCGATCCGAACGACATGGAGACGGTGCGCGCTCTGGCCGAGGCGCTCGAGCTGTTGGGGCGCGACCACGAGCTGCTCGCACTGTTGTCGGCTCGCATCGACGAGGCCAAGCCGGAGCAGCGCGCCGAGCTGTTGCCCAAACGACAAGCTGTCCTGCAACGCTTGCTCGATGCTGCCCGCGCCGAGGGCAACACCGGTGAGGCGGAGCTGTACGCGCTGATGCTCGGTCGCGGCAACGACTGACCGTCGTGTGGGTCGCTGTGCTCCTGGCGTAGTCGCTGTGCCTGCGTAATCGTGGTGCTTCTGCCGTAGTCGCCGTGCTTTGCCGAAATCGCTGCTGTGCCGGAATCTGGTCCAAAAGGGTCAAGTCGTGCTAGCGGCAGCAAGTATCATGTTGCAAAAGGATCCCTCTGACATGCGTCCTGCGGACTCACCCCCACGCCCTATCGTCGTGCAGAAGTACGGCGGTTCGTCGGTGGCCGACAACGACAAGTTGGGGCGGGTCGCCGATCGGGTGGTGGCGACTCAGCGGGCTGGTCACGATGTGGTGGTGGTAGTCAGTGCCATGGGCAAGACCACCGACGGCTTGCTGGCGCGTGCCCATGAGGTAGCGGCCGGCTCGGAGCCGGCGCGTCGTGAGCTCGACATGCTGGTGTCTACCGGTGAACGCGTCGCCATGTCGCTGCTCTCGATCGCCATCCAAGCGCGCGGACTAGAGGCCATCTCCTTTACGGGCTCGCAATGTGGAATCATCACCAACGATCGTCATTTCGACGCCCGCATCATCGAGGTGCGACCCCATCGCATCGAGGATGAGCTCGCGCGCGGGCGCGTGGTCATCGTCGCTGGCTACCAGGGAATGAGCTACCGGAGAGAGATCACCACCTTGGGGCGCGGCGGTACCGACACTACGGCGGTGGCGCTGGCGGCTTCCTTGCAGGCCGAGTGTTGTGAGATCTACTCGGACGTCGATGGCGTCTACTCTGCCGATCCCCGCGTCGTGCCCGATGCCCAGCACCTGCCCGAGGTCGATTTCGAGATGCTCCAAGAAATGGCTCACGCCGGAGCCAAGGTGGTGTGCGCGCATGCGGTCGAGTGGGCGCGTCGCGCAGGTATCGC
>CAZRGL010000259.1:14260-14814 GCA_964599485.1 uncultured Polyangiaceae bacterium
CCCCATTACACCGTCGCCTCGCCAGACCTTGGTGCGTTGCTTCGGCCCCAAAGAGAGCGTGACTGCGCGGGCGGTCACCGCAGATCAGAAGATCGCCATGGTCGAGCTCGATGAGGCTGGGGCGCTCAGCCAAGTCCTGGATGTCATCGGCGAATGCAACGTGCCTATTGGCGGGCTGAACGTGCACGGAGGCCGAGCGAGCGCCTGCTTGTCGTTACTCAACGCGCCCGATTGGCCTGCGGCGCGCAAACGCCTCGAGCAGATCGATGGCTGTCGTGTTCGTCAAGACGTGGCCCTGCTCAGCGTAGTAGGCGCGAGTCTTGCCGAGCCAGAAGCGGTCACGAGCTTTCGCGCCACGCTCGCACGGTTGACCGCCGCGCCTTATGCGCTGGCCATCTCCCCGATTCGACTCAGCGCCGTGGTGGATCAACGCCACAGCGACGAGCTGCAGCGCGCCCTACACGCCGAGTTGATCTAGCCCGGCAGATTCACCGCCTCGGGTGCTGTGCCAGGACATCGTGGACACTTTTGTGCCAGGACATGGTTGACACTTT
>CAZRGL010000260.1:0-14773 GCA_964599485.1 uncultured Polyangiaceae bacterium
TGCTTGCTTGCTTGCTGGTTGCCTTTGGCTGGGCGCTTCGCGGCTTGCCTGTGGGGTGGTTGTTGGCTCGGTGCTTTGCGGCTTGCCTGGGGAGCTAGCGGCTAGGGGCTCGCAGGTAGTGCCAATGGCGTTAGCTTGCGAGTGCTGCTTCGATGGCTGCGCGTAGGGAGTCTTCCGCGTACTCGCTGTTGAGGTAGACGACCTTGCCGTCTTTGCCGATTACCACCTGGCGTGGGTAGGGCGAGATGGAGGGTGGGAAGGCGAACTCGCTCATCGTCTTGGGGGTCTGGTCCCAGATGACGGGAAAGGTGCAGAGCGTCTGCTCGATGAAGGCTTTGACGTCCTCTTCGGACTCCCCGCCGCCTACGCCCCCAGTATTGACTCCTAGCACCACGAAACCCTGGTCTTTGTAGTCTTGATAAACGGTCTCTAGATCAGGAAACTCCTGATTGCAGACAGGTCAGAACGTGCTGAAGTAGGCCAACATCACCACTTGGTTGGCGTAGTTGGCCAGGGACACGGGCTTCTGATCCAGATCGAAGTAGGACCAATCGGGCACGGCGTCACCGACCCCCAAGCCCGCTTGATTGGCGAAGACGTTGACCGTCTGCGTGCCCTGATCGATGTCGTTGCTCGTGACGCTGATCGCCGAGTCGAAAGGGTCGCTGCTCGCGGCGGTGTACTTCACCTCCATGATGGCCGTGCCGAATGGGGCAATGCTCTCGGGTACGAATTCGACCGTCAGCCCATCCGCCGCGTTCACAGAGATGCTGTCCAGCGGATGCGGGCCGTCGTTGGCGAGCACCACTGCGGCCACGGTGGTCTCGCCTTGAGCGGTATCGGCGAGCAACAGATCTGACGGGGAAATGACTAGATCAGGGGCGCTCACACCGGGAACGAACTCGTAGCTGCCGAGAATGTCCCAATTGGAACCGTAGACATTTACGCCGTCCGAGGCGATGCCCATGCTGCGTGATTCCTTATCCTTTTTCAGCTCGAGCGGCTCGCGGCCGAGCGGCGCTGGGTTGTCACGGTTGCTGATGTCGAAGATGCGAATGTCGTTCCAGTCGGCGACGAACAGACCGTTGACCGCGGGGCTGATCGCGATGGCCGTGGCCGAGCCAGGTGTCTGATCGGTGTCGAGCTCTTTGGGCGCATCTGGATTGCTGACATCGACTGTAGCGACGCCTGCGCCCGCTAGCGCCACATAGGCGCGCCCGCCATCGATGACCAAGTCCTTGGCGATGCCGTCGAGATCGACGCTGCCCCTCAGCTGCGGGTTTTTTGGATCGGTGAAATCCACGATGGCCAGGCCGTCGGAGCCATTGGCCACGTAGGCCAGCTTGTCCACGAAGCGCAGGTTGTACGCTTCGCTCATTGGCACGCTGCCAGCGGGCGTGAAGCTGGTCCCACCGAAGTCGTATAGCAACAGGCCGTCAGCCTTGGCCGCGACTACGATGAGGTCGTCCAATCGGTCGAGACCTGCCGGTTGCTCGTCGAGTGCTAGGAGGGCGATCTCCTTGGGCTCCGAGGGGGTCGACAGATTGACGGCGGCCAAGAACGACTGTGGGTTGAGCTGCTCTTGGGCGTGGGTTACGAAGGCGATCTTGGCCGCGTTGTCGATGGTCAAATACTCACAGCGTTTGCCGAGGCTGAAGTTCAAGGTTGCTAGCTCGGTGAGGCTTGCCGGATCGGCGATGTCGTGGGTCTTGAAGCCGAAGCGGCCGGTGCACACGACGAGCGTCTCGTCGAGCACGCGGCTCATCAGATAGTGTGAGCCCGTGGGCCCGACCTCGACGAGCACCTCCATGGGATCGCCCAGCGCGCCCGGCTCGACGGTGCCGCCGGAGCCCCCAGCCCCGCCCCCGGCCTCCCCGCCGCCTCCAGCTCCGCCCGGGCCCCCTGGCGGATCGCCGTCATCAGTGCCGCAAGCGAGCAGCGTGATAGCCGCCAGCGTTGCGAGAATCGTTTGAGCTCTCATCTCGTGTACCTCACGTGCGGCATTTCACATGCCGCCGACAGGGTTGTCGTTAACAACGACAAATGGGTTCAGGACGCAAGGTTGCAAGGTTCGAACCAAGAGCCACAAGCGTACAAGATCACACTGTTCGCTGCGCAGCTTGTGAACACCTCAGTGAAAACGTTGCGTAGCGCATCACCCAATTTGGCCGCTGCTACGGCCGATTGGCCAAAGAAGTCCACTCGGGCAACACGTAGTCCTTCGTGGTCTTTTTCTTACTTGGCGCCTGCAAGCTCGGCGATACTGCTGGCGATGCGCGCGACAGTGCCGATCTTGTTGCTCGCAGCCGCCTTGGGGATGGTTGGCTGCGGTTTGCTACTCGACTTGAGCGACTTCGACGACCAGGCGGAGGGCACAGCCGCTTCGAGCGGTACAAGTACTGGCACCGACAGTATGAGCTCAGGAAGCGGCGGAAGCGACTGCTCCATACTCCAGGGGGCCTGCATCGATGACCCTTGTGTGGAGTGCTTGCCGGACGACGCTGACTGCGACGGTTTGCTCGACGCAACGCAGGACCCCTGGCCAAGCAGCCCCAACCTGCGCATGTTCTCCAACCAACCGTTGAGCAGCGATCGGTGGGGGATGACCGGCGCCGTGGTGTTTGACGAAGAGGGTGCGCGGATTTCTACCGGAGGCCGAATCGAGCTGCTGGAGCCATGCAGCGACGTGTTCCAAAACTCCGGGGAGCTCACGGAGGTCGCGTTCGAGTGGGTGTCCGCCTCGCTGGGTGGTGGCAGCGTGAGCGTGTTCGCGGCCGACACCGGGAAGCAGCAGCGCGTCTGCAGCCTGGTCAAGGAGCAACTCGAATTGCGTGTTTGCAACCCCTTGAACGACTGCGTCGCCGCCAACGACAGCAAGCTGGTAACCCTCATCGCTGGCACGAATTATCTGTTGCAGACTTTCGCCATCGGGGTCCCTCCGACCCACCATTGCCGCTTGCTCGACCAAACCGGCAGCATGGTGATAGCGGCTGCTTCGGTGGATGTGGACAACCCCTCCAGACGGCTCGTCGATCCGGGCACAATCGCCATCTCCACTCTGAGCCTACAGATCTTGGTGAAGCGCGTTCGCTTGTACCAGGAGGGCCCTAACGACTCCGATTGAGGTGCTCGCCGCACGGCCACGGGGGTGGTCCTCAACCGGCGAAGCCCACCAGCAGTCCTGCGCTCAGCGAAAGCGCTTCTGGCTCAGCCGCGTCAGCCTCGATGGCGTACTGCAAACGCGACTGGGCACACACGATGTAGGGATGGTGAGCACCCTTCTTGTCACCGAGCTTGAGGCAGGCGCGTGACTCGAGCCGGTCTACGGGCACCTTCTGACCCACGAAGACGCGCAGGTAGCTCAGGTTCAGCTCGGGGCGCTCCCCGATGAGGTCGATTTGCCCGCCCCATGCGGGTGCCAGATCCAAAGCGCGCTCGTAGTTGGTGAGCTCGAATTGCCCAGTGGTCAGCAAAGCCGCCACCGCCCTGACCTCGAAGTTGTAGCTGTCTTTGTCGTAGTAGTTGTTGCGCGCGCGCCCGCCGTGCCAACCCTCATGCCGGAAGCCGATTTCGAACCGCGGCAGCTCCAACGCAGAGCTGTACAAGGCGTGGTTGCCAACGAGATGAAAACCGAAACCGATTCGGGCGACCAGCTCGCTGCGGGGCCATTTGCGGCGCTCTGCCCGGGCGACAGGATGCACCACCACGCGGTAGCCGATCATGGCTTCGCCGCTCAGCGCGCCGTCGAAGCTGGTGCGCTCTCCAGTGGTGGCGACGCCAAGCGAGCCGTAGCCTGCAAAACGGAAGCTGCGCGGCGTATCCGGGTAGTAGCTGTAGGCCACGCCTTGGCCCCACAGCGCGAGCATTGCACTGGCGAGCACTTGGTCGGAGGGGCCGTCCAGCGTGCGCAAGCCAGCGACGCCGACTCCGCCGCGCATGCCCATGTGATCGGCGTCACCCCAGTGGCGAAACACTTCGTCGAAGCTCCAGCCGTCCGCCTGAGCTGGCGCGCTCAGCATGATAGTGACTGTGAGCACCGCCCCAACCATGCCCGCCTTCATCATGGCTCGAAGCATAGCAATCCTCATCGATGGGGGTAGAATCGCACTCGATGCAGCTGCCCGATTTCGGAGCAATCACCATTGCCGGGCTGGTCGCCTTTGGGGCGGCAGGTTGTGATACGGCACGACGCGAGCCCAGCGCACCAAGGTCCGCGGCGACAGCTGCGGCATCGCCATCAGCGTCGAGCGCATCCACCATGACGCCTCTCATTTCGTCCAGCACGACTAGATCGAGCAGCACGGAGACTGCGTCAGCGCGCCACGCTGTTGGTCTCGTGGCGCTGGTCGACGAAATCGTGAGGCTGCCGCTCGATTCGCTTCCAGAAGCGGTGGTCAGCTTGCCCACCGGCGCGCGCGATCGACGACCCGTCGTGATTGCGGCGCACGGCAACTACGACAAGCCCGAGTGGCAATGCCAGGAGGCTCGAGCGATCTTTGCGTCGCAGGTTTTTGTTCTTTGTCCGCGGGGGATCCCCCGTCCCGATTCGCCCAGCGCCGATGACATCCGCTACACTTTCCGAAGCGATCGCACGCTCGAGCAGCAAGTCGTTGCGGGACTCGAGGCCCTGGGCAAGCGCTGGGGCCGCTATCTGGCGAAAGGGCCGGTGTTGTGGACGGGGTTTTCGCTCGGCGCGATCATGGGCGCTCGCATTGCCGCTCGCTCCCCAGCGAAGTTCAGCAGACTGATCCTGACCGAGGGGGGCCACGATGCCTGGACTTTCGCGCGCAGCGCCGCGTTTGCCAAAGGGGTGGGCAAACGCGTGCTGTTCGTGTGTGGCCAGGCCAGCTGTCGCTATGCCGCAAACCGAGCCGGAAAGCGTTTACGAGCCGCTGGCGCAAGAGTGAAGATTGAAACGATGCTCGGCATCGGTCACAGCTACGGCGGCAAGCTCGGCGTTCGGACCGCGAGCCACCTCGGTTGGTTGCTCGACGGCGACGAGCGCTGGCATCGAAAATGAGCTCTAGCGGCCGCAGGTGTACTTGTCGTTGCCAAAACGACAGACGAAAGTAGTCGGCGGTCCCGGGCGGCCAGTCGCCTTCTTGGGATGGGCGTGCTGTCCGATCGTCACGTCGAGCAGCTTGGAGGTGCCCTTCACGAGATCCGGGCCGAAGATGGTCGAGAACGACCCGCCCGAATCTCGACCAGCGAGGGGGAAGGTGAGCACAACACGCGCGCGTTTTCCCCAAAGCGCGACGCCTATTAGCTCCTTGCTGTTGCTGCTCGGTCCGACACGAGTTGCCGATAGCAAGAGGGCCGGATAGCGCCGCTCCTTTGGTAGCGTGACGCCGCCATCGGCCCCAGGCCGCCCTGTCTGACCTGCGGTTGGGTTGGCGTCGAGATCCACGATCCGCATCAGCTTCGGCGCGTCGGTCGCAGGCAAATCGAGGCGATCTGCTTTGCGCCCAGTGTGCTCTAGAGCCAGCGCCAAAGTGGGCCCTTTCGCGGTTCGATAGCGCCCGACCACGATGCCATCGAACAGCGCAGACTGGATCGGCCATCGCTGCGGCGTGAGGGTGGCGTCGACCGAGCCTGGCGGCATTGCTGCTTTGAATGCGCTCGAGGCCGCCTTGTCCGCCATGGCTCTGATAGTGGCGAGATCGGGCGGCGCAACCTTCGCCGACCCGTCTGGTCGCGTTCCCCTGGACGGTCCCGGCGCCACTTTCAGCGGGCGACGGCAAACCACGTGATGAGCCAACCTCGGGTAACCGTCGTGCAATCTCACTTCGAAGCTGCCCGCGGTTCGCGCAACCTTGAGCCGTGCCTTCGTGGCTCCTGACGGGACCATTTGCCACTGTCCCCATTCGGCGTCGCCCTTGCCGACCGGCAGGAAGTTGATCCAATACGATTCTTGGTTGTTTGGTTTGAGCGGTCGATCGAACGAGACCTCGGGGCGCTGTCCGGTCTTGATCGTGGCATGGTTCAGTTTGAAGCACGGGGATCCGCTCGTCGCCGTGCGTGTTGTTGCCGCTGTGCGTGTTGTTGCCGCTGTGCGTGTTGCTTCCGCGGTGCTCGCGATGGTCTCACCGGAGCGCTTGGCGCAACCAACCGACAGCGCCGCCACCAACAGCATCCCGGCCCGCATGCCACTTGCTTTCATCTCATGAGTCACGGCGTTGTCACTCAATCGCTACGCTTTGCGGGCTGTCTTGCGTCGTCGGTAGCCAACGAGGGCTAGCGCCAAAGAAAGCAGTAACGTGGCGAGCCCTCCGCGTTCGTTGTGTTGGCCAACGCTGCAGGCCGCACAGCCGCCGCGCGTGCCTTCTGCTGGAGGCGCATGATCGATACCGGCCGGCTCGGCGGTCTGGGCGTGTTCCCGTGACGGTTTCTTCACTACCGACTCAGGGTATTGATCTTCTTCTGCTGCGCTGCAGTTGGGGCAGGCTTGGCGAACCCGGCGTTTGGCGGAGGCGACTTTCTTGCGGGCCTCCATGCAAATCGCACCACGATCGAGCGCACAGATTCTGTCGGCGGACCGAATCATCGACTCGAGTGCTTGGCATAGCAGCTCGCAATCGGCGGACTCTAGAGCGGCGTATTCCGTCTCGAGCTTGACGACGAGCTTCTCGAGCTCTGCTGAGCTGTCGGGCGGCGGCGCGGCTGACGCCTGCGAAGGCCAGAGCACCATCACCATCATCGTCAACAACATGACGACGGCGAGCAGTCTTGGCCGTCGAGCCTGTAAGCAACCTGAGCGCACGGCTTAGCAGAGCACGACCGCTGCCCGCGGCGCAATGATGATGCTCAACGAGGTCGTGTGCGCTCAAGAAGCTGGTACACACGCGACGCTGCCGTCCAAGTCGCAAACCCAACCTGTCGGGCAGTCATCGGCCTTGATGCATTGGTGCGTGCAGAAGAAGCCGCTACCGTTGTGTTGTAAGCACTTGCCACCTTCGCACTCCGATTTGTCGGCGCATTCCTGACCAATCGTCTTCTTGGTGGGACCATTGCCACTACTACTGCTTGGGTCGCCGCTGCTACCGAAGCCGCTTCCGCCCATGATCGTCGGCTCGCCGTCGCTTTCATCATCAACGACGATGCATCCAGGCGCGGTAGCGAGCGCGGCGCTCGCAACAGCAACGATGACTGCAAGGGTCCATCCTTTTCGATCCGACATGACAACGACCTCCTCGATGAGCTGGAGCACATTGTGTGCTAATGTAGGATACGTCGAAGGGTGCCGTTTCCTTCCTATGCGGCGTTGCTGCCGCCTGACCGATCACTTGTAGCGAGGCCAGCTCTGCTCGCTCAGCGGTTGCCAGTTGTCGTCTTCGTCGCGAAGAAACCACTGATGGATATCGCCGCTGAAGCGTTCATCGACGCGATGGCGGTAGGCGCGCTTGCAGCCTTTGCAGCAGAATGTATCGATCGCGACCGCGTTGCCTGCCCGTTCGCGAGCGGTCTGCTCCCAGCCACCGTCATGGTGGAGCTCTCCTTCGCAGTTGCCACAGATTCTCATGGTTGATCCTCGTATGTCGCTGAGCCACAACGGCGCGGCGGCATCGTCTTCGCCCGCCATGATATTCTCTGCTGATGGGGTACGCGGCTTTCTTCTCCTCTTCAACAGGCGGCCTATCGGGGCGTCTTGGTTTCCTTGCGATGGTGTCGGCGGTGGCGCTGCTTGTTAGCGTGGGTTGCGGCGAAGACTACGTTGACGGCTTTCCAGGAACCACCGGGGGCGCTGGCGGCACCGCAAGCACGTCTTCTGGCACAGGTGGTGACGGGCTCAACGCTACGACAACGACGAGCAGTGCCGGAACCGGGGCAGGGTCGACGGGTACCGCCGGCCATGGCGGCGCGGCAGGCGGGGGCAATGGCGGCGGCGGGCCTTGTCATCCGACTGGACTTCAAGACGATTTTCAGAGCGGTGTGATCGGGCCGCTCTGGGGCAGCTACGGCGAGCCGTCGACCATGGGCGTGCAGAACGGCAAGGTTTTCTTCCCGCCTCAGCCACTCAAGCCGAACAACTACTCGGGTCTGTACACGCACAAGAAGTACGACGTGCTCAATTGCTCGGTATGGATTGAGGTGGCCAAGACGCTGAAGCCCAATACGCCGGGAGGCTGCTACTTGGAGCTGTGGAAAGATGAGGGCAACAGCTTGCAGATTGGCACATGGCAAAACGTGATCGTTTTTCGTTCGGTGCTGAACCACCAAGACGCGGCGTACGCAGAGGTCGCTCATAGCGGCGAGCAGCATCGGTGGTGGCGCTTTCGTGAGAGCGCTGGCACCACCTACTTCGAGACGTCGACAGATGGTTGGGGCTGGAATATTCATCTGCAAACGCCCACCCCGTCGTACTTGAATGACATCACCGTGGGGTTCGGCGCCGGCACCTCGCAAGCCTCTCTCGATGCGGGACGCGCCGAATTCGACAACGTGAACGTGCTGCCCTGATGGGTCGGGCAGCGTCATGGCAACACAGGCGTCGCCGTTGTTGGTACATTGAAGCCATGAGACATTTGCTTTCAGCGCCAGCGGCGGCCTCGTTGGCCTTGGCCCTGAGCCTTGTCTCGGTCGGCGCTTGCAGCGGCGCTCTCGGCGGACCGGACGCAGAATCCACATCTGCCGCGTCTACCTCTAGCGACGCCAACCACAACGGTGGCGCGGGAGGCAGTGATGCTGGCGGGACGAGCGTGGGTGGCGTTGGTGGAGCTGGTGGAGCTGGTGGTGTCGTGCTGCCTCAACAGGAGCAGCCCTGCGACGCTGGTGCTTGTTGGGGGGCACCCTCCGTAACCCCACCATGCGGCGTCGTGGACTTCGACGAAGACTTCAGTACGGGCAAGTACAACGTGCATGAGCATCCCGTCATGGCTCCTGGCGAGGTTTCACTCGATCTGACGCTCAGCAAGATGGCTGGTACTTGGAGTCCCGCACTGCTCGTTCGCAAAGAAGACGGCACCATCGTCTCCGATGGAGTGATCGGCTGGTCCGAGACCGGTCTGAAGATCGAGGTGCTCAATAGCGGGCAGGGCTCGGAAAAGGCCACAGTACGCATTACGGCTCAACAGCCCACGCAGCTCTATGTATTCGTGACCGGATGGGAGGTCGTCGACAGCGGCTTCTTGGCTCCGTTGCCTGCCGAAGCGAAGTATCAACTGAGCTTTGACGCCAAGTGCGAGCCGCCGGCTCCCGGCGAATTGCTCAGTCCGCCGAACTTCGATCCGAACAACATCAAGGATGGCTATTTCCTGTTGCCCGAGTCGAACCCACCGGGCCTATACACGCGCAAGGCCGATGATTGCTCACGCGGAACCAAGCTGCTGATTGACGTGCTCTACACCGTCGCGACGCATTGGAAGAAGCTTCGTCCGGAGCTTGCTCCCATCAAAATCATGGATCTGAACGAAGGCTCCTGTAGCAGTGTCGACCACGCGACCCATGATGACGGAACCCACGTCGATTTGTCGGCGGGCTGCGCGACTCAGGTCGCTTGCAAGGACAACCAGCCAGCGATCGATTTGGCGAAGCTGTTCGTCGACACGGGCAAGACCTGCGGCATCATCAACAACGACACCGACGTCCAGACCGAGGTCAACGCTTACTTCGGTTCCAAGTTCTCCTACAAGCCATGGCACGGCACCTTCATGCGCAGCGTCAGTGGTCACACCCACCATTTTCACGTTCGGGTGTTGAAGCCTGACGGCAAGTGCAACTGACGTCAGCGATCCCCAAATACCGAAGGGCCCTGGCTTCAGCCAAGGCCCAACGGATCGAATGATTGTGGTGGGGCGAGCCGAGCACGCCCCCCACTTTGCGCTCAGGCGCTGGTCACGCTGGCTTGTTGTCGGGCACGCGCCTTGCGCTTGAGTGCCACGGAGAGCGTGCCAATGAACACGCCGAGCGCCGAGCCGAACAGGGCGCCGCCGAGTCCGGCACTGGGACCTGCCCAAGCCCAACCGATGGCCATGCCCAAGGCAGTCGTTGCGCTTCCCCAGACGAGCAAGTAGCGACCGAGCTCGACCTCATCGTCGGTCGTCGTGATGAGGTCCATGGGCTCGGCTGGCTCAGCCACCTCTGCGACGACTTCGGCGGCTTCGGGCTCTGCGACGGCTGGCTGGAGCTCTTCGGCTAGCTTCTCGACGTCAGGTATTGGCAGGTAGGGTTGCGGGCTCGCCGAGCCCCAGTGTCCGCCAGGGGAGATCCCCGGTGTTGCCATGGCCAAGCGGCCTCGTTGCATGTTCTGTCCCATGGTCTGTTGAATCTCCTGTTCGATAGCGCCGATGCTCTCGTCGGCATTCAGCCATTGAGCGATGGTCCAGAAGAGCGCACCGCCAAACACGACACCGGCGACCAAGGTGAGGAGGAAGAACTCATTTCCTGTGTACATTGTGCTGTCTGCCTTTCATGCCGCTGGCCTGAGGAGCTTGCTGACGACGGAGAGTTTCTTCTCCGCGCGGCGAGCAGCGAGCTCGAATTCGATGGGGGTGCTCGCGGCGAATATGGGTAGCAGCCGATAGGCAGCCAAGAACATCAGACCGACGAGACCCGTGATGAAGATGGTGGAATTCCATTCCACGAGGTTTGGTACGTAGTAGTCGCCTGGCTGCGCGAGCTGAGGAATCACGAAGTTCAGCCTGAAGGCGAAGACACCAATGAGCACATAGAGTGAGGCAACCGAGGCCACCGAGAGGTTGGGGCGCTTCGGGAGCATCAGCATGGCAATGGCCGCGAGCGTGCCCAAGCCCAGGTGAAGAACCCAGAAGACCCAAGCGTAGGGGCCGGTTGCGATGGCCTTGAGAATCGCCGTGTGGGCCGGGACGCCACCTTTGAAGACGACCAGCGCCTCACAAGGCAGAATGATGAGCGAAACGATGAGCATGATGCCAATGGCCCGCGCTAGGCTCAGCAGCGTCTTGCGGTAAGCAAGACCGCCGTGCCCCATCAAGCTGGCAACAGCGAGCACCAGGGCACTACCCGAGATGAAAGCCGAGACCAGGAAGGTGATCGGGAACACACCTGAGTGCCACACCGGGCGGGCGCCGAGCACGGCGAAGAGCGAGCCGACCAGTGCGCCGAGCGCGAGCGCCACGACCAGGCCGATGATGCCGAGCACCTTGAGGATGCGTTCGTCCTTTTGTTCTTGCTCCTCGGAGAGCTCGTAACCAAGAGCGAGCAATCGCAGCAGTTTCGCCTTGAGCCCCTCGGCCTTCTTGGCTTGCTTTGCCCATTGGGGGCGCAACACCATGTAGAGCATCGCCAGGACGATTGGTCCGAACAAGGTGTAGCAGATGATCTCATAGGTCATCACCGAGGCCGGATTGGCGCCGAGGAACACGTGCAAGGCTCGCTCGGGTCGGCCCAAGTCGATGAGCACGAAGATCATCGCCGCGGCCAGCGCCATCAGCGAAACGAGCAGCGCTGTAGCTGCCAGTGGCCGGTAGCGTTTCTTGCCGAAAACGAAGGACAGCGTGGCGATGGGAAACGCCCCCGCGCTGATCCCAGAGAAGAAGATATAGACAGCGACCCACAAGCCCCAGGGGACGAAGTCGTTGCCCGCGGTGTTGACGTGCTCGTGAAGAACACGGTCGATCAGACCGGGGATTCCCACCACGAACATCAGTAAAAAGGTGGCGGCTAGCGCCTTAGGAAACCTGGGTTTGTCCAGGGCCGGTCGGTTGTCGTTCAATGCCACTACGTTGTCGTTCATGACCAATTCTCCAGGGCGTTGGCCCGTGCACAACAGGTCTTCGCAACCGACGTGCCAGCCCGCGTTGTCCCCTCATTTCGGGCAATTGAACTGAAGTCGCGACCTCGTCTCGCTGCTGCTGCTGCTGCTGCGCTGCGCTCTGGTGCTGCAGCGGCGCAGCAGTGTGTCAGCGTGGCTCTTCACTCGATCTGGCGCTTGGCGGTTGTTATGGTGCCGCCTTCGGAGGGCACACATGAGCTGGATCAAAGACGCTGTCGGTTGGGTTGAAGAGAAGTTCGTCTATGACCTAGAGCCGGAGCTCGATGGGCTATCGAGAACGCTGCGGGATGCTGACGCCACGAAGCGTCTTGCCGCCGTCAAGCAGCTCGGGCACATGCAAGCAGAGGGGGCCTTGTCACTGCTCATTGGTGCGCTGAAGGACGAGGATGGCCAGGTGCGCGCCGCAGCGGCCAGCGCGCTCGGAGACGAACGAAGCGCGGGGGCAGCTGTGCCGCTCGCGGTGTTGCTTGGCGACGACCTGCCTGAGGTGCGCATCAGCGCCGTCAAAGCGCTCAGCGCAATGGGAACACCCGAACCGCCGGGCTGGTTTCGCAAGCTGTTCTGGGAGCCTGGTAGCAAAGCACTCTCGGCCCAGCAGGTGGCCGACTACCTCGGCCAAGCCCTAGACGACGAAGAGCTGGCGGTGCGCTTGCAAGCGCTGCAGACTTTGCCCCGTCATGGTGAGCTCGGTGTCGACGCAGTGCGCGTCTATTTCGCGGCCGAAGATCGGCCTGAGCTGAAACAGCATCTCGGTCTGGTGCTCGGTGAGCTTGGTCACGCGCTGCATGTGCAGGACGCGGCACATCGAAAAGCGGCGGTCATTGCGCTACACGCGCTGTATGGCCAGGAAGCCATGAAACTGCTGTCCGAAGCGCTCAATGATGGCGATGCGCAAGTGCGTCGCGCCGCCGTCGATACCGTCACCGCGCTGGGGCCGCTGCCCGCGCTCGACGAGCTGTTGCCGCGGCTGCAGGATGACGATGAGAAAGTAGTCGTAAAAGTCATCGAGAGTCTGGTGACCAGCACCAACCTAGCCAAGCTCGATCCGAAACAAGAAGATCGCATACACGAGGAGTTGCTGCGCCTGGCGCGGCGTCGCGGTGGCGAGGCGCAGCGGACCGCTGTTTGGGCGGTTGGCGAAATGGGCCGGGTTGGTGCGTTGACGACCCTGCGAGAGCTGCTCGACAATGCCGATGACGAGGATCTGTTGGTAGCGGCGTGTGTTGCCTTGCGCAAGATCAACGACCCGCGCGCCTTTGACCCGTTGCTGGCTCTGCTCAAACCCGAGACGCCGTCAGCAGCCGTGGTCCAGGCCATACGTGGTCTAACCCGCACAGCGGACGTTCGTGCCATACCGGCCCTGGTTCGCATGTGGTTCACCGAGAGCCGCGCGCCGGTCGAGAGCGAGCTCGAGCGCGCCTTCGCCGCCCTATGTGGGCCGGTAGAGGAGAAGGCGCGCGAGAAGCTCGAGAGCAGCGAAGAGAAGGAGCGACTCGCGGCAGTGCGCGCTGCCATCAGCGAGCCCCGTCTGGTTCGGGCGCTCTTGGGGATCGTGCTCGACGCCAGTGACGAGGCTGCTGCCTCCGCGGCCATCGAAGTGTTGCAGAAACAAGGCCACGAGCTGGAGGGCTTGGCACGTACCACGTTGCTGTTGCCCGACAAGACGGCCGAAGTGCGTCTGCTGGCGATAGCGCTTTATGCATCCCTGCAACCCGAGGACGCGGTCGAACACTTGGAGGGGTTGTTGTGTGATGACGACGAGCCGCCGGAGGTGCGACGCCACAGCGTGTTCGCCCTCAAGCGTCTTGGTAGCGAGGCTGCCCTCGATGCGTTGCGCGCCCAAGAAGAGCACGACGAC
Organism: uncultured Polyangiaceae bacterium; assembly: GCA_964599485.1. Taxonomy (GTDB): domain Bacteria; phylum Myxococcota_A; class Polyangia; order Polyangiales; family Polyangiaceae; genus JAPYTK01. Next base: position 13,608 of record CAZRGL010000260.1, read on the forward strand.
GAGTCGGTGCAAGGTTGGGTCAAAGAAGCCCTCGCCTAGGCCCCCCACCTACGAGCGTTCTTTTTGGCGCTTCGGGAAGACAGGCCTCTTGGGCCAGACACTAGCTATAGCGGCAAGAAGTTTGCGTCCTTGAGTCCGCGTCTTCGCGCCTCCTGCTCGAAGGGAAAAGGACAGCCGCATTTGTTGCAATCGACATCGGCGCCGAGCACACAGGGCAGCTTGCGGTTGAGCTCGAGATCCAGCGTCAAGGTGCGCTTGGGCATGTTGCACCGTGAGGTGATCTCGGGGGCGGTGTCGCTCTTCATCAACGCCAGGTTCACTGCTGAGTTGAGTAGGAAGTCGGGGTGGAGCTTCTTGATTGCGAGCAAACGATCGAGGAAACGATCGCGCTCTTCCCATGAGAAATCGAGCTCGTTTTGCTGCACTTCGATGTGCTTGTAGCCGCCGACTGGTTGGTAACCTTTGAGGGGGGTGAACAGCAGCACCAAGAAGCGCGCCGGCGGCTCGTCGAACGCGGCCAGCTCGCTGACCATGTCCTCCAGACAGCCCTCGTTCATGCGGTGGAAGGTGGCTTGGAACACCACGCCGCTGAGCGAGCAGTTGCTCAGGTTGTCCATTACTCGCTGATAGCTGCCTTTGCCGCGTACGGCGTCGTGGATCTCGCGGGTGCCGTCGAGGGAGACGAAGGGGATGAGCCCATCCACTTGTGGAATTGGCAGGGTGCCGTTGGTGAAGAGCTGGTTCATCTTGAAGAGCTTGGCTCCTTCTACGACCAGCTCCGGGCGGTAGAGCGGCTCGCCTCCGCACCAACCCATGCTCATGATGTTGTGGCGTTCTTGAAGCGTGCGCAAACCGGTCAGGAAGGCCTCGCCGTCCATCTGTTGCGAGTCTTGCTCCTCGCGATAGTAGAAGCAGTGCTTGCAACGCAGATTGCAGCGGTCGGTCACGTCGACGATTGCTGAGCGATGCTGCACGCCGGACAGGTTTTCGTACACGCTAGTCCTCCAGACGAGATTCTACTCGGGAATGTGACGCAGGATCGCTGTGCAAACACAAAACGAAAGCGAGCGCCCCGATGAAGGGCGCTCGCTATTTTACACCGTAGGTTCGGGTCACTGCGGGTAGGCAACACGCTCGCTGTAGCTCAGATCGGAGACGGACTCGGC
>CAZRGL010000261.1:0-14761 GCA_964599485.1 uncultured Polyangiaceae bacterium
CGTCTTTCGGACCGCGCAACAGCAGTTGGGGATCCGTCATGGGTCCATCCGCGCCACCGTTCTGATCGAGACGATCGTTGCTGCGTTCGAAATGGACGAGATCCTCTACGAGCTGCGCGACCACAGCGCTGGGCTCAACTGCGGTCGTTGGGACTACATCTTCAGCTACATCAAGAAGCTGCATGCGAGCAGCTTCATTCTGCCCAACCGCAGCGAAGTGACCATGACGCGGCACAACATGCGGTCCTACTCCTTGTTGGCCATCAAGACCTGCCATCGTCGCTTCATTCACGCCATCGGCGGCATGGCCGCGCAGATCCCCATCAAGAACGATCCTGCAGCAAACCAGGTGGCGCTCGACAAGGTCCGTGACGACAAGATCCGGGAAGCGCAAGACGGTCACGATGGCACCTGGGTCGCCCATCCGGCGCTGGTCTCATTAGCGCGTGAGCAGTTCGACGCGCACATGGCTGGCCCCAACCAGATTGACAAGCTGCTCACCGACGTAGTGGTGAGTCCTGAGGACCTGCTCGAGGTGCCCAGCGGCGCGATCACCGAGCAAGGGATCGTGCACAACGTGGACGTCGCGATTCAGTACATGGCTGCGTGGCTATGCGGCCACGGTTGCGTGCCCATCTACAACCTCATGGAAGACGCAGCCACCGCCGAGATCTCTCGCTCGCAGCTTTGGCAATGGCTTCACGATCCACTGGCCCGGCTCGACGATGGCCGCGCCATCACCGTCGAGCTCATCGAGCAGATCATCGCCGGCGAGCTCGCCAACATTCTCACTCGTGTCGGTGCGGAGCAGTTCGAGCAGGGGCGCTTCGAGCTGGCTGCACGACTCATCAAGGACATCGTGCTCGACGACGAGCTGGCCGAGTTCATGACCAGCGTTGGCTACGAGCACTTGGATTGAAGGAAGGCTAACCATGAGAAACCGTGACGTAATGGAGCTCGAGTCGAGTTGGAGCACGAGCAGTCGTTGGCAGCACATCAGCCGCCCCTATGACGCTGAGCGGGTGGTGCGCTTGCGTGGCTCGATCAAGGTCGAGCACACCTTGGCGCGGCTCGGCGCCGAGCGGCTGTGGCACCTTCTGCACCCCCCAGCACCGGTGCGCGCCCTCGGCGCATTGACGGGCTCGCAAGCTGTCCAGCAGGTGCAAGCTGGCTTGCAGGCAATCTACGTCAGCGGTTGGCAGGTGGCGGCGGATGCCAACAGCGCCGGGAGTACCTATCCGGATCAAAGCCTCTACCCTGCCGACAGCGTTCCCAAGCTCGTGCGACGCATCAATTCGGCGCTGCAGCGAGCCGACCAAATAAGTCATGCCAGTGACGCGACCGAGCGTATGCCTCATTGGTTTGCCCCGATCGTCGCGGACGCAGAAGCAGGGTTCGGCGGGGTGCTCAACGCGTATGAGTTGATGCGCGCGATGATCGAGGCGGGCGCCGCGGGCGTTCACTTCGAAGACCAGCTGTCTTCCGCCAAGAAGTGCGGACACATGGGCGGCAAGGTTTTGGTGCCAACCCAAGAAGCGGTCAACAAGTTGGTGGCAGCCCGCTTGGCGGCCGACGTGCTGGATGTTCCCACCTTGGTGGTGGCGCGGACGGATGCCAACGCGGCCGGCTTGCTCACCAGCGACATCGACGAGCGTGACAAGGCCTTCGTCACCGGCGAGCGCACTGCCGAAGGCTTCTTCCGGGTGCGGGCTGGGCTCGATCAAGCCATCGCCCGCGGACTGGCATACGCGCCCTACGCCGACTTGATTTGGTGCGAGACCGCCAAGCCGGATTTGCAGGAGGCGCGGCGTTTCGCGGAGGCCATCCACGAGCGCTTCCCCAACAAGTTGCTGGCCTACAACTGCTCGCCGTCCTTCAACTGGAGTCTCAACCTGGAGCGCGAGACCATTGCCCGCTTCCAATCCGAGCTCGGCGCCATGGGCTACGCCTTCCAATTCGTGACCTTGGCTGGTTTCCACTCACTCAACACTGGGATGTTCGAGCTCGCGCACGCTTATCGCGATCAAGAGATGGCGGCCTACTCCAAGTTGCAGGATCGAGAGTTCGATCTCGAGCGCGATCACGGTTATCGCGCGATCAAGCATCAGCGCTTCGTGGGTGCGGGATACTTCGATCAGCTCAGCCAAGCGATTACCGCCGGCTCCTCGGAGCTGAGCGCGCTCGAGGGCTCCACCGAGCAGGAACAATTCCGCGCTGAGACGCCTGACTTCGTCGAAGCCGAGGTCCACCACATCGAGGGTGAGCCCGAGCAGCTCGAGTCCACGACGCCGCTCGTGCCGGATGTGCCCAAGTCCTACCGCGTCGGCGCAGCCTGAGCACAGCTCCCACCACCTGGACAGCTCGGAACGACGAGGGCTTCGTTGCGATACCTGGACGTCGCAGTACGCCGTGGGCATCGCGCCATGCCCTCGCCGATCGGGGTACGTTCTTGTAGGGAGCTGCACTGAGTGAGCGATTTCTATGGGCAACACCGGTCAGGGTTCGTCCATGACGGGCGCTTGGGCTAATCTCGGCGACACTGGACGCCAACCGGATGGTCCCGGCTCGCGTTCCGACGCCTACGCGCCAGATGAGCACCGACCAGTCCTTCCGAGCCACTCGCCTCCGACTGCGAGGAGTGGCACGTGCGCTGCGGCGCGGATTTGGAACGTACGTGGCGATCTCTCTGCTGATGTCGTTCTGGCCGCTGGTGTTCATCGAGCAGCTCAGCAAACCTCTGCTGCGGCGATGGGGATGGTGGCGTTCGGTCGGCGCTGAGCTTCGCGATCAGCACGGCGCGGCGTTGGAGGTAGATGACGCGTGCATCACCATCGACGGCCACCGCCGCATCGAGCGAGCGGATGTCCTTCAGGGATGGGTCGAGCCCCTCGGCAAGAAGCGTCGCGTCGTGGTGCTGAAGCTGAGCCGGGGACGGGAGTTGTTCGCAGAAATGGCGACCGATGCCGATGCGGCCCGTTTGCTCCAAGCGCTCGGCGTGGCTCCGGCCCAGCAGGCAGTGCGTTTTCCCTTGGCCAGCAACATCGTGGCGGGAGGGGCAGGGCCTGGCGCTCACATCATGTCCGTCTATGTTGCGCTCAGCGTCTTGTTTGGCCTCTGGGCGGGGACTTTGCTGCAGCTGCAAGCAGGACACCTCGCGGGCACAACCGTCGGTGCGGTGCTGGCCTCATCCATGACACTTCTCGCGCTGTGGCTATTCCACAAGCACATGCGACGTGGTTTCGTGACGGTGGGCAGCGATGGGTTCCACGTTCATCGTCGCGGACGGAGGTCGGAGTACGTGAGCTACGCTGACGTCGACGAAATCCGGACCGAAACATCGCCCAAGAAGCAATGGGCTGTCGTGGTCGTCACCCGTGCGGGCAGTCAGCGCTTGCCACTCGGCAATGTGGTCGACGATGAGAAGGCGCTCGCCAAGGCACTCAAGTCGCGCCTGTCTCGTTCGCTCAAACGCTTTCGTCGGCGCGCTCGGGCTCGAATCGATGTTTCAATGTTGGATCGGAATGGTCGCACCATCGATGCGTGGCGTAGCGGGCTCGCCAAGCTTCGCAGCGGCGGCTACCGTCAAGCGCGAATCCAAGATGATGCGCTCATCGAGCTGCTCGAGGATGATGGCGCGCTCCGCGAACGGCGCATCGCTGCGGCCTTGAGCTTGCTCGATGCCGACGACCCGCAAAAGCGAGGGCGCGTAAGCCGGGCGCGGGATGTTGCGGCCCATCCGAAGCTACGAATCGCCCTCGACCAGGTGCTCGACGGCAGCCTCGAAGAAGAGACGGTCGAGGCGCTGGCCGCCGAACAGGCGCTGGCTGCCGAACAGGAGGACTACCGGCGCTCGAGCACGTGAAACCCCCACGCTGTCTCGAATGCAGGGCTGCGCTTGCCGGGCTTGGTCGATAGCAGGATCAGCTCGAACTCCGGCGACATGGCGCCTCGCCTGAAGCGACCCAAGTCGCCGGCTCGCTTAGCCCCGCCTGGCTCGTCGGTGTATTTCGTCACCGCTTCGCTGAAGGAGATCGTAGCAGCGTCGAGATTGTTGGCGATCTTGCGCGCCAGAGCGATGGCCTCGGCGCGTGAACGTGTCGTCTTGCGGGGTTTTTTGTGTGAATCGAGGTGGGCCAACAAGAGGTGCGCCGCGCTCAATACCGGCGGCAGCGAGTCGTATTGGTCGAAAGAGCACTCCGTTGCGCGGCCAACGGGTAAGGTCGACAGATAGAGATAGCCTTTGATCGCCGTGGCCCCACCGAGGTGCACGTCGCGCAGGCTGCCCAGCTGTTCGAAGCGGCAATCGGCCATGACGGCGTCGGCGTCGGCCAGTTTGTGAGCGGGCTGCCACTCGACCGCGGCGAGCACCAGGCCAGACTCGACGGTAAGGAACAAGCGCAGGCGCTGAGCGTCCTCGACGGGCTGGTCCTCGGCGGCCGCGTTGTAAGCACACTTCAAGTCGCCTACGGGCTCATCGTGACCGCAGTCGACCATGCGGATATGGCTCTTGAGAATGAGCAGCCGCGTCAGCTCTTCGGCCGGCTTCTCTGCTTTCGCGACACGCGCGGTTGTTGCGATGGTGCTGCTGACTGCCGAAGTAGGATCGAGCTCGGCGGCGGGGTCGCTGGCCGTCGTCGGTCCCACAGCAGCACAGCCGAGCACGAACGCGCCCGCAGTCAGACTCATCTGCCAACTCCGGGCCATCGGCTCAGACCATCTCGCCGCGGGCATGGAAGACAGCGCGCACGCTCTCCTGGGCGGGCTTTGCCAGGCTCGGTAAGGAGCGCCGTGCAACGTCCAGGAAGATGCTGCCGCGGGCGCGTTTGAGCGCCTCGGTGGCGGCGTCCCGTTCGGCTTTTCCTTCGTGCTCGAAGACGCCAACGAGCAACTCGGCGGCCTCGTTGGTATCGATGCGCGCTATTGCTTTGAGGGCGGCGCTGCGGGCCCGCTGATCCGTCGACTCCCGGAATATGCGCGCCAGTGGGTCGAATGCGTGAGGGAAGCGCAGCGCCTCGGTCGTCTGGTGTGCTTGCTTGCGAACCGACTCGTCTTGGTCGTCGAGGGCGCCGCGCACCGTGACGAAGGTGCGCTTGTACATGAAGCGCTCGAGGGCGCGGACGACCGCGAGGCGGATCTCGCTGCTTCCGCCACGGTACATGTGCTCGAGTGGTGACAGGATGGTGTACAGCTCGATTTGTCCCAACAGATCGGCGAGTCGCACCAGCGCGCTTGGATCGGGGCGACCGGCGACTGCGTCGATCTGCAGTGCTTGCAAACGGGCGAGCATGGCGCGGCGTCGGGTGATCTCCGACCAGTGAGCGGTCTCGAGCACCACGTCTCCGCAAGCGGCAGAGGGGGAGCCCTGCTGTTCCCATTCGACCAAGTCCACATGCCACACGTCGGGGAAGGCGGCGTCCTGACGCAGATGGCTGGGCAATGGTGCTGCGTCGACCTCAGCGTCGCGTACGTTGTGGTAGCGCTGCGCTGCGCGGCCGTAGTGATTGCGCCGCGCCGGCTCGAGATCCATCTGCGATAGTGCCGTATACAGCTTGCCGACCTCGGCAAACTGGCCTTGGCGCGCCAGCGAGACGATGGCGGCGAGCACAGCGTTTTCGGCCATCTCGCCAGGTCCGCCTCGCTTCAAGGTGGCTTCGGCAACTTGCTGCCAGAGCTTGGCCTGGATGCGTGCGCCGTAGTTGGCGATGGAGGTCATCGCTTGCGCTTCGGCGTATTGGCTCATCTCCTGGGCGATGGTGGCGCCGGCAGCAAACTCGCCGCGCTTCTCAGCGGCCGCGAGCGCCTCTTCGTAGCTCTGCAGTGCGTAGTAGCGCAAGTTGTCCTCACGCAAAATGCGCACGACGTTGACATAGCCCTCGAGCACGTGCTCGAACTCTCCGCTACGTTTTCCGATGGCGATGAGCACTTGGTAGCAATCAAAAGCGCGCTCACGCTGCCCGATGCGCTCGTAACGATCGGCGGCTTCCTCGAGCAAGTGAACCGATGAGACCACCGCTGCTCGCGCGGCGCTGGTGTCGTTGGTCTTGGTGCACGTTCGGGCTAGGTTGAAGCGTGCCAGACCTGCGGCATAACGCTCGCGCTGAGCGTTTGGGAAAGACGCGACCAGAGGGCACGCGCCGTCTTGAAGTCTTGGCTCTTTTCACGGCAGATGGCCGCATGGGCAACCATGCCGCAACGCTCGTAGATCTGCGCTGCTTGGCCGTAGTACTTGACCTGCCGATTGCCAGCCTCGACCCGTTCGGCCCAAGCTTGCAAAGTGCGCGCGCGATCGATGTCAGGCACGCGCTCGAGCAATTCGGCTTCGGCGCTGGAATCGGCGCAATACCAATCGACGCTGAGCGCTTCGCGATGATGGCCCATTCGCGTCATGACCTCGCGCAGGCGCCTGAGAACCGGCAGGTACTCGTTTTCTCTCGCGCTGGTCTTCGATGCTGCTTGGTGCAGTAGATTGAGTGCTTGCGGCAAGTTGTTGGCGCGCAGTGCTTGCTCACCTTGTTGCTGCAAGACCCTCAGTGGTGCGCTCGCGCTACTCATGGTCCAATCACGCTCACTTTGGAGGCGGCTCGGCGGCTGGTCGGAGCGCTCGTGTCGTCTTCGTCGAGCGAGGGACTCACCTTGCCGAGGATGTCACGGGCTGCCTGAGCACGCTCTTGGCCGTGGCTGAGGGCGTTGTGGTCGACGACCCAATGGGTGTTGAGCAGATCGAGGTAGTCTAGGTTGAGCTCGCCCCCAGAGGGCAGGATGAAGACCGCCGCGAGCTGTGCACGGTTGCGAGCCTGCTGCACCAGCTCGCGGGGGATGTATAGAGCGGCGTGTGTGAACAAGTGGATGACCGGTGGCTGACTCTGGCGTGCCATCTCGAGTAGCGCGACCAACTCGTTGAATACCCTGGCAGGGTTGCGACCGCGCTCGCCCTTGAATGACAAGAGGTGCGCGGTGGGTAGATTTTGTCCTTGGGCGGCGTGCGACTCGTAGAGTCGGGAGTCGAAGAATCGAAAATTGACGGCCTCGCCTTCGAGCAGCAACTTCTTGCCCGTGGCCAAAGCCATGGCGCGCGCGAAAGTGGCTCGGTCTCCGCGCATCGAGGCTGAGGCGTCGATGAGTAAGAGATGCTCGCGCCCCTCCTCCTCATGCTGTTGCTCGCGTGCGTAGTACAGGACCTCGTTGTTGACGATGCGCCGCGATAGCTCGGTATCGTCCCAAGCCAGCTCGGTCAGGACCATGTTGTCGATGGATCCGCGTCGGCCCAGGCCCGAGTAGCCGAACGCTGCCACCGTGCTTGCTGCGGGCTTGGCCTTGGTCTCGAGCACGCTGGGCAGGATTTCGAGTGAGAAGTTGACGACATCGTTGGCCTCGGGTGCTTCGAGGCTGTTGAGCAGCTCGACTTGCGCCAGCGCGCCGCCTTCGCTCAGCCCCACCATGCCGAAGAGTCGCAGGGTGTCGAGATCGAGCGAATCGGTCAGCGTGAGGATGAGCAAGCGCGCGCGCGCGATCGTGTCCAGTGTTTCCATCTCGAAGGCCCGGTCGACGGACCGAAACAAGCGCAACAACACCTCGGGGTGCAGACGTTCGAAGAGCGCGCCGTCGAGCGGCAAGCGGGTCGAATAGGCGGGTCGCGAGCGTAGCCGCCGGGCAACGTCACCGAGTACCCGCGCCAACACGACCACCACGAGGTCGTCGCTCATCTGCAGCTGTGGGGCGCGCCGCGCCGCTTCACACTCGCGGGCCTCGCGCAGAATAGACAAGTAACCATCGCAGGCGGGCTTCATTCGGGGCGCGACCGTTGCGAGATCGCACCGCGGTGCAAGCTCGAGCTGATCCTGCCCCGCCGTGAGCACCATGCCGAAATCGTGCACCACCGCGAACGGCAAGGTCAGACCAAGGCGAGCCAAATCGTCGTGCCACTTGATGGCGCGCAACGAGGCTGTGGAGCTGTGCGGTTTGACTTGCGAGAAGGCGAGGGTGCCCAAGGGCCCCCCCACTTCTGGTCTGTCCATCGGCGACGCCACGTTTGGACGCTAGCCCGGATCATTCACCGCGTCACCTCGGCGGGCCACTAGCCGGCATCGCGCGGCGCACCCCTTCGATGCGGGCATTGACCTCACCGCCGACCAGTACCGAGAAGGCGATGAGCCACAACCACAACAGCGCCACCACCACCGTTGCCAAGCTGCCGTAGAAACGGGAGTAGGTTCCAATCTCGGTGACGTAGAGCGAGAACAGCAGCGAAACACAAAGCCACAACAGTAGGGTCACCAAGGCGCCCCGAAAGCCGTGTCTGGGCTTGCCGGCGCCCCTGATGGTGGCGACACGAAAGAACGCAGCCACCAGAAACCAGAGTGCCAGCACGGGGGCGACGACACCCGCAACGTTGGCGACGGTGCCTCCACCATAGGCTGCGAGCAGGGCTACCGCACCGCTGAGCGTCAGCACGATGATGGCCGCGAGCACGAAGCCCAAGGCAACGAGGCGGCGCAACCACCAGCCGCGCTGCGGGGCGTCGAACATGCGCTCGAACACGCGCATTGCGGTGGTGACGCCGTCGGTAGACAGCCACAAGAAGCCGATAGCGCTCAAGGGCGGCAACACGGCTGAGCCGCTCTCCGACAAGCGCATGAACTCGCTATCGGCCAGGCTACTGACGGAAGCGGGTGCCAGCTGGATGACCGGTCCCAGGATGTCGCCAGCGTTGGTGAGCTGGTGGGCTGTCCAACCCGTCAGTGCCACCAGTGGGATCAGGCTGAAGAACGCATGGAACGCCATCGCGCTGGCGGCACGAACAGCGTCGTGCTCGTGCAGATCGCGGCCGAGACCGCGCAACCACTTGCTAGCGCGACGGAGCACGCTCACTCACTTTTCCGCTTGCCGCACTTCGGCAGCGCAACGGAAGCCGATCACGTGCACGCTGGCAGTGGCGAGCTGGTGGTAACGTGCTGCTGGATTGACCCAGAGGGAGAATTCGCCGTTGAAGCCGCCGCCGCGGATGGCTTTGCGGTTGCCTGCGGCTGGCCCCCGTGGATTGACCTGTGGCTCGGCCTTGTAGAGCGCGTACCAGTCATTGGTCCACTCCCAGACGTTGCCGACCATGTTGAGCTGACCACTCTCGGTTTGGGCCCGCGGGAACTTGGTCACGGGTGCGGTTCCAACGAAGCCGTCGTCCTGCTTGTACATCAAGCCAGCGGGCTTGGGCAGGCCTTTGCTGGCCAGCCAGCGCTTCCATTCGGTGCCCGCAGCATTCATGTAGGTGTGGTCGGCCTCGTCATTGCCCCAGGGGAACTTACGACCGTCGGTTCCCCGCGCGGCCAGCTCCCATTGTGCCTCGGTCGGGAGCTTGCTTTCGCGCCAGGCGCAATACTGATTGGCGCGATTCCAGTCGAGGCAATTGATCGGGTGGTCTTCGCGGTCGGTCTTGTCCCAGTTGCAGAGCTCAGCGAAGCTGTCGAGCTGCTTGGCGTGCTCTTTGTCAGAGATCTTACCTTTGGGGAAGTTGGGCCGCGCGTCGGCGGCCTTGCATTGGTCGGCTTTGACGCACGTCCGGTATTTGGCCACCGAGACTTCGTGCACATCGAGACAGAAGGTGTCGATGGTGACCTCGTGAGCCGGCTTCCACAGCTTGAAGCCTTTTGCGTCGGAGCCCATCTTGAAGCTCCCGCCCGTCACGACCTTCATGCCCACGGGGCAGGGCCCGTCCCACTTCACAGCGGCGCTCGCTGTCGTCGAAGCGCTGAGGCTGGCGCTGGGAGCCGCTGTGGGTGTCGCGTTGCTGTGACCCAGGGGCCTGCCTGTCAGCAGCAGATATGCGAAGGCAGCCCCTGCGACCACCAGTCCGCCGAGGACCACGCCCAGCAGCATGACGCGGCCGGTATTGGCTTGCCCCGGGGCAGAAGGCACCATGCCGCTCAGCCCACCTGTGGTCGTGCTCGGCGCTGCTGAGCTCGGGGCAAGCTCGCCGTGGCTTGGGGCAAGCTCGGTGGCTGCGAGTTGTGCGGCAGCGTGCCCTCCTGTGGAGTGCGATTTCCAGGTGTCTGCGTCGACGAAGACGTGTTTGTGTAGCTCCCCCCAGAAAGCGCCCATGTTGGGGTAGCGATTCTTCGGCTCGATCGCCAGCGCCCGGGTGAACACCGCTTCGACCCCGTCAGATACGTTCAGCCCGAGGCTGCGTGGGGTGGGGCGCTTGTTGGGATCGCAGCTCGATACACCCAGCTCGAAGTAGTTCTTTCCCTGCAGCACACGCTCTCCGCCACGGATCGCTTCGAGTACAATCAGCGCCATGGCGTAGACATCCGTCCACGGTCCGGTCGCGCCGAACTTGCGCGTGAATTGCTCGGGCGCGCCGTGGTTGGGCGTGAAGGCGGTGATCTGATGGCCGGTGAGCATCAGCTGCTGCTGCAGTTTCTCGTGCGCGGCCATGATCTTGGCGATGCCGAAGTCGAGCACTTTGACGACCGCACCTGGCGCACGCGCGTCGCCTACCACCATGATGTTGGCCGGTTTGAGGTCGCGGTGTGCGACGTTGTGCTTGTGTGCGATGTCGAGCGCGGCGGCCGCAGGCTCGAGGAAGCGCATGGCCTCTTCGAGGCTTCGCGCCGGACTGCCGGCTGCTTTCTCGGCCTCGAGCGCTTCGTGCAGAGGCGTGCCCTCGAGCCATTCCAACACCATGAAGGGGATCCACTCATCATCGGGCAAAGTGAGCTTGCCGATGTCGCGGGCCTGGACGATGGCGGAGGACTCGCTGGACAGCTGGGTCATCAGCTTGCCCTCCTGAATGAAGTCGTCGAGCAGCGACTCGCGCACGTCCGGCTTGGCGTCTTCGAGCACGTTGAAGAACTTGATCGCCACGGGCTGGTGCCAGATGAGGTGCTCAGCCTTGTAGACGGCGCTGAAGCCCCCTTCGCCGGCGAGCTCTACGATCTTGTACTTGTCGGCGACGGTGGTGCCGATCAGCCCCAGTGGATCGTCATCCTGGTTCTTCATCCGAGCCTTCCGGTAGCAAGGCTTTCTATGATAGACGGGCCCGCTCGGCGAGCGCAATTTGCGGTGAAGTCAGCTAGCAGCCGCCCGTGCGGGGCTCAATCGGTGGTGCCCTTTAGCCAAGCGCGCCAGGGCGCAGTCCCGCTGGCACGGCTCTCGTCGCACGCGGGGCCGAGCAGAACACCGCGCTGGGCCAGGTCCTCGAGCATCTTGGCGGTGGCATCGACCAGAGGCCGATCGAGCGGCTGGTCCTGGTGATCGCACACTGCTCGGAGGGCGGCGGCCAGCGGCGCGCCGTCGAGGAGGTGCCCGACGAGCCCAAAGGCTAGCGGTGTCAGGTCGAGCTGCACAAACTCGTTGTCGCAATCACGATGAGCCATCAGATGGACCTGTTGCGCGGCGGGCTCATCACGGCAGTCGATGTCGTCAGCCAGTTGGTGCACGGCCCAATCAAAGCGGCCGAGGCGCACTGAGCCGTCGAAGACGACGCCTAGGTCTGCTTGCAAGGAGCGCTCCGGCTCTCGCCGTGGCGGGTCCGGCTGGAACAACCGCTGGGCGCAATGCACGTCCAAGACCAGCAGCTCGTAGCGCGCGAGATCGGCTAGGTATGGAGGAAGCTGTGGGTCACGTTGCCACCGCTCGGAGGCCCAGCGGGCCACTTCGTATGCGACTTCGCGGAATATCGGTGTGCGAGGCTGCTGCTCGGCACAGAAGTCCCGAATGGTCGTGGCGCATGATTCGTCGCCCATGCGCGCCACCGAAAGCGGGATTTGGCCTCGTAAGGCGTCTTGGAGCTGGCCCTGTACGAGCTTGCGGTAGATCGCCAACCGGCGCTGATCCTGCGCGGCGAGGTGGCGCCGATCATCAGAATGTAGCGAGAAGGATCCCGCGGCGTCGTGGATGAGCGGCTCGATGGCTCGCGGTGTTGTGGGAGCGCAGATCGCAGCGTGCAGGAAGCGCTGGCTGGCCTCGAGTCGCTCCCGCTCGGCTGCAGTGAGCTCACGAGGCATGGCGCTGCTGCTGTGCTGCTTGCTGGCGGGCCCGATGGCGCAACAGTGCTTCATCGTAGGCAAGTTGGAGCGGGCGCCGCTCGTCGAGCAGCTCGCTCAACGTGGGAACGTTGTGATCCCGCTCGAGGACCACTGGGACAGGGCCGATGCGCTCGACCACGTAGCCCATCAGCGCGCAAACCGGATCAATGACCTCAGCGCCGTGGGTGTCGACGATGAGTCCCTCGTCGGGGCGGTGTTCGTGGCCAGCGACATGCAGCTCGACGACCCGGCTCAGATCGATTCGTTTCAGCCACTGGTATGGATCGAAGCGGTGATTGCGGCTGTTGACGAAGAGGTTGTTGACGTCCAGCAGCAGCCCGCAGTCGGCTTCGTCGAGCACCATGTTGACGAAGTCCGCTTCGTGCATCTGGGCCTGCCCGAGCTGCAGGTAGTAGCTGATGTTCTCGACCACCATGTCGATGGCCAGCCGGTCGCTGGCTTCACGCACGCGCGCGGCCGTGTGGATCGCAGCCGCTTCGGTGAGCGGTAGCGGCAGCAAGTCATGTAGGAGTCGGCCGCCCGTGCCACTGAACGAGAGGTGGTCGGAGTGCCAGGGCGCTTCCAGCTCATGAAGCAGTCCTCTCAGCTCATCGATGTGCTCGTCGACAAAGGGATCGAGTGAGCCGAGCGACAGCGCCAGTCCGTGGCTGATGATGGGCAAATGGTTGGCCACGAAAGTGAGCGCTTCGGGGATGTAGCCGCCGCGTCGCATATAGTTCTCGGGGCTGATTTCGAAGAACGGTAGCGACTCCAAGTCGTCGTCGGTCTCGAGCCTGTCGAGCAGCTCTTTTAGGAACTCCCAGCGCAGGCCGAGGCCGACTCCGCTCAGGTGCTCGTTGGGGGGCAAAGAGGCCAAGCGCTTGCACATTGGCTCACGCGCAGGCGCTTGTCCTTCTGCCGGGTTGGGCAATGTCGCGGGCTCAGCCACAACTTCCGGCGCCACAGCTCTGGCTTGCGCCTGACTTCGGTTTCGCCACCGTCTTGGGCTTTGCTGCTTTGGGCTTGGCTTTGCCGCCGCAGCTGCCGGCTCCACAGCTGGCGCTCTTGCCAGTCTTGGGCTTGGCGGCTGCCTTTTTCTTGGCTGGCGTAGTCTTGTCAGCCTTGCCGCCGCAGCTGCCGGCTCCACAGCTGGCGCTCTTGCCGGTCTTGGGAGCAGCAGCGTCCGGCGGCTCGCCTGCCGCCTCGCTCTTGGCGCCGCAATTGCCGGCTCCGCAGCTGCCGCTCTTGCCCGATTTGGGCATCGCGTGGGCTGGGTCGGCTGGCGCCACTGGGTTGGCACGCATCGCTTCGGTGGCGTCCACCGCGTTTGGTTGGTCCTGCGAAGGCGGCGTTTGGGTGTTGGTCGTTGCTGAGCTGCCGGCGCACCCCAGGAGGGCGACGGCGAGGGTTGCAGAGATTGCAGAAGCCTTGATCATTTCGTTTCCTACTCCTTGCCATCCAACTACGACCGATGCGCCGAAAAGTTACGTCGCGTAACAAGTAGTCGCGTCACTTTTTTGTGGAAGCAGGCAGGGTGCTCTTCTTCGGCGCGGCGGACACGGCGCCGCTGAGCTTGGCGGTCAAGTCGATGTCGACCATGGCTTCCTTGGCCACCTTCGGTGCCATCATTTCCAAGGTCTTGGCGGCAAACTTGTCGAACGCCGTGCGCGGTCGCACGTCGTGCTCTGCCAAGTCGACCACGAACGGTTTGATGGTCTTGATGTGGACGCTCTGGGGCTCGTTGCCCTTCATCGTGAAGGTTGCTTCAATCTGCGCGCTCCGTTTCGACGAGCGGCCGTGCAAGAGGAAATCCCCCGTCACAGTGCCCTTGATCGTGCGCGTAATGCCGCTGAGGATGGTCAGGTCGCGGCTGTCGGGTTTGGCAAGCGACAAAGTGAACTCGGCGCGTATGTTCCTAGCTTTGATCTTGGCTGGGACATCCGGTCCAATCTCGAGCCAGTTGCGAGCATGCTCGTTCTGCATCGCGACCTTTTTTTTCTCGCCGTAGGGGTCGTCGTTGCTGGCTCGTTTGCGCTGAAAAAGCTCGATGCCGCTGATGTCGACGAACAAATGGGCGGTGGACTTGCTCAAGTCCTTCACGTCGACGTGGAGGGTGCCTTTGGTCGCTCCGTTGACCTCGCCCGTGATCTTCTCGAGCGGTGCATCCATGGTGAAGCTGACTTTGGAGCTCTGTTGTTCGATCTCCAGCTTTGCGGCTCCTGCGGACTTCTTCCTGGGCGCTGCCAGCGCCGAAGCCTCTGGCGCGAGAGATGCTTTGGGCTTGTCCTCACAGGCTGCCAGGGCCGTGGTCGCAACCAGCAGGCCAGAAAAAAACAGTGCTCGTTTGTCATTACTCATGGTGATGTCTTGCTCCTCTTTGGACAGCTGTAGGCTGCCTCCTTTTCAGGCTCTACGGCTGCTGACCCGACTTGGTTTCGTCCAGCTTGTTGCCTCGATGAGGCGGCGGACGCTCACAATCGCCGGTGATGAGCGACAGGAATGGCGCGGCGTACCTCGGCGTTGCGCTGTGGATCGATCTCCGCCAAACAGAGCCCCTCGCCATGGCCCTTGTCCGCTGCGACCACGCCCCAAGGATCCACAATCAAGGAGTGCCCGTAGCTCTGGCGCACGCCCTTGTCGTCGTGACTGCCCCACTGCGCGGCGGCCAGGACCCAACACTGGGTCTCGATGGCGCGTGCGCGCAGCAGCGCGTGCCAGTGATCTTTGCCCGTCGTCAGCGT
>CAZRGL010000262.1:0-14735 GCA_964599485.1 uncultured Polyangiaceae bacterium
TCGTTCCGCGTCGCCGGGCCATTGCGCCGACTAGCCACGGCCATCGAACTACGGCTACTATCTACGCGCCATGCTCCGAAACACGCTTGCCCTTTTGTGCCTACCTTTTTTCCTGTGCTTCTTGGTAGCTCCTGCACACAGCGCCTCGCCGAAACCGACGCGCGTCCAGGTCAAACGCGCCGCGCGAGTGGCTGGTTCTGAGCGCGCACCCAAGCTCTCAGCGGCCCACCGTGGCCTGCTGGAGAAGTTGACGCGGGCCATGAAGAAGCGCGACAAGAGGGCAGCGCGAGCAGTCTGGAAGAAGTTGAGGAAGCACCCGAAGCGCGCCCGTTTGCTGGACTACGCGCTCTTCCATGGGATCGTAATTCCACAAGCCAAAAAGACTCGGGTCGCCCGCAAGTACCGCTTCTACGTCAACCAGCAACGTCGCCTGGCCGCCCATCTGAGGTCGTTGCGAGCAAAAGCCAGGAAGATCGGGTCGGGCAAGGTCAGGGTGAGCATGCTGAGGACCGCACGCTACAGAGACGGCGGAGCGGTCGTGATTCAGAAAGGCAGCCGTCGCCTCGATCGCGCTGGGCTGAGCGACGCGATCAAAGAGGTCGAGTCCATGCAAGAGACTGTGCGAAACAAGCGTCAGATGGCGAGCACGGCGTTCCAGAACTTCGACCAAAAGTCCAACCAGCTATACAACCTAATCTCCTCGGTCATGAAGGCTATGAACGAGATGAGGCAGGCGACCGTTCGGAACATGCTCTAGGGTTGCCCCCCTTTGCTCGGGCATGGCGGCCCATCATTTTGGGTCATCTGAGTGCCGGGCAACGCGGTCGCGGGCCTGCTGAAAGAACGCAGCCATCTGTTCGTCCCCGCCTTCGGCTAGTCCGTTGACGAATGAGTCAAAGACCGCTGATACGCGCTGGTCGCGACTTGCGTCGTCGTCGCATCCTAGCGCGCTGTCTACAGCGACTCGGAGCACGTGTACTGCGTCGTCGCCTCGATCCTGCAGGTACAGCGCCCAGGCGTGCTCATGCTGTGCGTTCAAGTCATCCAGCTCATCAGTCGCAATCTCGGCAATGAGCGCGTAAGCGTCACCGTCACGGCCCGTCCGAAACAAGAGGCCCTTCAGCTCGTCGCGTGCGTCTTGCTCGGTGCGCAACCAGATGTCCTCGCAGCCAAGCACGGCCCGCAGCTCTGCCTCTTGCGAAGCCGCATCTGCACTGGCGCGAAACACATGCGACCGGCAGTGGTGGTAGCGTGCACTGGGCTCCTGCGTGAGCGCCACCTTCATGCGCTCGAAGGCTTGTAGAGCGGCGTCCCAGTCGCGCTCGTAGATGTGGATGTAGCCCAGCTGCCGGTGGTCGGATGCGGACATCTCCTCGGCGTCGCAGCGCGCCCGGAAGATTGATATCGCTTCGTCCACTCCCGGATGAGGCTCGAACTCGGGATCGGCGACGATGACGGGCACTGCACGGCAGGCCCACTGGCAGAACGCATCGTCGAGCCAGCTGCTCAGCCAAGCGAAGAACGAATCGCTACTGGCCGTGATCGGCCCGTCTCCCGCCGTGAAATTGGTCCAGACTTCGCCTGCGCGCTCACCGGTAACGATGAGGAAGTCGTAATACCCGCACCCCTGATGGCTGAGGTAGAGGCAGCCGTCGTGCGGATCGGCGCTGTCGGTCCAGGGCACCGGCATCTCGGTTGACCATTCCGCGGTGAGCGGAAATGGGCGGCCGAGTGACGCTGGCTCCCATTGATCGGCGAAGTCGTGCTCACTGTCGTCGAAGGGCCATAGCCCGTAGAAAGGGCCGCTACCGCCACGTGACACCTGCGAAATCCAGAGCCGGTAGTCGTGCGGTAGCTTCACGCCGTGCGCGGCCTCGAACGCGGCAATCTCCTGCTCGGTGGCAGGGTCGAGTCGTCGGTATTCATGTGTTGTTGCGCCGAACACCTCGCGTTGCCGATCAACGGAGCGAAGCAGCTCCAGACGTTCCCTCAGCCGCTCTGCGTGACGGTCTTTGCTCGACATTGTCTTGCCTCGGATGACTCTATTACGGACCTGCTCCCGCCTGCCAGATCTGCATGCTCGATGGCCAACAGCGCCGCCTGCCGCCAAGGGCAGGTAGCTTGGCCTTGGTGCCGGCGTGGATCGGTGCGGCCGAACGATCCGGATATCATCGTCTTGGAATCACCCTCGCGATCGAGACGTTGTCATCAGGTGGCTCGGTTCTTCTCCCTGTTGTTCTTCGTCGCAGCTGTCAGCCTGCCAGCTGTCGCGTCTGCCACTGTTGGCGGCCCCTCTGTCATGAAGGTCATCGGTGCTGACCTGCGCGGCGGAAAGGTCTTCATCGTCGAGCGTTTTCACGATGAAGGAGAGGGGATGCCCCAAGTGTATTATCTGCTGTTGCGCGCCCCCCACACCGGTCGATTGGTGCGCGTCTGCAGCCTCTATCGTGGAATGCCCAAATGGTATCGCAGCGACAAGTGCTCGGCACGACCCGGCGAGCGTCCGGTTGCTGGCGCCCGTGCCGAAGAGGTTCTGGCAAAGCGAATCAACAAGCTGAAGGCAGGCCTGACCAACATTGGCCAACTGCCCGTCAGCGCCTTCGTCTTGCGAGAGCAGAATCTGCGCCGCCTCCAACGTCGTGACCACCATGGCTACGCCTGGAAAGGACACCGGGTGCGTCTGTCGGTACACCGGCGCGGTCAACCCAGCCGCAAGGGCGTGGGGGCGATCGTTCGCTTTGATGAAGGCGACTGGGAACGCCCGACCCACATCGTTGCCGCGCATCGCATTCCGCGAACCGGCGCTGCGATTGTGGTGGTCCGCTATCTCGGCATCAACTTCGAGATGGGCTACATGCGCGACCGCGTTCTGCTGGTGCCCTACACACGATGATCGAGATCATTGTCTGGCTAGAGACTGCTGTTGCGCCAGTCAGGAGTTGAGGCGGATTAGCTCACCGTCGACGACGACGTCGCGGTTTGCTCGGATCTTCGCGTCGCCGTCCCGCGATTGAAGATCTAGCTCTGACGCGCTGAGGGTCAGCTTTCCGTCTACATGCAGCTCGAGCGAAGGATTCTTGATTGTGAGGCGCGGGGTGCCATTGTCGTCGGCGCTGAATTCGAAGAGCTCACGCTGCTCGCTGTCGACGACTTGGATCGCTTCGTCGGGCTTGAGCTCGAGGCGCGAGGCGGGGCTCTTTGGCTTGGGGCGGCGCCTGAATCCATCCAGCACACCGACCACCACAGGCTCTGGCCAGTTGGTGGGCTGCTGTAGCAGTACCTGGTCGCCAATCCTCACGGCGAGAAGCTGCAGCGCGGGTACCCACAATTCGCGATCGCCAGTACGCACCCGCACGCGCCCCAAGATCGACGGATGATGGTCGTCGATGCATTCAGCAACCACGACCTTGCTTTCAGCCATGAGGGGCGTCGGGAAAACGTCACTGGACTCGTCTGCACAAGTCTCGTCGTCTACTGCGCCGATGCGTGCACTATCCATGAATCTACGTCTCCTTCTTGTCAGATGCTCGAGGCAGGCGCACCCGAGCGGCTTTGGCCTTTTGAATTCGGCTGATCGCGGCGTGAAAGTTGTTGCTAGCCCGCATACGCTCTGCGTCCGGTCCAGTGAGCAAGCGGATAGACCAGCGGGCGTTGACCTGATGCCAACCATCAATATTGAGCCTGTCGAGCATCGTCTCGGGCGGAACGTCTGGCACGATAGAGCGGTGTGCCAGCGCGTCGACATAACGCGTGAGTGTGATGGTCGGCTCGGGTTGTTCGTCGCTCATGTTCTTGGCTCTTCAGAATTGTTGTTGACCCACGCCTGGCCAGCGAGCTCGATCGCATCCACGATGCCATAGGCAAGGGCCTCGTTTGCACCAAAGGACCGCTCGCGCTCGAGGTCAGCGCGCACTTGCTCGATCGTTTTGTGGCAGCGACTTGCCAGATACGATGCAATCTCTCGTCGTGCCCAATCTACGTCGAGAAGACCTCGCTCACCCTCGCTGCAATCAAAGGGTTGGTGGACCATGATGCGTGCTCGCGGAAAAACCGACCGTCGCTTCGGCTCCCCTGCCGCCAGCACGACCGCGGCCATGCTGTTGGCGCGACCAATACACTGGGTTGCAATCGGCGCGCGAACACCATGCATGGCATCGACAATGGCGAAACCCGATGTGACGATTCCCCCAGGTGAGTCGACCACCAATTTGACCTCGTGGTCACTATTGCCAATGGCAATCAACTTCGCGATGACTTCGCCGGCAATTTGATCGTCGATGAATCCGAACAAGCAGATAATCCGACGCTGCAGAAGATCGCGGCTAACCTGAGGATCGAGCGACGGCGATGATCGCAGGCCGTTCGAGGGGACTTGTTTGGCAACTCCACTGGGCGTAGGTGGGGCCAGTGGGTGCGCTGCCGCGTGGAGACCCGAACGTCGCCGACGGTTTTTCATTCTTCACGGTATTGTTGGTGGTATAGACACGACTGGGGAAGCTGGATCTGCCCTTCCTCGTCTTCATATTTGGCAATCGCCCTACCAAGAACCTGATGAAAAGCCTTGGCAAGTGGCCACGACATGGCCACATCAGCCACCGTCGTCGAGTGGATTTCGGAACCTACACTCGCCTGTCGGGCAAAATTCATGTGCACAACCCAGCGACTCGAGCAAATCCCGACGCCCGTGGCATCGATATGTGCAGTTTGACCACTACTTTCGTCCATCGTCATGTACCTACTAGCAGTTGAGCTCGAGCGCACCTTTGACCTTTGGCACATTGAGTTGGGTGGTGACGTCCGCTACGGCATCGCACTTCAGATCGGCAAACACACTCGTCTTCGAGCCGATGTCGGTCGTCCCTGTTACCATCAACGTATTGTCGATGAGTGTCGGTACATTGCTGGTAGTGGACCCACCCGTGAGCAGATTGCTGCCCTCGAGCGTATTTGTGCCGCAGGTCGCCAGGAACGACCCTCCTGATATCTCGGTGGCGCCCCCTTTCACTTTGATACTTCCTGCCGTGAGCACGATATTCGGTGCCGTAATCGAGACGGTCCCGCCAGTACCAATGTCTATTTTTCCCGGTACCATGCTGATGAACGAGTCCGCGCACAAAACGCTGACCTTTGTTCCCGAGCCATCGACCAAGACCCCTTGAGGCGAAATCAGCTGCTCACCGAAAGGTTCACACGTCTGCGTATCTGCATTGTACGGACCCTTGCCAGCCTCCGCACGTTTTGCCGCCGCCTCTCCGACCGGGTCGCTCTGAGGACCGCTTTCCACTTTCGGGAGGTTCTTTCTGAATTCGTCTTCCTTCTTCTCGAAATCTGCTTGCGCCTCCAACAAGTCTTTCCTCGGAGCCGTCGTGTCGCTCGGGGTGGGAAGACCACCAGTGGGCGGGGCGCCGCCGGCCCCGGTGCGCGGGCCTCCAGCGGACGGGGACGGCCCGTCGGGAAGCGCCGGCGGCCCAGCCTCGTCTTTCTTACATTGAAGGGCATCGCGCTCAGCCTGCATCTTTGCCCTCGCGCTGTCGTCCATGCACTTGTCCCCGGCCGCCTTGTCTCTGTCGAAGTCGGCAAGGTTCTTATCGAGCTCCTGTAATCGTGCCTCTTCTGCCTCCGTAAGCGTGTTGGCGACCATCTGTTGAGACCACGACTGCAGGTTGGTGGATGCGCTCGAGAGCTCGCCGCCTAGGTGTCCAGTCGCACTCGATTCACCGCCCCCGATCGATCCTCCTTTGACGACCGTTTTTCGGGTCCCGCCAATGACGGTGACCACGTTGCGTTCAATGACCTTCACGAGGTCGCGCTGGGCATGGAGGTAGATCTGCTCTGCACCCTTCTTGTCTTCGAAGCTGAGCTCATTGGCCCCGCCCCCACCAGGACTCGAATTGGTGCGAAACACGCTCTTGGTATCACTTTCGAGGGGAGGCGGATGGGTTGCGTTGTAGACGCAGCCGGTCACCAGAGGCTTGTCGGGGTCACCCTCGAGAAAGTGAACGACCACCTCCATGCCTACTCTCGGCACGGTGAGCGCTCCCCAACCAGCGCCCGACCAGGTCTGCGCCACCCGTACCCAACAAGACGAGGCTTCGTCCGCCTTCCCCTCGCGGTCCCAGTGGAACTGAACCTTGATTCGACTCTGGTCGTCGACATAAACCTCGGTTCCACTTGGGCCGACCACCATGGCAGTTTGCGCGCCATACATGCGCGGCTTGGGGGTGCTTCGCAGCGGTCGCACCACGAGCGCCTCCGGAGTGCATGAGAATGAGCAGCGATAGTTGACCTGTTCCTCGCCCGCGGCTGGGTCGAATGAAGCAGCCGTGCCGCGGTGCTCGACACTTCGAAGGATGTAGCGCCCGTTGAGCTCTGAGCGGGGGTGTTGCGAGAGCGAGAAAGCGAGTCCGGGCAACAAGCGCGTGACCGCTCCTTCGCCTCGACCGACCGCCGCATTGCGAACCAATGCGCCTAGAAAGTTCTCCGCACGGGCTTTTCCGGCGTCGGGCTCCACGAAGTTCCCGGGGTATTCGTAGGTCTCGAGCGTGGCCCCATCAGCGGGCGCCTCGCCGTCGATCTCAGCGAGGCCCTCGAGTGCGAGCAGCGGATGCTCGTAGTCGTAGTCTCGATGAGAGAACTTGTTTGAAGCGACCTCCGTTTCGAGCACAAATCCGGTAATCTGCCCCGCGGGCGCGAGACCATAGCTCTCCAGACAAGGCACCACGGCCTCACCGGCAATATCGTCGACATCTTTGCCGTCGGAAATCACTAGCGCGTCGCCGTCTTTGCCATGGGTGAAGTAGAAGAAGAGGCCCTCGTCCTCGAGCAGTCGACTGATGAATGCGAAGTCGGACTCGCGGTATTGAACGCAATAGGTTCGTTTGACTAGGTCTTGCTCGTGGCGCCAGGTGACATCTCGACCCATGTAGATACCCGCGTCCTTTATGACCTTTGTGACGATTTCTTCCGTCGTCATGTCCTGAAAGATGCGGTGACCATGTCGGTGTTGTAGGGCGGCAAGCTCGGGGCCAAAGTGAAAAGCGGTTTGCATCGCAGAACCGCCACCCGCGGGGGCAACTCCCGACAGAACCCTCGCTTTTGCAATGACGCCCGAGATTGTGCGCGTATGGTCGTGGCTGCGAATGACGAGCTGAGCTCGGGCTCCAATGAAGTCACAAAGGCCGACGGCGGCATCTCCAGTCGTAACCTCCACCTCGTAACTGTAGAGGGTCGATAGGGCCTCTCGCCCCGTCCAGCGCCGCACGAGAGCTTCCGCCGGAAGCGCGGGCTCGGTCGCGAACTCGTAGCTTACATCCTCTCGCTTTGCCATTCTTACTCCCTGATGAGCATCCGCGACTAGCGTTGCTCTTTGAGCCATTTCTGGTGGGCAGCAACCTGCTCGTAGTAGTCCTTGAGCTCGTTCGGATCTTGGAGCCGAATTCGGAACTCCGCGTCTAGGGCCTTGGCCCGTTGGGCATCGATTTGATAGCGAGCGTAGATCTGAGCCTCTTGGTCGGGCCACAACTGTCGGTCTACGCAGAGACCCGCGTACATGCGCATGCTGACTTCGCTGGCGCTCTGGGACGGTGCTGGGGCGACCTCTTCAAAGGGCGTCGCCTCGGGCTGCAATAGGTCGCCCGCTTGAAAAAAACCCGTAGACCCCTTGGCCTGCGAGCTTGCGGCGGTTATTGGCTCGGGCACGAAGTCGCCTGCCTCGAATGGAAGGGGCTCGTCGCCGAAGTCGATCCGCACTCCGACCGCTGTGGAGTCGATCCCCGACATGTCGGTGTTCGCTTGCGGCTCGGCGGAAGATGGCGGCACCTGCTGAGGAGCAACGACAGCAGGCACCTGAAAACTTCCGAAGGGCTGCTGCGTTGGTGCAGCTGGCGCCGGTTCCGAAGCTATCGAAGAGCCCGCTTCGATTGGCTGAGGCGTCTCGAGGGTGGGGGCGGTTTCTTTCGTGGGCAGATCTTCGAGACGGACCTCGCGCGTCAGGTATTGAAGAGCGAAGGCCAGCTCCTCTTCCCATTGCTGAGCGATCGAGCCATCGCCATCAAAGACAATCCCCCACAGAACGGCGTCCTCGGTGAGCTCGTTTTGGGTTGTGTTGCGTTTGCGACACTCCGCCTCAAACTCCTCAGGCTCGACCAGGAGCGTGGCAAATAACGATGCCATGGCAAATAGCGAGAGGCGTGGTGACCTCGTGTCGCCGGGGAGTGGGTCCACGATCGGGACAAGCTGCTCCAACTGCTCGTCGTCGAGCTCTGAATCGGCGGCCGCATGCCCAGCGGTAGCGTCCTCGAAGGTCTTGTCTAGGCCTAAGATGGTCTCGCGTACCATCTTCTCCTCGAGCTCCGCGACGATCGTGTCCCAATGCGGCCAAACGCCGAGGGCCTCGAGTGTGGGTTTCCGAGGCTTCTCGCTGAAGTGGGAAAGATGGACGCGCACCATCCCTACCTGCTTGTGTGACAGCGACAGCGCCGGCCGAACCAATCCCTCGCCAGCATCCTTGGAACCTTCACTCATCGATCGAAGTCCTCCTGTCTGAGCTCGACCACCGGAGGAGGCCGGTAGACAACTGGAGGTTGCCCGTCTATCTGCGCCTCCACCGGGATGATGGGATGAAGCTCGGGAACATAGAGTTGCTCGAGCTCATGAATTCGCGCGTGCCAGGTGAAGCTCACCGAGAGCTCATTGGGGCGGATGACCACTTGAAGCAGGCGCGCCGGCACCGGCTCGCTTGCGCCATCGATCCGGAAAACGACTTCGGGCGCTGCGGGCGCTGAAAAGCGCAACCGAGGGTGCTCAGGATGAAAATGCTCGAGTGAGATGGGGGTGTCTTCAGGCACTGCCTCGAGTCGCAGGCCGAGCGCGGCGTCTTGCAATGCGGTTTCGTAGTGCAGCGGAGCCCCATGTTCGTCCACCAGAAGGCTCTCGCGGGAGAGCCAACCTCGGGTGACCTCCGAAAGCTCTTCGGACTTGTCCACGATGGAAGCGAGCCCTTGGTAGCCCGCATAGCGTGGCCGAGGGAACATCCGCCAGTCCATCCACCCCATGTAGATGGGGAGCGGCTGCTTCCACCATTCGTCGGGGGCTGCTAGCAGCCTCTCCTCGGTGAGAAGGTCATCGGGATCTTCGAGATTGGGCATCGGTACGCCATTGCCAGGCTTTCCCGCTCCAGGCTGGCACAGATAGCCTCGTCCCCATGGGTTTCTCGGGTAGCGCGCCCGCGAGAACAGTAGGTCTGCCATTACCTCGACGGCCCTCTCTTCGCTAAAATCGGTCACCTCCAGCAATCGGATATCGTACCCGCCGTAGGCATAGTCGAACGACACTGGCATGCGCGCGAATGGCTCGGTGGTACTCACACGGTAACGCCCCTCGCTCCACCACACCTCGCGGTTGCCGAAGACCCTCATTCGCCGCTTGACCGAGCCTATCTGGCAGGATGCGTCGAGCACATCGGTCGTGACCTCGCCTGGAGCGACGACGTCCCCTTCAATGACGATGTCGACGAGAGCCTTTTTCCACTGGAGGTCGCTACCCATAAGTAGGCCCTCGGGCTCTTCGCGCCAATCGGTTTGAAGGGGTATCGCCTCATCGAGCAGCTGCAGGTCCCCGTCCGGCGCAATCGAATACGTTCGCTTGATGAACGCCTGCGCATAGCTGCGCGTCGTGTACTGGCTAAAGCCAACATCGACCAGGGTGGAGCATGCGTTTGGATGGATCATGAGGCAGGCTCAAATGGGAAAGTCGTTCTTCTCGTGATCACTGGGCAAGGCGCCTTTCCCCTTCTTCGTTTTCCCGTGGCGGTCAGATTCTTCCCATTCGGTCGATTCCTTGCCGTCCTTGCTCACCTTTGTCGTCTCTTTTCGTTCTGTACCGTCAATGCGGTTTTCTTTGTATTCGTACTCCTCGCTCCCATCGGGGTTCTGCTTCCACGACTTGGTGTTGTCTCCCTCGGGTCCGACAATGTTCATTTCCGCGCTCTTGGTGGTCTTTACTTCACCGGTCTTCTTGTCCTTCTTGACCTCGACCTCGAACTTGACGCCCGCCGCCGGCCCCCCGAGCTGCACCGAGAACTTCCCCTCGCCCTTGACCGCATAACTCACCGCGCCTTTGAGGAGCGACCCAACCATTCCAATGCCTGCTCCAGCAAGGCCTCCCTTGTCGAATCCAAGCGCCCCAAGAACCGTGGGGGGGCCACCGCCCAATTTGTCTCCCGCTTTGCCGGAGAGGTAGGACACCGCACAATCGACCGCCACGTTGAAGACGCCGAGAAAGAGGTCCGCCCACGCCCAGCCCACAGAGACGGAATTGGCACACGTCAGCACAGGGATGATCGGCAACGGCCAAGTGCTGCAAATCTGATACGGAAGTGGCAAAGAAAGGGCCACCTCAGGACCATCCATCTTGACCAATGACGTCGTCATACAACTCTTGCGGTGCGACCCCATGATTGTCAGCGGCAACAACAGGTCGAGCGGGACGAGCGGAATCGGAGCGTGAATGATGAACTTGCCGGCATCATGGCCAGAAACGGCGATCTTCTGACCGCGATGGATGCATTTCGAAGTGAACTTGTGCTGGCCCCTGCCCGCCATGTAGGAGGCCGTCACCGGTATTTCGACGTGAGCCCAGTTTGGGGGCGGCACGGGAGGGATCTGCAAAGGACTGGGGATGCTGGCTGGCAGTGGCCCAACTGGTGGTATCAATGGGGGGCTAAAAGGGACGTAGGGCGGCGTCACGATCACGCCGTGATTGCTCGGAAGCGGCAGGCACATGCTGTCTTCGGTCGTTACGAGAATGCCCATGAGCTACTCCTCTCCCGCGAGACGAACGCGCACCGAAGAGCGCTTGTCGAGTCCGCTCCGAAATTGAACGGTGGCTCGGTAGGTCACGACCAGCCTCTGTTCGTCGACGAGCAAAACCGCAAGTTGAGGGCGCAGACCGACATCGGCCCTGCCCCCAACGGTTAGACAATCAGCCGTTACGCCAAGCCGGGGAAACGCGAACGATAGTTTTGAGTCGTCTGTGTCGATACCGATGAGCTCAATGGGCTCGCCACCTTCGGGAGGTTGTTCTAGCTGCAATTCAGGGTGCGTGTAGCGAACAACCGCATTGGCTTGCTGCTGAAGGTACTCCTCTTGGGGGCCGTCGATACGAAGCTTTCCCGGGTTGATGGCATCTCCCAACCGAACCGTCGCCGAAGCTGGGCATGGCGCCCAGCACGTGACCAGTGGCTCGGTGGGTTGCAGCGGGTAACGCTGTCCGGGGGCCTGTATGTTTGGGGCTGCGGTGGGCCCCACGATCTCCTTGGGATAGCCCGGCGGAAGCTCATAGGCTTCGCCGATTTGCGTCAGGTCGTCGGGGATTGCGCCCGTGCCGAGGGGGTTGAACGGATCGGGCCAAGACATGAAAGCGCCTGGGCCGATCTCGAGCTTGAAGAGGCCCCCGTAGGCCTTCTTCCAAGAGATTGGCATTTCGACGAACGGCTCTGGATCGCTCGTCGTTCGAAAGCCGTCGCTGTCCCCCGTCCACGTCCTGTCTCCGACGACCTCGAGCTCACGCCTCACATCACCGATCGTCAAGCGGACCAGGCGGCGAGAAGTCGGGCGTAGCGCCCTGACGGTGGCGACGACCGAAACGTCAAAGCCATCGATGCGCGCATGCGATTCGTCGGGGGGAAGATGAAACCAATCGCCGTGCTTGGTGACTTCATGAGTCAAGGGAAACGGATTGTCCCGGTCGACGATGGCTTTTCCACCCTCCAACCGAAAGGTTGCTTTCGCAGTGAAGATCCCTCGTTTGACGGAGTCATCGACGGTCTTCGTGACGAGGGCCGAAAAGGGGACGGCGGTCTTGTTGACTACATCCATCCCCGAACCAGCGCTGGTGTGTGCGTCCAAGATGATAAGACAAACATGCTGACCTATGAGGGATCGCGCAAAACGGGCGCCACCACGTGATTACTCCAGCCGTGCGCTCGAGAAAACTGGTAAGAAAATCTCGGCGGGTAATTCTCAGGCTGCAAAACTCATCGCCAGGAGCGTTGGGTGTACACGCGTTGCCGAGCTGAACGTTGATCGCGGACGAGATCGCCCGATAAAAACGGCTATCCGGCGCGTAGCAATTCCAAGGTGTTCAACGACACCGCGGCTCGGCACGGTACTGCTCCTTGCCTATCACATGAGCCCTAAGCCAGAAGCGAGGGCAACGCCCGCCGACTCGTTCATCTCCGATTGGTGCAAGAGCGTTGCAGTCGACGAATCGAATGAGCGCCACACCATTTCCGTGGCATTCGACCACGCGGCACTTGCCCACCATGGCACTTGGGTAGCGCCCGCAAGGGAACAGCAAGACCCGCTTCGGCGTTGTGTCTCGCGTGGATGTCATGAGTCGGCGCGCGTGTCTGGCCTGGCTGGCAGCGCTGGGCTGCTGCGCTGAACGCCGCGGCGGTAGCGAGCGGACCGCCCAGTCGGCTACTTCCGAGACAGCGGCTGCGTCGTCGACCACGACGACGGCGCTCGAAGCCTTCGCAGGTCGAGACCACCCGCACGCGCTGAGCCTCGCGCATCCCAGTCTGCAATTGCCTCGGGCAGCGCTCGGCATGTGGCCGACACCTGTGCTGCGTTGCCGCGCCCTGGGCGAAACACTGGGCATCGCGCAGCTGCACGTCAAACAGGATGGCCTCGCAGCCTCGCCCTATGGAGGCGGCAAGATTCGCAAGCTCGAACACTGTTTGGCTCCGGCGCTCGAGCTGCCCAGTCGCAAAGTCGTCACCTTTGGTGGTTTCGCCTCGAACCATTGCGTCGCCACGGCTGTGTGCGGCAAGCGACTCGGTCTGGCAGTCGAGCTCTGGTTGGCGCCCCAACCGCCAACCAAGGAGCTGAAGATGAATTTGCGCCTTGCTGTTGCTAGTGGCGCGGTCATTCGTGCGGCTGCGAGCGTGAATCGCGCGCACACAGATGCCCGCCGCCGGGCCAAGCGTAGGGGGCGTGACAGGCCACACCTGATTGCGCCCGGGGGCAGCTCCATCCTGGGCAACCTGGGTTTCGTCTCAGCTGCTTTCGAGCTCGCGCAGCAAGTCGAAGCAGGTGATCTGAAAGCACCTGATGTGCTCTACGTGGCAATGGGCACCATGGGCGCTGCTGCCGGACTCGCTGTTGGTCTTCACGCCGCGGGGCTCGGCACCGAGCTGGTGGCCGTGCGCGCGTCATCGCCCGCCACTTCATCGGCGCGCAAGCTGTACGCGATGTGCGATCGCACAGCAGCCTGGCTGCGCCGACGCCACGGGCGTTTCGCACCGCCGCCCCACCGCTGGCGGATTCGGATCGAGGGTCGTCAGTTGGGCAGGGGTTATGCACGCAGCACGGCGGCGTCTGAGCGCGCCGTCGCCTTGGCCCACAGCACCGAAAGGTTGCTGTTCGAGACCACCTACACGGGCAAGTGTTTGGCCGCCCTCATGGCTGATGCTCGGTCGCTCGAGGACAAGGTCGTATTGCTCTACAACACCAACAACGCGCATTCCTTGCCAACGCCTGCGGTGGACTGCGACGCGCTGCCGTCTATGCTGGCCAAGCACTGTTGAGCGGTCATTCAGCCCCTCGTAGGCTTCGTTGTCGACACCTACTTACCCTCGAGCATGTCGCCATCCTGGCTCCTTGACTTGGTGTACCGGTGTTACCCTCGTGAGATGAGTCGCTTCGGCGCCCCGTCCCCGAGCCTGATCGGGGTGGTCATCTGTGCACTTCTCGTCGCCTGCACGGCCGCGAGCGACGGGGATTTGCGCCGGCGGGGAGCTTCTCGGGCGATACCGGCGCGACTGTCGTTCATCAGGGGGGAGCAAGCCAAGGCCGACGCGCGCTTCTCGTTACTCGACCACGATGCGACCCGATCAATTCGCGCTCCCTTCACCGCACTGGGCCTCGAGGCGAGGTTCGATGTTGGGGGCATGCACCTGGCGTCTCCGTCAGCATCTAAATCGCCACTGGCGGGTGAATCATCGCTGACGCTGCGACTCACCGCAGTTGGCCGTGATGGGGCGATGCGCGAGATGGGCCGGCCCAGCCAGCTGCAGGCTGCGTCGAACCGACTCTCCGTGCAGCATGTCGAAGGCCTCGAAGAATGGTGGCTGAACGGCCCTCTGGGGTTGGAGCAGGGCTTCGAGCTTGCCTCCCGGCCGGCTGGCGACACCAATGGTGCGCTGGTGCTGAGACTGAAGGTCGATGGGGCACGGATCCAAGTCGACGCCAGGGGCGGAGCACGGCTCCTGCCGCGGTCGACGCAAACGACGGCGAGCGTGATTCGCTATACCGACTTGTTCGCCCAACAAGCAACCGGGGCGATGCTCCCCACCGAAATGCGCGTGGCAGGCGAGCACATCGAGCTGCGCATCGACGACCGAGGAGCACGATACCCCCTGAGCATCGATCCGCTGGTGTGGATCCAAAAAGCCAAGTTGCTTGCTTCTGATGGTGCGGCTGGCGAGCACTTCGGCCGCGCGGTCGCCATCGACGGTGACTACGCGCTCGTCGGCGCGTATTGGGACGACGACCAGGGAACAACCAGCGGCTCAGCCTACATTTTCGAGCGCGACGGGCTCGGCCAATGGCCCCAAAAGACCAAGCTCCTCGCCACCGACGGCGCAAGCGGCGACCGCTTCGGCCAATCAGTCTCGATCAGCGGTAACTACGCGCTCATCGGAGCACCCGGCCACGACCACCGCGGAGTCGACA
>CAZRGL010000263.1:0-14685 GCA_964599485.1 uncultured Polyangiaceae bacterium
AATCGTGCCGACGTTTACGTGTGGCTTGTTACGGACGAATTTTTCCTTGGCCATGTTCTTCTCTCTTCTTTTTGGTCACTTCTCTACTGAAAAAATGGGCGTTACCAAACGCCGAAACCGTGTTGCTTGGCGATCACTTCCTCTTGGATCTGTTGGGGAATGGGCTCGTATCGGGAAAACTGCATGGTGTGGTCGGCTCGCCCTTGCGTCTTGCTGCGCAGGTCGGTGGCATAGCCAAACATCTGGGCAAGCGGGATGTCGGACTTGATCACGCGCAGGTTGGCCCGCTGCGACATGTCCGTAACACGACCGCGGCGCGCGTTGACGTCGCCGATGACGTCACCGAGATAGGCTTCGGGCGTGACGATCTCTACCGCCATCACCGGCTCGAGCATTTGCACGCCCGCCTGCTTGGCTGCCTCTTGGAAGGCCAGCGAGCCGGCAACCTCGAAGGCTGGCGGATGGGAATCGACCTCGTGGTAGCTGCCATCACGCAGTCGGGCGATGGTGTCGACCACGGGGTAACCGGCAAGGACACCGCGCTCCATGGCATCCTTGATGCCCTTCTCGATGGCCGGGATGAACTCGTTGGGGATCACGCCGCCCTTGATGTCGCTCTCGAACACGAAGCCGCTACCAGGCTCGCCCGGCTCGACGTCGATGAACACGTGACCGTATTGACCATGGCCACCTGTCTGACGAACGAAACGTCCCTCGGCCCTGGTCGCCTTGCCCTTGATCTTCTCGCGGTAAGCGACTTGGGGTTTGCCCACGTTCAGATTCACCCGAAACTCGCGCTTGAGCCGCTCGACGATGACCTCGAGGTGCAGCTCGCCCATGCCGGCGATGATGGTTTGGTTGGTTTCCTCGTTGGTGAACGAACGGAATGATGGATCTTCGTAGGAGAGCTTTTGCAGCGAGCCCGACAGTCGATCCAAATCAGCTTTGGTCTTCGGTTCGATGGCGATCGAGATGACCGGCTCGGGAAAGCTCATCAGCTCGAGCACGATGGGGTGCTTTTGGGCGCAAAGCGTGTCACCTGTGCGTGCCTCGCGCAGTCCTACAGCGGCGTAGATGTTGCCGGCGTAGCAGGTCTTGACCTCTTCGCGCTTGTTGGCGTGCATCCGCAAGATACGGCCGATGCGCTCGCGCTTCTTGACGCGGGGATTGAGCACAGTGGTGCCGCTGTCGAGCTTGCCCGAGTAGACGCGGAAGTAGGTCAAGTGCCCGACGAAGGGATCGTTGGCAATCTTGAACGCAAGCGCACAAAACGGCGCCTTGTCGGAAGGCTCACGCTCGAGCGTCTTTTCCACCGACGCGGGACCACGACTCGACAGTGGTCCGGATTGAGACTTGGCCGATTTCTTGGGATCGACGCCTCGTACCGGCGGCACGTCGGCGGGGGACGGCAAGTAAGCAATCACGGCGTCGAGCAGCTGTTGCACGCCCTTGTTGCGGAACGCCGAGCCGCACAGCACTGGCACGAAGCTGAACTCCAGCGCTGCCATTCGAATCGCTTCGTGTAGCTCTGCTTCGGTGATGTCGTCGACTTGCTCGCCGACGTATTTTTCCATCACCGCCTCGCTGTTGTCCGCGCAGGCCTCGATGAGAGCGAGTCGGCGTGCCGTGCAGAGCTCGACCAGATCCTCGGGGATGTCGGTCCAATCGAACTTGGCGCCCAGGCTCTCCTGATCGAAATTGAGCGCGGCCTTCATCGTCACTAGATCGACCACACCCTCGAAGCTGTCCTCGGCACCGACGGGCCACTGGATCGCCACAGGCACCGCGCCCAGTCGCTCCTTGATCGACTCAAGGCACATCTCGAAATCGGCGCCCACTTTGTCCATCTTGTTGATGAAACAAATGCGCGGGACTTTGTAGCGATCGGCTTGGCGCCAAACTGTCTCGCTCTGGGGCTCTACCCCGTTGCCGCCGTCGAACAACGCCACGGCGCCATCGAGCACGCGCAGCGAGCGCTCCACCTCGATGGTGAAGTCGACGTGTCCGGGGGTATCGATGATGTTGACGCGGTGTCCAACACCTTCATGGGGGCCGCGCTCAGGACGCCAGAAACAGTTTGTTGCAGCGGAGGTGATGGTGATGCCCCGCTCTTGCTCCTGGTCCATCCAGTCCATGGTGGCGGCGCCATCGTGCACCTCACCGATGTTGTGGTTGACGCCGGTGTAATACAGAATCCGCTCGGTGCAGGTGGTCTTACCTGCATCGATGTGCGCCATGATCCCGATATTTCGGGTGCGCTGGAGACTGTATTCGCGGGCCATGAGGGGTCGTGGAGTTGGGGGGGGAAAATGCACAACACCCCCGCCGGCCCGACCACCGTAATTTGGTGGCCTTTGGTTTTCCGGAGGGGGTGCCGGGGTACGCTAGGTGCTGGATGCGATTGGTTGCTGTCCAGCGATTTGGCCGCGTAACCCGGTCCTTATGTCTGCTTGCTCATTCTCTTTTGGTTTTCACCATCGGTAATGCGCGAATGCGCGGTTTGCATCTGCCATCTTGTGCGTGTCTTCACGCTTCTTGACGGTGGAGCCTCGGTTGTTCGACGCGTCGATCAGCTCGGCAGCAACACGCTCACGCATGGTCTTCTCGCCACGCGCACGCGCGTAGTTGACCAGCCAGCGCATGCCCAGAGCGACACGGCGCTCCGGCCGCACCTCGATGGGCACCTGATAGGTCGCACCACCAACACGGCGGCTCTTGACCTCGAGCTTCGGCTTGACGTTGTCGAGCGCTTTGCGGAACACCTCGATGGGCTCGGCCTTGAAGCGCTCGCGAATGATGTCGAAGGCGCCATAGAGGGCGCGCTCGGCGGTCGACTTCTTGCCGTGGGACATCAGGGTGTTGATGAACTTGGCAACCAGCTTGTCCCGGTATTTGGGGTCAGGAAGGATGGGGCGCTTGGGTACTTCGCGGCGTCGGGGCATGGTCGGATTCCTCGATCACTTCTTGGGGCGCTTGACGCCGTACTTCGAACGCTTGCGGTTGCGGTCCATCTTGTTGGTGGAGCTCGGGCCAATAGCACCCGACGCGTCGAGCGTGCCGCGCACTACGTGGTAGCGCACACCAGGCAAGTCCTTGACGCGTCCGCCGCGGATGAGAACGACAGAGTGCTCTTGAAGGTTGTGGCCCTCGCCGGGAATGTAGCTCGTGACTTCCATCCCGTTGGTGAGCCGAACGCGGCACACCTTGCGAAGCGCCGAGTTGGGCTTCTTGGGGGTGGTCGTGTACACGCGCACACAGACGCCGCGACGCTGCGGGCATGACTTGAGCGCAGGGGAAGGCGTCTTGTAGATCTTGTCCTGACGCCCGTGACGGATGAGCTGACTAATGGTCGGCATGGGAATTGAATAGGTCCTGGTTTTCGAGGACGCGCACGATAGTTGTATGTGCACGAATGTCAAGCGCTTAGCGCTCAGCCGTGAGCCGAAAACTCGAAGAGCAAGCTAGACCAGCTCAGTCCACTGCCTACTACCACCAGGCTGATCAACGCGCCATCGGCGACCTCGTCCCAGCGCTGCGACAGCACGATGGGCGCGCCGGCCGACGATTGGTTGCCGAAGGTCACGATGTTGAACCAGTGTTGCTCGGCTGGGATCCGGCTGCGGCGCACAACGCTCTTGAGCATCGTGAGGTTGGCTTGGTGGCCTATGAAAACGAGCTCTTGCGCCCGATCTGTCGGTAGCTTGGCTCGACACGCGTTGAACAGCTCGCCCATGCGCCGGATGGCGAACTTCTGAACTTTGGTGCCGTTTTGGCCAAAGTAACCAGTTCGCGGAATGGTCACATCCCAGGCACCGCTCGGGGCCGCGCCGAACTCGCTGTGGAGCAGCCGCGCACGGGCGAGGTGCTTGTTGGAGACGACGGCAGCGGCTGTCCCATCACCAAACAGCACCGCAGTAGCCCGATCGCGGAAGTCCGTCACCCGGGTGATGTTCTCAGGCACCACGCACAGAGCATATTCCGGCGCCGCATCTCCAAGCTGGGAGAGGAAGTGCAGCTGCGCCCCGAAAGAAGAGCACGCCGAATGCAGATCGAACGCTGGGCACTCGATGCCCAACGCATGGGCGATGGCGGCTCCTTCTGCCGGTATACAACTGTCCGGAGAGCAGCCACCCGCGATGACCATGCCGATGTCATCCCGACTCAGCCCGGCGCGTGCTAGCGCCATCTCGGCGGCGCGGGCACCCGTCTGCGCATTGCTGTACAGGGCTGCTTCGGGAGCCGCACGCAAATCGCAGTTCTTGGTCTCACGCAAATAGTCCAGCGGCAGCACCGTGCGACGCTGCTCGATACCCACCCGTGAAACGATCCACTCCTCATTGGTTCCGATGTCGAGCGCCTCGAGGAAGGCGTTGTCGATCACGTTTTCGGGATGAAAGTGCCCCACCCCATGCAGATAAAGCATGACCATCGAAGAGCTAGCACACGGTCGGCCGGGGCGGCTACGTCGAAGTGCCGGAATTTGCAGCGCTTTTTTGACGCGACGCGGCAATCGAGCACGAGAGCCCGCCCTCAATGTGTCACGATTTTTGGCGACTACGAAGCGTCGTGCGGATGGTGCTCACCCAAAACCACAGCAGGGCCAAGCCGAGACACACTCCCAAAGTGATCGAAAAGGACACTAGTGCACCCATCGTCGTTCTCCTTCTCCCGGTGTCATCTTGCGGGTGGAGTTGCCGCGGGGCGCCAACGCTACCCACCTATGATCAACTTGTGTTCGGACCTATAATGAGACAAGTTAATGCTTGTCATTCCACCATGAATGGCGTGCATAGGCTGGCAACAGGTTGGATATCAGGCTCCTCTCCTCGATCGACATGAACTTGTTGATCGCCCTCGACTCGCTTTTGGCCGAGGGGAACGTAACGGCCGCGGCGCGGCGACACGGAGTGACTCAATCAGCCATGAGCCACAGCCTGGCCCGCCTGCGGGAGCTGTTCGACGACCGGCTACTGGTGCGGGTGGGCGCTCGGATGAAGCCGACTCCTCGGGCCCAACGGCTGCAACCAGCGCTACGGGCGGCCCTGCTGCAGATCGAGGGTGTAGTGGCCCGCCGTGCGAGCTTCGATCCAGTTACTGCTGACACGGTATTCAACGTGGCGTCGACCGACTACGGCGCCGCATTCGTCTCGCCCTTGCTCTTTGCTCATCTGGAGCGGCAGGCGCCGCGCGTGCGCATCGCCGTCAAGCCCCTGGTGCATCGCGAGCTGGTCGGTCAGCTCGCGTCGGGTGACATCCAGCTTGCCGCCGGCTTGCCTTTCGAGGATCTGCCTGGAACGCAGACTCAGCTGCTCTTCGAGGAGCAGTTTGCTTGCCTCGTACGCGCAGGTCACGCCCTGCTCGACAGTCCGGGGGATGTCGAGGCCTTCGCCGACGCACCCCATTGTCGCGTCAGCCCGTTCATCCGAAGTCACGGAAGCTTCGTCGACGAGGCGCTGGCGCAGCTCGGCCTGCAGCGGCGCGTCCAGCTCGCGCTACCGTTCTTTCTCGCTGCCCCCCAGGTGGTTGCCTCGAGCGATCTTGTCCTGACCGTCCCCTCGAGACTCGCCGAGATGTTCTCCGCGACCCACGGCCTGGTCATGTTCGAGCCACCGCTCGAGCTACCCTCAGTTGCGATCCGACAGGTTTGGCACGAGCGCTACGCTGACGAGCCCAGCATCAGGTGGTTGCGTGAAACCATGGCTCACGTAGTCCAAGAGCTGCACGACATGCCGCTCGAGGATAGGCTGGCAGGCCGCTGGCCGCGCTGCACGTCAACTGGGCGGCGGCCCGACGGTGAAGGCACGAGCACGAAGTAGTGGGGGGCAGCAAAAAGGGACCAGCTCGAAGGGTTACACTTCGAGAGCGATCTCAGCGGAGCACAGCGAGGAGCTTGGCGAGCATCTTGAGTGTCACGTAGTTGCGAACGTTGTATCCACAACGCAGCGCAGCGGCGGTGAGCCTGCCAGCCCCTGTTGCATGTGCCGTGGGGTGAACTCCATCAGGCCCAATACCATGATCGCTTGCCGCGTCGAGGGCATGACGCAAGTCGATGAGAGGTAGGTGGCGTTCGCAAGCGAGCTGGGCCGCCACTGCGCTCAGGGCGCTCGTCTGGACCGCCAAACGCCAGTCCGACAACGCGCCGGCGGCCTGAGAGCAATCCGGTCGCGCTGGATCCAAAGTATGGCGCGGCACCGTGTTGAGAATCGCAACCACACCGCTGTCGGCAAGGTAGTCGAGCAAACGGACCATGCGCTGCTTGAACCTCTGCTCGAGCTGCCCGAGCGCGCCGAAGCGCACGGTGGCGTCGTTGGAGCCATACATCACCACGGCGATGGCCGGCGACAAGCTCCGCACCATCTTGCCCACCGGCGAAGCGGCGGCTGCTTGCCCCTTCGGCAGAGCCCAGCTGCTGTGGGCTCCGATCTTGGCCGCCCGCGGCACGCTGAACGAGTTGAGACCAGCGAAGAGCTTGGCCCCCGCGTACAGATCGATGACGTTTCCCTCGGGCAGCGACAGCTGTTCGGACACGGCCGCATCGAGGCGGACCTTGCCTCCACCACTGCCACCAGCAAACGGCCCCAGGAACTTGAGTGAAGCGGTGATGCTGTCGCCGACCAGTCCGAGGCTCAACCGGCGTCGACCAAGTGATTTTCCTCGCAAGTAGGTCGCCTGGACGTTGGCCAGCGTTTCGGCGTCGAGCTCGAGAACAGCACTGTCGAGGCGGCCGAGATCAGGGAGCGCGGAGCCACAACGCCCGCTGGTCTGTTTCGCCGCCTGGGGTGTGAACGCACAACGTTGCAAGTCGCTCACCGTTCGCCCATCGATGGCGGCACGACCAAGCAGTGAAGGAGCTGCGCAGCTTCCTTTGCGCTTGACGGCTGCAGCTGGTGATGCGCGCGTCGACTGCACCGCCGCCGCGTCGGCACGCGCATTGTTGGTGCGAGCCATAGAGCCGACCGAGCCGAGGGTGGATGGAGCAGAGCCGACGGAGGATGGGACGGGGCGGGCCGAGTTGGCTCCTGACAAGCGCACCGGCGGGCTCGGATTGCAGCCACACAGCGCGAGCAGCACCAGCAAAGCGAGCAGCTGAACGAGAGTGGGCACCACCCGGACAATAGCGGGCGCAGCCGCCGATTTGGCGCCAAAGGCGCCATCATGAGCCCTCTTTTGGGAATCGGATGACCCATTTGGGGCCAGCTGGCGGGCCTTCGGGCCATTGCCGTGGGTGGGCGCTCGTCGCCAGCTGGCTCTTGAACTATGCCAAGGATCTGTGAACGACGCCGACCTTGCCAGCTCGCGTGCGGCTTTGCGCATCGACATCGACGAGCTCTTGTTGCGATTGAACCGCGAGCTCGACAGCAGCGGGCAGGATTCTGTGGCGATCGCCAGTGATGGGGACTGCACCCTCTGGCGTGGCGACATCGGCTTGGCGCTGTTCGTAGACTTGCTGAGCAGCGGAGGTGTTCGGGAGGCGGCGCGGGAGGCGTTGATACGCGAGGCTGCCGTGTGCCAGCTCGATGGCGCCGAGCGCATGTCGGCTCAGGAGCTTGCTCAGGAGCTGCTGCAAGCCAATCTCGACGGCCGCTATGCCGACGAGCCCGCGTTCGCCATGATGGCGTGGGCTTTTGCTGGATGGAGCAATGCGGAGCTCGAGCCCTTCTGCGACAAAGTGCTCGAAGGGTTCGGCTTCGACGCTGCGGTCTTCAGCCACACCAGAACGATGATTGGGTGGGCCGAGCAGCGCGACATCCCGTTCTATTTGGTCTCTGCTTCTCCCCACGGCGCAGCGTGCGCAGCGGCGCGGCGGCTGGGACTGCCCACCGATCGAGTCATCGCCATGCGTCCAGCCGAGCGCGATGGCCTGCTCGAGCCACGCCTGAGCGAAAGGGCGACCTACGGCGAGGGCAAACGCGTACGGCTGCGGCAGCACATAGGGAAAACACCACTGCTGGCTGCACTCGGCGACAGCAGCTATGACGCTGCCATGATGCGCGAGGCCGCTGTGCCGATTGCTGTCGCCCCAACTGACGGAGCCCTCGAGGTACTAGGCAACATCGACGGGCTCGTACTGCTCGGAGTCGACTGATGACAGGATTGAGCGTCCGGGGGCTGTGCAAGCGCTTTGCAGCACACGATGGCAAGAGCCCGCAGGTCTCGGCCCTCGATGGGCTCGAGCTAGAGGTCGAAGAGGGCGAGCTGCTGGTGCTGGTTGGGCCGAGCGGCTGTGGCAAGTCGACGGCGCTGCGTCTGATTGCAGGTCTGGACGAGCCGACCGGAGGCTCGATCGCCCTCGATGGGCGCGACCTGATCAACGTCCCGCCACAAGACCGCGATGTCGCCATGGTGTTTCAGGGATACGCCTTGTACCCCCATCTGACTGCGCAACAGAACAT
Source organism: uncultured Polyangiaceae bacterium (assembly GCA_964599485.1). GTDB lineage: Bacteria > Myxococcota_A > Polyangia > Polyangiales > Polyangiaceae > JAPYTK01. Next base: position 8,394 of record CAZRGL010000263.1, read on the forward strand.
GGGCTTCCCGCTCAAGATGCGGGGAATCAAGCCCGCGCCGCGCGCCAAAAAAGTGGCCGAGATCGCCGAGCTGGTAGGCCTGAGCGACAAGCTCGACCGCTTGCCAAGCGAGCTCAGCGGTGGGGAGCGGCAGCGGGTGGCCATGGGGCGAGCCATCGTTCGCTCGCCGAAGGTCTTTCTGTTCGACGAGCCGCTGAGCAATCTCGACGCCAAGCTTCGCGGTGAGCTGCGGGTCGAGCTGGTGCGCTTGCTTCGCGAGCTCGAGGTCACCGCGATCTACGTCACCCACGACCAGGCCGAGGCGATGACGATGGCCGATCGCGTCGCCGTGTTGCGCGATGGTAAGCTGCAGCAACTGGCGCCGCCCCGTGAGCTCTACGAACGTCCCGCCAACACCTTCGTTGCAGGCTTCATCGGCACACCCATGATGAACCTCATCGAAACCGAGGTGAAGGATGGGCGTGCCGAGACGGAAGCCATCTCACTTCCGGTGCCGCCGCAGTTGCATGACCGCCAGCAACTCACGGCTGGTATTCGCCCCGAGCATCTACGACTGACCGAACCGCAGACAGCTGCGCAATCTGCATCCGACGAACAAGGGCGTATCGAAGCAACCGTTCACAACCTCGAGCCCCTCGGCGCCGAGACCTTCGTGTACCTCGACGCAGCCGGCCGGCGCTTGCGCGCCAGGCTCGAAGGCTTCGGAGGACCTGAGGTCGGAGCCGCGTTGGTAGCAAGCGTAGCGAGCGGAGATATTCTCTGGTTCGACGCCGACAGCGGCGACCTTCTGGATCCTGAGGACGACGGCCAATGAGCACGCTATCGCGGCGGAGCTTGTTGGCTGCGCTGGGCGGCAGCGCGTTGAGCGGGATGGCAGGCTGCCAGAGAGGCAAGCGCTTGGGCCCTGGGGAAGTCAGCCTGTGGTTCAGCTATGGCGGCAACAACCGCAAGGTCCTGCTCGGCTTGATCGATCAGTTCCATCGCGAGCAGTCCGATGTCCGGGTGCTGCCTACCTACCAAGGTGATTATTTCGAAGGGCTGATCAAGCTACGCACAGGCTTGTTCGTCGGCTCGACGCCCACCATCACGCATGTGGTTGGCGAGGTCATTCCCTACCTTGCCGAGGCCGGCGTGCTCGCTTCGCTCACGTCGATCGGCGCGCCGACTATTGACGATTTGGATCCTGCGCTGGCACAAGCCGGAACATTTGTCGGCGGCGCTGAGCAGCCCTTGGTCGCGTTGCCCTTCAACCGTTCCACGCCCGTTGCGTTCTACAACAAGACGCTTTTCGCCGAGCTCGGGCTCGAGCCACCAAAAGACTGGGAGGGCTTCCGCCGGGTGGCTCGCGCCGCAACCCGCAAGACCGGGGGGGCCGACACCCGCTGGGGATTCGAATGCCCAGTCGACTGGTGGTTCTGGATCGCGATGGTGGGGCAAGCCGGCGGGCAGGTGATCGAGCCAGACGGCCGTGTGAGCCTCGGCGGAGAGGCCGGTGTGCGCGCGCTGAAGATGTGGCAAACCATGGTGCATGAAGACCGCAGCATGAAGCCGCCCCCCGGCCGCGATTACAACGCCTGGGAAACGACCAACACAGACTTCTTGGCGGGACGAGCCGCCATGATTTGGACCTCAACAGCGTTTCTTCGCTATCTCGAGGACCACGCCAGCTTCGAGGTGGGCGCAGCCGCCCTGCCCCGCGACAAGCACGCCTCGGTCCCAACCGGCGGCACCTTCTTCGTGATGCCTCGCGGCAGGGCGGAGGGTGAGCGAGAGGCTGGGCTGCGCTTCCTGCGCTGGATGATGCAGCCGGCGCAAACCAACGCTTGGGCGACGCGTACCGGTTACATGCCCGTATCGCGAAGCGGCCAGCGGAAACTGCAGAAGGCCGGCTTTTACGAGCGTCATCCCAACTTCGCCGTCACGCTGGAGCAGCTTGCCTACGCCCAGCCATGGCCATGGGCGACGCAACTGTTTCGGGTCCAACGCGAAGCGGTGCAGCCGCGGCTCGAGGAAGCCGTGCTGCTGCAACGAGACGCCCGTGCCACCTTGGCCGAAGCCATACGGAGCACCGCGGCGCCATGAAACCCGTACGACGCTGGCATCCGTATGCGTTCTTGCTGCCCACTGCTTTGGTGCTGGGCTTGTTCTTCATCTACCCGCTGCTGTTGGCGCTCTATCGCAGCTTCTTCAGTTGGGATCTGCTGACTGCACCAGTGTTCGTCGGCGGCGCCCATTACCAAGCGCTTTCCGCCAGCGGTGAGCTCGGCGCCATCCTCGGCCGGACGGTGGCGTACAGCGTGGTGGTGGTGGGCTGCTCGATGACACTGGGGCTGGCGACAGCGCTGGCGCTCAATCGCCAAGGGAGCGTGTTCGCGTTCGTGCGCGGGGCCGTGTTCAGCGCCTACATCGTGTCGTGGGTAGCGGTGGCGCTGCTCTGGCTGTGGTTGCTCGACAGCGACGCCGGACTGGTGACACGCTGCGCGCGCGCGCTGGGGCTACCCACCCGGGACTGGCTGGGCGATCCCGATGTGGCGTTGTACACGCTTGCAGCGGTGAGCGTGTGGAAGATCACCGGTTATGCGATGGTGATCTTCCTGGCCGGTTTGCAGGACATTCCCAAGAGTGTGCTCGAGGCGGCGGCACTGGACGGCGCGAGTCGCAGCAAGCGTTTCGTGCACGTCATCTGGCCCTTGCTTCGCCCGACGGCGGCGTTCGTGGGCACGACCAGCTTGATCCTGTCGTTCCAGGCGTTCGACATCGTGCGGGTGATGACCCAGGGGGGGCCGGTGCGCTCCACCACGATTTTCGTGTACGCCATCTACGAGCAGGTCTTCATGAATCTTCGTGTCGGCCGAGCCAGCGCGCTGACGGTCGTCTTCTTCTTGCTGCTGTTGATGCTGACCGCCATGCAACTGTGGGCCTGGAAGCTGTCCTCGCGTGGAAGGGTGGCAACGTGATTCGGCGACTCAAGCTTCGGTACCTGTTGCTCGCCGCGGTGGCCTTGTTGTGGGTGGGCCCTTATCTGTGGATGATCGCCACCTCGTTCAAGTCACTGGATGAGATTGTGTCGGCGCCAGCTTATCCATTGCCCTCGGCGCTGCGACTCGACGCGTACTACGAGGTATTCTCGGCCGTGCCAGTGGGACGCTACTTGCTGAACACTGTGGTGATGGCAACAGCAATCGCGTTGCTTCAAATCATGCTGGCGTTGCCCGCGGGTTACGCCTTGGCGAAGCTGCGTTTCACCGGGCGCCGCGTGGCGTTCTTGCTGGTCATGGCTTGTTTGATCATCCCGGCGCAAGTGACGTTCGTGCCCGTGTTCACGATGCTCGGCCGAGTCGGCTTGATCAACACGATGGCGGCGTTGGTGCTTCCGTTCGGCGTCAGCGCCTTCGGCACGTTCTTGGTGCGACAAGCGATGCTGGCCGTCCCAGACGAGATTATCGAGGCGGCGCGACTCGACGGAGCCAGCGAGCTGACGATTGTGTATCGGGTGCTCGGACCCATCGTTCAACCCACCTTGGCGGCTTTGTTTCTGTTCAGTTTCGTGTTCCATTACAGCGACTATTTCTGGCCCCTGATGATGACCACCGACGACAGCGTTCGCACCTTACCGCTTGCAGTGGCGCTGTTGCGTGAGCAGGGAACGGGCGTGCGCTGGCACATCGTGATGGCTGGCAACGTCATTCTCAGCTTGCCAATTTTGGCGCTGTTCGCGCTGGCTCAGCGTCGCATCTTGCAGGCAGTCAGCGCGCGGGCTCTGGTCTGAGACGAGGCGCAAACGAGAAGGCAGTGAAGAGCAAGCGCGCAATAATCTTCGCCGTAGTCGCTGTGCTCGCGACCATAGCGTTGGTGGTGCCGCCCTTGGCTCTACATGTGAGCTTGCTCGGCGCGCGCAGGTGCTTTGCTGCGCTGGAGGTGGTGTATGGCGCCGAGGAGCCCGTCGATTGCCGGGCCGCGGGCCGCTGGTTGTGGCTCGCTGAGTGGGCACCGTGGACACAGCGGGATGTGGCTCGTTTGCGAGAAGAGCTCGGAACGCGCTGGGCGGCGAGCAGTTATCTCGATGCGGCCATCGGTTTGCTCGACAGCGAGAAGCTGGAGCAGCGCTATGGGGCGCTCAAGTCAGCGGCGTTCGAGGTAGCCAACGGAACAGGCCGGCAGCGTTTGGACGAGCTCGGCCCGGTCATGCCGACGCCCGCGCCGGGCGCCTTGGCCCATCGTGTCGGGGACCGCCAAGCGTTGATCGCACACGGGCTGAGCTTCAACCAGCATTTCACAGAGAAGCATGCGGTGAGGGCGGCTTTGCTCGAGGGCAATCTGGCCCGCGCGGTTCGCCTCGGCAAACACTACCAGGGCCGTCCCAACTCGGACTTGAGGGTGATGGTCGCAGCGTTGCTGTGTTTGGGCGGCGATTACCAGCTCGGCATGGACCAGATTGTCGAGGTGGAGCGGAGTCGGGCGGAAAAACGTACGGCCAATTTCTCGCGCAACTTCGGCGCGGCGCGCGTGGTGATCGAGGCGTGCGCTACGCTGGGTGGACTGGACGCGCCTCTGATACCTCCGTACGGCCATGCAGGAAGCTGGGACCACCGCACCCAGCTGTTGGCCTTGCGGATGCGCAAGTTGCGCGCGCAGCATCCTTGCGATTGGGCGGGCGAGGAGGGGCTGAAGTGTTTGGAGCGAAGGGAGGTGCGCGACCATGTCGAACACCTGCGGCGGAGCCTGAGCGACGGAACCGATCTGCGCTACCGGCTCGAGATGGTGACGCTCGTTGCGGAGCTTCTACGGGATCCGCTCGAAGCGAGCAGACTGGCCCTGCCGCGTAAACAGGAGCCGGGGCTGCGGGCGCGAACGCCGGTGCTGTACGACAGTTGGATCGCCTCGCCGACCGCGGAGCAACCGTTTGTGAGTGCGGAGCGATTCAGTGCTGCCGCCAAGCAGATCGATGCGCTAGCGAAACAGGAGCCCACCCAGCCGAAGTTGGTTCAGCTGGCAGGAGTGATGTGGTTGCGCTCGGCGATGGGCTGGGCGGCACGTGGAAAAGCAGACAGGGCGCGTGAGGCTGCCAAGCGAGGCGCAGGGCTGGCCCTCGACCGCGTGGAGGGATTGGTGGCGTTGGCCAGCCTCGAGCTCGTGCTGGGTGAGCGGGAACGCGGCTTGAAGCTGCTACGGGCGGGCGCGCTGAAGGGGGCGACGACAGCGGAGCAGCGCTTCGGTGCGGCGGCCTTCGAGTTGCAGCGAGCCGTGTTGCAGTTGCCGGACCGCAAGGGTGCCAAGCCGCACGCAGTGCGATGCCGCGACAGGGCCAAGCGCCATGGCCACCTGACGCTGGAGGAGCGCGCCAGTTGGTTGCTGCTGGCCATGGGGCATGTAGAGCCTGCCTGGAGTCAGGCGGCCCAATCGCGGCCCCGGGTGGCGCGGCTCGGTCCACCGACGAGGCTCATCGAAGCGTCCGTGCGCCGTCGTCAACTGGAGGCTCGGCTAGGACAGTGGCGAAAGTGGATTGCCGCACCAGCACCAGCAAAGCGAGCGACAAGATGGCACAGCTGGCGCCATCGAGGCGACGCTCCAGCGGCCACGGGTGCGTTCATGCTCGCCGCCAGCCAGCTGGTGGACAGGCCCAGCGCCGAGCGGGTAGAGCGGTGGCTAGATGCGTTGATGAGCTTCGACGCGGGAACGCTGAAATTGCGCAGCTACGCCTTCGCCCGCCACCTTGCCGCCAGCTGGCGGAACTACCCTGAAAAGGCCGTGCAGTGGCGCCTGCGCTTCGAGCAACTAGCAGAGCTAGCGCAAGACCCCGGCCGAGCCGAGCTCATCCAACAGCTCGGGATCTGACCCGCGCTCCCCCTCTGTTGGTCGTCTTCGGGGGATTTGGCGCTAGTTCACAGGCTCCAGACGTGCTCGATTCGGAGCAGCGCCGCCATATGCTCCGACGGGCTGACCGCCTCACTTCCTAGCAAGTACATGCGGTAGCGGCCCTCAGCCCCCACCGTCCACTGCTCCGACAGCTGGTAGCCCAAACCAAAAGGGATCTCCACTCCGAGGTGCATCACCGTCTCCCCATCTTGGATCGCCAGCGCCACCGGCCCCGCCATCGCACCCACGAACGGCACCCAATTCAGCACATCCAGCACATACTCCCCACCCACCACGCCACCGTAAACGATGGCGCTACTGGCCTCTGGCAGATCAAACACCGACAGATCGCCCTGCGCCCTCAAGTTGATCGCATCCGTCAGCCCGTACGTCACATGCGCCCCGGCGCCGAAGCCGTCCACAGAGCCACCCGGAA
>CAZRGL010000264.1:0-14626 GCA_964599485.1 uncultured Polyangiaceae bacterium
CCGACGGCGGCAACGCCACGTGCATCTCCGACGAGACCTCCGGAAACGGGATCCTCGATACCGCGGCGGGGGAGGCGTGTGACGACGGCAACACGACCGACGGCGACGGCTGCAACGCCGCCTGCGCACTTCCAAGCTGCGGCAACGGCGTGACCGATCCCGGCGAAGCCTGCGACGACGGCAACACGACCAGCGGCGACGGCTGTAACGCTACGTGCATCTCTGACGAGACCTGCGGAAACGGGATCTTCGATTCAGCGGCCGGCGAGACCTGCGATGACGGCAACACCGAGGACGGCGATGGTTGCGACGCAACATGTACGCCGGAGATCACCAGCACGCCCTCGACAAGCACAGAAAGCGGATGCAGCTACAGCGCCGGGAGCCGTGGCCGAGCGGGATGGTTGCTGGCGCTGATTGGCCTGGGCGCCCTATGCAGGCGACGGACGAGGGGCTCGGTGCACCAATCGCGCTGGAAATAATCGGGAAGCTCAGGAGCTCAGGAGCAACACGAAATACTGTGGCTGCGGCAGCCGCCGATTCGGTAGCTGCCGCAGTGGCATTGGCAGAGCTGAGCGATGTGCTCTGCCAACACGTCGTGGACTCCTCGTGAAAGAGGACGGAGCGCAGAGCAACGGGTGCAAAGGCGAGTTGGTCGCCAGCTCGACGGACGTCGTGTTCATCTTTTTCACCAATGCGAACATCGCGCCGTGCACATGAGCGAGGATGACCTGCACGGCAACGCGATGCGGGCGCTGGATGAGTCAGCCGCAGTTGAGTGTGACGACCGTTCCGTTCATTTGAAGCGTGCTAATGACTGGATCGCCACAAATCGGAGCGTCATAGAGATCCACCTCGGTCAAGCTCGGCAGCGTCGTCAAAGCGTTGATGTCCGTCAACTTGGTGCTGAAGCGCAAATCCAGTTTGCTGAGCTGTGGCATGTTGGACAAGCCGGATAGATTGGTGATGAGGCTGTTGCGTAGCGATAGCTCTTGCAGCGGCAGAGCCGATAGCGGCGCCAAATCGGAGACCATCTCGTTGTAGCGAAGCCGCAGAACAACGAGTTTGCTCAGAGTACTCAATGGCGACAAATTCGAAAGATCCGAGTCGGCCACGTCCAGATGAGCGAGGTTGGACAAACCGGCCAGCGGCGACAAATCAGTCACATTGAGACAGAAGCGAAGATCCAAATGCTCCAAGGCACTCATCGCCGAGAGCGGAGCCAATTCGCTAACCGCGCTCGCCTTGATGACGAGATGGCGCAGAGATGTCGCTCCCGCCAGCGGTGCGAGATCTTGAATGGCGCCCGCAAAACCGAGATCCAGATGTTCGAGCGCATTCAGCGCGGCTAGGGCGCTGATATCCGTTACCAAGTTGTTTGCGAGATCGACGTAGCTGAGCTGGATGAGTTGCGCGAGCGGATTGAGATCCGAGATCTTTGGCGCCCCACGCATGTCGAGCCGCTGCAATTCGACCAGCCCTGCGAGCGGGCTCAAATCTGACACGGAATGCCCGCGCAACGTCAGTTGCTGGAGTTTGCTGAGCGCAGCAACAGCCGCGATGCTCGCGACTGGCCCGTTGTCCCCGAAATCGAGCTGAGTGAGCGCGCTCATACCACTCACGGCTGAGATGTCGCTGAGCTGGCTGTCAGCAACGTTGAGGTACGTCAGCTTGCTCAATCCGGAGATCGCCGCGATATCGACAACCTGGCTGCAGCCGCGAAGATCCAGATGCTCCAGTCCCACCAATCCAGTCAGAGGCTGCAGCTCACTTACTGCGGTGGTGCGCGCAACCAGGGTGCGCAACGACGTCAACCCGGCAAGCGGCGACAGGTCGCTGATGCCTGAGTTGTAGCCAAGATCGAGATGTTCGAGCGAAACGAGCGGGCTCAACGCCGTCAGGTTGCTCAGTGGCGCGTCGGCGAGGTCGAGGTAGCTCAGCTTCGTGAGCGCACTCAGCGGCGTGATGTCGCCAACTTGGGTGTTGAAACGCAAGTCCAAATGGGTCAACTCGGTCAACGTCGAAAGAGGTGACAAGTCCTCGAGCTGGGTGCTGTTGCGCAGGTCTAGGTGGGTGAGACTCGTCGACTTTGCCAATGGCGCTAGTGAGCTGATGGCGCTGTCTCGCAGTACGAAGAATGTCAGCTTGTCATGCCCATCGAGGGGCTGCAGATCGGCCACCTCCTCGTTGCTGCCTAGGTCGAGGTACTCCAACCCGGCAAGCTCAGCGATGCCTTGCAAGCTGCCAAGTGCGCCGCTGTAGCGCATGTCCAACCATCGCAACGCGGGCATGCCCGAAAGCGCATCGAGATCCGCGACCTCGCTATCGCGTAACGATAGCTCTTCGAGCTTGCTCAGTTTGGAAAGCGCCGTCAGATCGGAAACCGCTGGGTTGTAGCGAAAGAACAGCTTCTGCAACCCGGTCATGGCCCCCACGACCGAGATGTCGGCAAGAGGCGCATCCGACAAATCGAGCTGCCGCAGCTTCGTCATCTGCTCGAGCGCCTGGATACTCGTGACCTTCGTGCTGAACCTGAGATCGAGCAGCTCCATGTCGAGCGCTTCTGACAGCGGGGTCAAATCACTCACTTGACTCGCGCGCAGCACCAAACTCGTCAGTGCTGTCATGCCGCTGAGCGGCTTCAAATCTGCAACGGACTCGTTGAACCCGAGGTCGAGCACTTCGAGCTGCGTCATCGGTACGAGCGGCCAGAGCCCATCGGCAGCCAAATCGCTATCAGACACGTCCAGGTGGCGCATCGCAGTCGCCTTCAACAATGGCTGGAGGTCGTCGATCAGCGCGCTCTGACCCAAGTCCAGCACCTCCAATACCACCATGTTGGCGAGCGCCGACAAATCACTGATCAAGCTGTTTCGCACACGAAGCTCGACCATTCCGGTCATCGCCTTCAAAGACGCGAGTGAGTCAATCAATGGGCTGTCGCCGAGATACAGATAGGCCAGTGCCGTGGAGCTCTCCAATGGCGACAAGTCGGACAGCGGCGCTTCGCTCAAGTCCAGCAGCTTCAACATTGGCTTGCCCGCCAGCGGCGCGATATCGCTGAGCTGCCGGCTGTACCGCAGGTCCAACTGTTCGAGTGCGGCCGCAGAGGCAAGTGGACTCAAGTCGTCGATCTGGCTGAGCTTGAGGCTGAGCTCTTTCAACATGCTCAGCCCTTTCAAAGGAGCTAGATCCGAGATGTTCTCGTTCCACCCCAGCAAGAGGTGGGTCAGCTGGGTCAACTCCGAGAGCGCGTCGAGATCGGCTATCGGCGCATTGGACACATCGAGATAGCTGAGCGCGGTCAACCCCGAGACGGGGCTGATGTCGACCAGGCTTTCGGAGAGGCCGAGATCGAGCAACTTGAGCTTCGACATGGCCTGCAACGACGACAGATCGCTGACCTGACTGCCACGCAAGCTCAGCTCGACCAGATTGCTCAGAGAGGCCAAAGGAGACAGATCGGCCAGCTCTTTGTTGCTTCCCAAGAGCAGCGAACGAAGCTCATGCAAATCTCCCAGATCTTCGAGATCAGTCGCGCCGCAATCGCTCAAATCGAGCACGCGCAGTTTCTGCAACCCTCGCAGGGGCCCGAGATCGGTAATGCTGGGATTGCCGCCGAGCTCCAAGAACACCAGATCGCCCAAGCACTCGGTCCCCACCAAGCTCGTCAACCCGAGCGCACTCCCGTCTAGTTGTTCGAGCCCGATTACGTGTTGTCCACGCAGCTCCCCGGTTGGCTTGAGCAAGGCGTCTCGAACAACTTGCTCCAGGGTCGCATCGGCAAAGTCGATGGTCCGGGTCGCATCGGCAAAGTCGATGGTCCCGGGGCAAACCCACTCGGGCAAGACCGCTGGCGCGGGTTGTTCGGTTTGCTCGCCACCGCAACCGAGCAGGGCGAGCGAGATTGCAGCAGCCCAGAGCTTTCGCATCACCGTATGCAAATGTACCACCGAACGCCCTCGAGCACCGTCTGGGCGCCTCACAATCACTTGGTGAGCAGTTTTTTCCCGCCCACGCTGCTAGCCTATTGTCGTCAATGGACGAACTGCCGCGTGAGCGCCCAGTTTGCGTAACGCACCCCGACAAGGAGGCTGAGCACGTCTGCACGCGCTGCGGCCGCTGGCAATGCTCCAAGTGTGTACGCCGCATCCAGGAAGGCGTTGTCGACGGCGCCAAGGGATGCGCCCACTGCCACGGCATCGTCAAGCATGGCGAGTTGGCACGCCCGGCCGACACCCATCAGCAGCTGCTGCTGCGTCAGCTCAGCCCCGAAGGAATCGGTACAATCGTCGTGCTTTCGCTTCCCGCGATGGCGGCCTTCATCTCCTTCACCTTCCTCTGGCCCTTCCTCATCGTCTATCTAGGCGCCTTGTCTGGGTATTATTACCAAACGATCGATCACATCGGCCGCAGCCGTCCCGGGTTGCCTTTCAGCTCTGGCGTAGGGAGCGGCATGGACATCTTGCTGAAGCTGGGCCGCGGCATGGCCACCGTTTCACTCGTGCTCGGCCCAGCGCTGTTCCTTCGCGCTTACCACCCAGGCCACCTGTTCTTCGAGGTGCTGCTCTTGCTGATTGGCCTGGCCTTGGCGCCTGCGTCCGTAGTGGCAGCCTTCGTAACGGGCAGCACGCTCAACCAGTTCAATCCGCCCGTGTGGGTCGAAATCGTCCGTCGCGCGCCGCGCTCATACGGCACCCTCTGCCTCTGGATATATGGAAGCACCGCGATCTGGGCGGCGACGACGTTCTTTCTCTACTGGTTGCTGGGCCCAATGCCAGTTGCGCGCACCATCCTGGTGCCCATCGTGAACACCATCTTCGTCACTTGGCAGGCGTCGCTGTTCGGGTTGTTCCTGCAGCGTGAGGCGGAGCGCAGTTTCGGACTCGTGTATTGAGCCTGAAAAGCGAAGGCGCCCACAGAGCATGTCGCTCAGGGCGCCTTCAAGCGTTTTTGGGTTGTAGGGGCTCAGCTCAGCAGCCACACGATGGCTCGGCCTTGGCAGCGTCCACGCAGAGCGAAACCCATTCGTTGTTGCAGCAGAACGGGTCGTTGGCGCATACCGCGCTGGCGCATGTGCTGCAGCCGTCGCTCAGCTTCGCACCCGTGGTGCATTCACTGTGAGCGCAGCTGTTGTTGTTGCCGCCACCATTGTTGCCACCGCCGTTGTTGCCACCACCGTTGCAGGTGTCAGCGCCGCAGTACTGGGCAACCTCGTTGACACACACGCTGTCCCAAGCGGTGTCGCAACAGTAGGAGTCGGCCGCGCACACAGCTTGCACGCAGGTGTCGTTACAGCTCAGGGCAGCGCCGGTCTCACACACACCGTGGCTGCAGGTGTTGTTGCCACCGCCGTTGTTGCCACCACCATTGTTGCCGCCGTTGTTGCCGCCGGACTTGCCACATTTCTGCAATGGGTTGGCACAAGGAGCGCAGACACCGTAGCCGGCCGCGACGGGCTGACAGAAGAAGTTGAGGGCATGGTCGGGGGTGTCGCCGTAGAGCAGATCAATCAACAGCGCACCGGCAATCTGTGCCAGTGGGTCACCCTTGAACAGGTCGTTGATTAGGGGGTCAACCTGGATGGGAGCGCAGTCGGCGTCCTGCTGACAAGGAACGCAGATGCCGCAGCTGATGCTGTCGGTGATGTCGATGTTGGCGCACTTGGGCATGGCGTACTGGACGTTGGCGTCCTGGATCTTGATCTTCTTGATACCCAAGTTGATTTCTTCGCTGCCAACGAGGTCGCGAATCATCTTGCCAACGTTGTAGCTGATCCCTTGGCCGGCGCAGTTGGCGTCGCTCGAGCACAAGTTGGTCGCCGCATTCCATGGCTCGGGCAGCACTGCGACCTCTTTGCCGAGGTCCGAGCAACCTTCGGCCTTCGGCACGCAGCTTCCGTGGTCGTTGGCGTCGCTGTTGAGCGCTTTCTTGCAGACGAAGGCGCTCGACTCTGAGTCACCGCAGAACTTGCAGTCCTCATCGGCGACGCAATCGCCGCTGACCGGGCCGGGGATCCCGCAACCGGGTACGCAACTACCCGCCTGACATTGCAGTCCTTCGGGACAGGGATAGGTGTCGGAGCACTCGGCACACTTGTGGGCGTTGCAAGCGTGCGCCTCGTTGCCGGGGCCGCCGCATTGGCCGCAGTCGGCGTCGGCAGTACAAGCGCTCGGGCACTTGGGGGAGCACTTGCCAGAGACGCAGATGTCAGATTGTAGGCAGTGGCTGGTGTCGCTCTGGGTACATGCTTGGCATTTGCCGCTGGCGACATCGCAAACCTGATGCATGGGGCTGCACGCCTTGCAATCTGTGTCTGAGGCGCAGCTGATGGTGGGGTCGCCGTGCTCGTCGGTGTTGCAGGTTTGACCCTCTGGTGCACATAGGCCAAAGGGCGAGCACGTTTCGCCGGGACCACAACCATGACCACTAACCGGGTCGCAGGCGACGCAACGGTTCTCGTCGATCAAACAGGTGTCGCGGCCGTCCTCGCAGCCAGCGCACTCGAGATCCGAGTTGCAGTTGTTGAGTAGGCAGACTCCGCCTTGTTCCGCCGATGGGCCGGGGGCCTGCGATTGCTCGCCACCTTGGTCATCAGCTACCTCATCGTCCACTATTCCCTGCTGGGCGCAGGCTTGGAGCATCATGAACGGGGCCGCGGAAAGAACCGCAGCGGCAGCGAGGAAGCTTCGAATCGTGTTCTTGGTGGTGGCTCGCACAGCATCACTCCGTCTGGGGCCGCATCAGCGACCGTTGGTGTGTTCGTTCGCTGCTAAAGCACGAGCCATGCCACCTTGACCTACACCTACCGACAACGCACAAAAGCTAGAAAAATCCGCTACTCCTGGACGACCTGGCCATGTCGCACCATGTGGGACAATGAAGACAAAGGTGCAGAACTGGTCTACAAAGGATCCAGTCACACCGTCGCGATGGACCATCTTCCCCCCACCCACTACTTGGGGGTTGGGCTAGAAGTTGATGGGCAGGATTGAGGCGCAGGCGAAGGCGTTGTTACAGGCCGTGGCGCCGTCCATCATGCAGGCGACGAACTTGTCGATGGTCTCGTCGTCGGTGGTGGAGACCAGCACCTGGCAGCCAATTTGGCATTGGCCGAGCTGGCTCTGCACTCAGCCCTTGGTGCCCGGCTGGCCATATTGGTCCTTGACCGTCTTGCACTTGGCACCGCTTCCGCACTCGTCGTCGGTGGTGCATGAGTTGGTGCAGCGCGCTCCGGCGCACACTTTGCCGGCCTCGCAACCCAGCCCATCGATGAAACAGCGGGCCGATCCCTCGCACACATCGTCTTCGTCGACTTTGCCGTCACAGTCGTCGTCCCGCCCGTTGCATGCCTCCTCCGAACCACACAGCCCGCAGGTCTGGAGCGATGGCAGACAATAACCGTTCGTCTCGGTGGTGCCGTCGGCACATCCCGCGCCCTTGGCTGCTACGCACACGAGCGCACCCAGTGAAGGCAGCGCCTGACATACGTGGTCAGCCGCACAATCCGCGTCCGTGCGGCAAGCCTGGCAACTCGTCTTGGTGTCGCAGTTGCCTGCACAGTCGTCCGACGGGGCGGGGCAGCTGGCAGGATCGGCACAGCTGCCGTTGGCGAGCTGAACCGCCACGTAGGCGTTGACCATGCCAGCACCGTAGAACACCGAATGACCTTCGCTCCAAGCACCGAACACCGGATCGATCGCCGCGGCGCTCAGCGTCAACTTGTCACGCACCTGAGCAGCGGTCAGGTCCTTGTTGGCCGAGAACATCAGGCCAATTACGCCGGTGACCAACGGCGCCGCGGACGACGTCCCGCCGAAGCTGTCGGTGTGGCCGCCACCTACCTGAGAAGTGGTGATCCCCGTCAGCGCCCCGTTCGACGGCGCGGCGATGTCCACCCCTTTGCCGAAGCTCGAATAATAGGACTTGAGCCCCAAATCGCCCACCGCTGCGACGGTCACGATGTTGGGGTGAGAGGCGTAGTAGTCGAGCTTGTCGTTGCTGTTTCCCGCCGCGTAAACGATGACCGTGCCTTTGCCGCTGCGACCACTGCTTTCTGCGTAATCGAAGGCCTCGCTGACCACCTTGGGCAGGGGCGGCATGGGGAAGTTGGAATCGACATAAGTGGGCTGACCTGTACCCAGACCCCAGCTGTTGTTGATGACCCACGCGCCCGCGTCGACCAGCGCTTTGAAACCATCGGCGATATCCACATCCGTCGCTTGGAAGCCGACGAGCTGAACCTCACCCAAGATCCGCGGCAGCACTCTGCATTTCGGGCAAACGCCCGCGCCACCGACAGCATCATCTGCCTTGGCAGCGGCCACTCCGGCAACTGAGGTGCCATGCCCCGCCAAGGTGCCAAGCGCGATGCGCTCCATCCAATTGTCTGGGTAGTTCTGCGAGGGCTCGAGCTTGCCCGCGAAATCTGGGTGGCTCGTATCGACACCGTCGTCGTGCACAGCCACGATCACCTCGGCGTCACCCAAAGTCAGGTCCCACGCTTCGCTAACCCTCGCGTCCACGCTGACCGTCGACTCGCCTTGCCCTACGTTGAGCAGGTGCCATTGGTCGTCGAACAATGGGTCATCTGGCGTATAGCGGCGCTCGTGGTAACGCAGCATGTCGAGCTCAGCGGTCAACCCGGGTTGGGCGGATAGCTCGGCTGCTGCGTCTAGAGCACGCCAGGGGTCGGGGCCGTCTAGGAGGCGTACGTTCTTGGCATAGCTGAGTTTTCTGGTCAGCGACAGGCCGTGCGTTGCGGCAATCTTTGCAGCGTTTTGCCAATCAGCAGGCGTTTTGCTGCTCAGTACGATCGTGCCCGTCACGGCGCTGACTCGGCCCGCTGCGTCGATCACTGTCGGAAGCAAGCGGCCCAATGCGCTCAGTGCCGTCACTGTTTGCGCGTCGCCGTCTCGGTCGAGCGTCACTTGCACGCGGCGGCTGCCCTGCGCCCGCGCGACTCCCGCCACCCGACTCAGCTCGTCTTTGGCCGCCTGGTTGGCCCCCACATCGACGAACACCTCGCGCGGCGCAACCCGGTAGCCCGCTGGCAACGGATGCCCATGCCACAGAGCCTGCAGCGCCTCCGAGAAGAAGCAGTTGCACAGTTTGTCACAGGAATTGAGCCCCGCCGGATGGGCCAACCATCCGCCGCAATGCTTCACCTTGCTGCAAGAGGTCTGTGACGCGCAGCACTTGAAGTTCGCCGACTGGTCATCCCAAACCGGGCCGTTTTCAGCCATCCCGCAGCGCACGATGCAATCGTCGCGGCTCAGCGGATAAAGCGAGCTCGTCTCGCCGCCACAATCCTTGAGGGCATCGCAGGCATCTGAGCACGACTCGATGCACTGCGCAGGAAAGTCAGCAGGATCGCCGCGGCCTTCGGGCTCCATGCCGCCCGTGCCACCTTCAGCCGTCGAGCTACCGCCGCTACCGCCCGAAGCCGTAGCCTTCTTGACAGGCTCCGCGTCTGAAGAACAACCAGGCGTCCCCACCGCCATCAACGCCAACCAACCCCCGACACAAGCCAGAGCCAAGCCAATCCTCAAACCCATTGCCTCTTCCTCCGTTCCAAGCGGCCGCATTCTACACGATGGCCGTGCCCTTGGTTGACCAGCAGCCTCCCACCCAGGTTGACCAGCAACCTCCCACCTGGGTTGGCAGGCAGCCTCGCCGCCGCGACGCTACAATGGCCGCCAACATGCTGCCGAGAATGAGCATTTTGCCGCTTCGCCACGTCTCATGGTCAGCCCCATCGGCAGAGCCACAGCGGCAGCCCGCGTCGCGCAACCCTCCACGACGACCCCAATGATCACACGCCCACTCGTCTATCTTCTCGTATTCTTTGCCCTTTCGACGACCGCCTGTGCCTACCGCAGCGCTATCGAGAGAGGACATCGCCTCGCCCGCATGAGCGACTACCGCGGCGCCTTGAGCGCCTACCAGTCCGCCCTGAGCATCGATCCGGATGACGAAGAGGCCATCCGCTACCTGAGCCAAATCAAGCCTTACGCCATCGCCCAAGCTGAGCGCGCGGCCCTCAGTGAGGCCAATCAGGGTCGCTACGAGCGTGCGGTCAAACACGCCAGCTACGTCAAATCGCTCAGCAGCCCCAATGCCAAGCGGCTCACCTACGTGCTCGCCGCCACCATCCAAGCCGACATCGACGGCTTGCTCAGCAAATCCAGCATGGCCACGGCCTATCCCCTCGCCATACGCGCCCGCAAGCTCTTCCCACGGCTCGAAAGCTTGCCCGCCAGCTTCGCCAAGCTGCGTAAACACTACTTCGACGCCAGCGAGCGGCTCGCCGCCGCCGAGCACTACGCCAAGTCCTTGCAACAGCTCGACGTCGTAGCCAAACACGAGCCTGAGCTCGGCCCACAAATCGACAAGCGCCGCCGCGCCATCCGCAACCGCTGGGCCGACAAGGTGGTCGCTGCCGCCAACAAGCAACTCGCCGCCGATCACGTAGGCGCCGCAGCAACGCTATTCGGGCGTGCTTACGAGATCGCGGGCCGCACCAGCGACCTGGAATCCATGCGCGAGCATGTCCGCGCCCTGCGCCGGCTAGGATCGTTCTTGCTGTTGCTCAACAGTCCCAGCAGTGACGGCCCAGACGAAAGCGGCCTTGCCCAGCGAAGCGACAACATTCGCAGCCAGGTCGCCGCGAGCGCCGCCAAGATTGCCGGCGTCGCCTTCCCCGATGACCGCGACGAAGGCGTCACCATGCTCGCCGAAGTGCGTGCTTTGCCAACAAGCTGCGCCGAGCGTTTCGCCAAGAGTATCGCCACCCAACAGTATGTCGCTGGCCATCGCGAGGTGGCCAACCCAGAGCACCAACGCTTGTCTCGACGGCTCGACCAAGCCGAAGCCAGCGTGGCAAGCCTCGACGCGCAGTACCACGCCCAAGAAACCAAGGCGCAGCGGCTGCGCGCAACTGCCGCCAAATGCCATCGTCAACAGACCACGCCCGCCGAGACCAAGCTGACCCTGGCTGAAAGCAAGCAGAAGGCGGCCGCGGCAGCAGTCGATGCCCAGCGCCAGCTGATCCAAGACCTCGAGCGCAGACTCAGAAGGCAGCGAAGGAAGCGCAAGAAGCGACCCGCCGGCCGTTCCAGGTTGCGCGCCAGACTCGCTGAAGCTCGCGCCGAGCTCGCCCGACTCGAAGGCGCAGCCTCTGCCGCCAAGTCCGCGCTCAGACGAGCACAAAGCGCGTTTGACAACGCCAAGTCCGCTTGCCGAAGTGACGAAAACAAAGCCTCGCGAGCTGAGCGCGCCCTCGAGCCGCTGAGCACTCAGCTGGCCAGCGAACAAGCTGAAGCTGCACGACTGCGCAACAAGCTATTGCGCACGCCCGCCACCGTCAGTGAGCCCGTGTACGCCAACTTCGACTACGAGGTGCGCCACTACACCCGCAGCTGCAATGCCGGCGCCACAATCCGCTTGCAGCCCTCCTGGACCACGGAGGAACGCCATCAAAAAGCAGTCTCCCGTGCCACCAAGGACAGCACCCATCCAGCCCACGCCCGCTACGGCGTCGCGGCCGATCCGCTGGTGTTCACGCTGAGCGACGAGGAGCTCATCGCAGCTGCCGACGGCGCCGCGTCGAGCGCCATCTCGACCATCTTGCGCAAGCGCGTATTGGCCTACTACCGAAGCATGGCCGAGCGCGCTGACAAGCTCGCCGCCGAAGGCTCAGACGCCGCCACCGACATGATGGTGGCTATGCTTCTGGCTGCGCGAAAGCAGCTCGATGCAGCTGCCACAGCCCGTTTCGAGGCCTACCTCAAAGAGCACTACGGCCTAGAAAACACCACCACCTTGTCGAAGTGAGCTCCGCACACGCTCATCGCGATTCCGTCGGCGCCAAACTACGCCTATGGATGAACGATGAGCACCGAACAACCCAAGGTGGTCGGAGCCAGCGACGCGAACACCGAGCCCGAGCCTGAGTCCAAGCAACCCAGCTCCCTCGAGCTACCGGTACCCCGTCGACGCCTGTGGCCGTTGTTGTTGGTGCTTGCCATGCTGTTCGGAGCAGCGGGGCTATTCGCTTACCGAATGCTCACCAAGCCCTTACCCCTACGCATACTGATCGCCATCGACATGGAGGGCTATTGGTGGGAGGGCTCGAAACCCGCAGCCAAGCTCGCCGACAAGTTGAGCGCACAGCTCAAAGAGATGGGCTTCGATCCGGTGCGCGCCGGCGATCCAGAGACCATGGCGCTCCTCGAGGATGCTGAGACTCCGCAAGCAGCCGCCCACAAGCTCCGCGCTGCTTTCATCATCAAGGGCCGCATCCCGCTCAAAGTGGTCGAGCTGCCCATCGCCGGCAAATACTACGAGGTGCAGGCCGACGAGCACATTCATGTTCAACACGTCGACGAGCCCGAGCCCCTACTCGACACCCGTCTGCGCGGTTTTTCAGGAGCCAAGGACAAAGACAACGCCCGAAGCATCATCGCCAAGTCGATGGCTGACCAGGTGCTCGACGTCGCCGTTCCGGCCATCATGGCCCACCCCCATCTGCAAGAGATCCTGAACGGTCGCGACGCCAAGCTCATCGATCAGCTGGCAGCGGCACGAGCTTTCCTCAATGGCCGCAAGCAGAAGCTGGACGCGGCCAAGCTGTCCTACGACAAGCTCGCCGCCGATCGCAGCAAGGCCGACGAAAAGAGCAAGATCACCTTCCTGAGTCCCAACAACGCAGAAGACCGACTGATAGCGGTGCACGCCAAAGGGCTGCTGCTCAGCACAGCCGACGTCGATCCCTGGTACGCGCCCGAAGCCATGAAGCTGTACCGACGCGAGCAGCTCGAAACCGTTCAATGGCGCAACCTCGAAGGAAAACCGGGCAAGCTGCTGTGGCAGGGCTACAACGTCTTCACCTATCCATCGGCGACGACGGCTGGGGCGGTCTTGTTGGTTGAGGATTTGTACGGCTGGGCGCGCGGCTTGTTCATGATCGACGCGAGCGGCAAAAAAAAGAGGCTGCTCGTCGAGCCCACACTCCGCTTGCGCGAGCCGCATCTGTCCCCCGATGGCAAAGCGGTTGCGCTACTCGAACGAAGCTGTCGCGGATGCGCCAGGGCGATCACCGTGCGCGATCTGAGCGACGGGAAAGCCACCCAACGCTTTCGCATCGACCCCAAGGAATACAGCCAGCTCGGGAGTTTTGGTTGGCTCGCAACCAATCAGCTACTGCTGGTCATGAGACCAGCGCGCGCGAGTCGTTTCGCTGTTGCCGACAAAGAGAAACAACCGCTCGCTTTGTGGTTGCTCAGTAGCGGTCTCAACACGGCCGAGCGACTAGCCGAAGCAACCGGCAACGCCTCCTTGGGCGACATCGCTGCTAGTGCCGACGGCAAGTACGTCGCGGTCGGTCTGGACGGCTTGCAATCCATCGGCGTGGTGGAAGTGGCGAGCCGCGCAGTCAAGTCCTACCCGGTCAAAGGCAGCGCCGGCGCCCTGGCCTTCTCCCCCGACGGCAAGCACATCGCCTTCGAGCACGAAAAACAATACGAACATTCCGAGATCGCAGTGCTCGAGCTGAGTAGCGGCAAGCTCACGGTCCTGACCCACAACAAGTGGCGCGACCGGCGACCCATGTTCTCAGCGGACGGCAAGAAGCTGTATTTCGAAGCGCGCAACTTCGACCCCGTGTTTGGCCGCAAGCGCGCTGTCGTGCGCATCGCCATGGTGCCCGTACCATGAGCAGCGAAGCCGAGCTATTCGTCCGCTTGGCCGAGGATCGACTGCGCCGCCGCAGCCTCTGGGCCGGAGCCGTGATGCTCGTGTCGCTGGCCATCCCTTACGAGGTGATCCAAAACCAACCGCAGTTCATCTGGCAGCTCTTCACCGAGCTACCGCTCTCGGGCGTCATCGCCGGACTGGCGCCATGCATTGCGGGCCTCGTCATCATCGCTTCTGGCAAGCTCTGCAAGGCCCCCAGCTCCTTGGCCATCACGGTGCTCGCGGCGCTACTGACCGCCTGGTTATGCCAACGACTGGGCCGCGATGCCGCCGCTTGGGGACTGTTGCCTCTGCCTCAGAGCGTCTCCAGTCGTGCTCCGGCCGCATTGCTGGCCCTGGCCCTGACTGCTGGTGGAGCCAACCTCGCTTTTCGTGAGCCGACGCGCAAGGCCGCTCGGGTGCTGCTATGGGCCGCCCTGGTCGCAGCCATCTTCTTTTATGCATGGCCGGGGCGCGGCGAGGCGCCGGGAGCCACGGTGTACCGCAACCTCGGTGTCATCAGCGAGCTGCCGACCGTCCACTTCCAGCTGGGCGCCATCACGCTCGCGATCTTGGCCTTGTGGCCAGCCATCATCGCGCTGCTCGGTCTAATCCACACCGTTCGCCCACCACAGCGGAGCTTCAGCGCCCTGGGCATGGTCGCACTGTTCGGTTTTCCGCTGGTGCTGATGTTCTTGCTGTTCTCCTGGTTCTTGCGCGGAGGCGCGGGCGCTGGCCTGTTCGGCGCCATTGGCACGGCCCTGGAGCTGAGTGCCGTGTTGGCACTGCTCGCCGGCAGCTTCGAGGTGCTCGGCGAGAGTGTGTTTTCCAGCGGTGAGCACGCCTCCGAGCCCTCAGAAGCAGCTCAGCGGCGCTCCCAAGCAGACGCCCT
>CAZRGL010000265.1:0-14608 GCA_964599485.1 uncultured Polyangiaceae bacterium
TGGGGCGGGGTCTTTTCAAAGACCCCGAGAAAACAACAAGACGCGGCCAATACTCGCCCCGCCAGGGGCGCGCGGATCCGTAGCGCTGTCTGGGCCAAGGCTACGGCTTGCAAGCGACTGTTTGGGGGTCGTCGCCGGTGAATTGCTGGATCTCAGCCAGGTTCGTCGGGTCGTTGATGCGCTGCCAGATGGGCGCATCGTTGATCCCCAACCCTGGGTACTTCATCGACACAGCGGTCCAGAAGTGACCGCGCGCCCAAGAATAGCGGACGAACTTCTGCCACGCCGGATCGGCCTTCCATTGGGCGTAGAGGCTCGGATACTGAGTTCGGGCCACGCGCAAGTAGGCCTGCAAGTAGAACAGATGCGACGCGGCCCCGTCTCGATACGAGTGGCCACCGGAAATCTGGTCGCCGAGGGTGGTCGCGCAGGCTAGGCCGATGATGTAGGCGTTCAGCTCATCGGCCAGGAAGATGAAATCGTAGCTGCCTTGGGTGCCGCCAAGGTAGGTCGAGTCGTAGTTGGAGGTGACGCTGCCACCCTGCTGCACGTAGCTGAGGATCTTGTTGCGCGCGAAGAAGCCCAACTTCGGCACGGTGAGTTGCAAGTTCGAGCCCATGTAGAGCACGTGCTGATTGGGTTTGCCCAGCGCTGCATCGAAGTCGAAACCGTGGGTTTCCTCGTGGCAGGCCGTGTCTACCGCCTCCATCATGCCCCCCCAGGTGCCAAGCGAGAAGTACTGCGGAAACGAGCCCGTCAGCCATGGATCGGTCTTCATCTGGTCGAGGACGTACCAGCCATTGTGGTAGCGCCGATTGAGCACCTCGATCATGGTAGGCAGCCATTGCGAGCCGTTGTAGTTGCTCTTGAGGTCAGCAAGACTCGCGCTCGAGGCGTGGCCTTCGGTGTAACATCCGTCGTTGCCGAGGCCGCCGGAGCCGCCGTTACCGGGGCTTCCACCAGCGCCCCCCGCACCGCTCGAGCTGCTAGACGAGCTCGAGGTGCTGCTGGAGCTGCCGGACGAGGTGCCAGACGAGGAGGTACTGGACGAAGAGGTGCTGGACGAGCTCGTGCTCGTAGAGGACGAGCTGCCGCTGCTCGAGCTGGCAGGTCCGGCGCCCTGGCCGCTGCTGCTCGAGCCATTGTCGCCCGATGTCGATGAGCTACTGGATGAGAATCCGTCGCCGCCAAAGTCCTCCGAGGGACCTGTTACGCCACAGGCGGTCGTCGACCCGATCAGTACGACAAATAGTGCGCGGAGCCATTTCAAGCTGTTGTCCATCTCATCCTCGGCGCCGAACCGTTGTTGGCCGGCTGGCCGGTTTATTCTCCCTGGGAAGCTGCAACTGGTCAAGAATAAAGAGGCGTTCGGCCGCCGGTGGGCCAATGGTGGTGCCCCTGAAGTGTTCCGCTGCAACTGTTTTGTGCCTATTTCCTACTGAATCACGTCCGGAGCAGGCTCGGCGTGACCGTTTGGAGTAAAAAAACAGTATGCTTGGGCTGCGCTTACGCAGCGCGAAGACCTTTCGGGGGTTCGGATATGCGCTTGGAATACAGAGGATTTGGTTCTCATCAGCAGTTGCCGATGGTGCTGCTCGTGGTGTTGTTGACGGCGGGCCTGGTGGCTTCGGCTGGTGCTGGTTGCGGCGCACGCGACGACGGACTGTTTGGCTCCGGAAACGTGGGTGGATCGGGCGGCGACACCGACACCGGTGGATCGGGCGGCAGCAAGCCTCTGCCCCCGGCGAGCACCGACAAGGTGGACGTGTTGCTGGTGTTGGACAACTCCCGTTCGATGGCTGACAAGCAGGCGATCCTCAGCCTCGCGGTGCCCGAGCTGATCGCTTCACTGATCAATCCCGCGTGCTTGGATGACAAGGGGGTCCCTTCCGAAACGCCCGCAACTCCAGATGATCCTTGCCCTGCGGGCTTCAAGCGCCAGTTCCCTTCGCAAAACAACATCCACATCGGCGTCATCACCACGAGCTTGGGTGGCCACGGCGCCGACGTGTGCAGCGACGAGCTCACCAATGACCACGGCCGCCTCATTTGGCGTACGGAGCAGGGCGGCCAAGTGTCCACCTATGACGGGCTCGGCTTTTTGGCTTGGGATCCGAAAGGCAAGCTCAGTCCGCCAGGGCAAGACAACCCCGACGCGTTCGTGGGCGACCTGACGGACATGGTCATCGGTGCTGGGCAGGTTGGCTGCGGTTTCGAGGCTTCCCACGAAGCCTGGTATCGGTTCCTGGTCGAGCCGGACCCCTATCAGACAATCAAGATCGAGCAGAATTCGGCCATCTTGTCGGGCACCGACGAGACCTTGTTGAAGCAACGCGCCGACTTCTTGCGATCTGATTCGCTGCTCATGATCATGGTCCTGAGCGACGAGAACGACTGCTCGATTCGTGATGGCGGACAGTACTACTTCGCTGCGCAGATCTATTCACCTGGCACCAACCAGCCCTATCACTTGCCCAAGCCGCGCGCCGCTTGTGCCGAGGATCCCAACGACCCGTGCTGTCGTTCCTGCGGCCAGCAGCCTGGCGAGGGCTGCGATGACTCCAAGGATGACTGCGCCGGTCAACTCGAGCCCATCGACGACCAAATCAACTTGCGGTGCTGGGACCAAAAGCGCCGCTTTGGCATCGACTTCTTGCAGCCCATCGAGCGCTACGCTGATGGACTCCGGGAAAAGCAGGTAGCGGATCGGCACGGCAACATCGTCGCCAACCCAGTTTTCTCCGACCTTCAGCCCGGCGGCAGCGGCAAGATCCGCGATGAACGACTGGTGTTTTTGGCTGCCCTCATTGGCGTTCCCTGGCAGGACATCGCCCGACGCAGCAGCAATGGTGCGCCCGATCTCATCGGCGGCAAAGACGCCAAAGGCAATCCCGTCGGTGCCTTCCAGTCGGCCGCAGAGCTGACCGCCAACAACACCTGGTCGCTGGTATTGGGCAACCCGGAAAACTACCACACCGATCCAAGCGCCTTACCCGACGATCCACTGATGATCGAGACCTTCGAGCCTCGCCACGGCACCCATCCCATCACGGGAGAGGCTGTCGCGGCGCCAGGGGCTGGCTACGACGCCAATTGGATCAACGGCCACGAGTACTCCATCCCCACCCACAGCGATCTCCAGTACGCATGTGTCTTCGAGCTACCGGAGCCGCGGGATTGCAGCGACCCTCAGCAGACAGCATGTGATTGCAGTGATCCGAAAACAGACAATCCGCTCTGTCAGGATCCGGACAACAACAAGTTTGGCCAAATCCAGTACCGAGCGAAAGCGTACCCTGGGATCCGCCATCTGCAAGTCGCTAAGGCCATCGGCAACCAGGGTGTGATCGGATCAATCTGCCCAGCCCAGCTCTACAACGAGGGCGCGCTCGATTTCGGCTATCGGCCCACGGTACGGACCCTGATCAGCTCGGTCGCTTCTGTGCTGAACAAGTAGCGACGTGGAAAGGTCGGGGTGGGATTTGCCCGGGTTGCCCGGTTTCCCCCAACCCGCAGACCTCGATGATCATTTCGGCTCGGCCAAGCTGGTCACGGTATCGCGCACGAGCGTTCGAGTCTGCTTGAGCAGGGGTTGCTTCAGCTTGGAGCGGCCCACGAGCAACACGATCATGGCGAGCAACACGTCTGCGCCAGCGACCAGCAAGACGGCCCGCAGCAGGCCCAGTGTGGGTATCGCTTTGGCAACGTAGAGCACCAAAGCCACGTGCCCGACGAGTAGCGCAACGAAGAGGAACAGCCCACCGACGACGAGTAGAACGATGGCGGTGACGAGCCTGCCGACGTCGCTGCGAACCTCACGCTGGGCGTATTGCAGGTGCAATCCCAGCATTGTGGAAACAGCGCGAGCCATGCCGCTGAACGCCCCGCCGGTCGAGCAGCTTTTGTCAGTCACGCCGACCCATACCTCGCAGCAAGAAGCCGAATATGAAGCCGAGCCCAATCGCCATCAGCAAGCTGACGAGCGGATTCTGGCCGACCTTCGTCTTGGCATCCTCGAGCATTTGCTTTCGCACATAGCCCGCTATCTCATTGCTGCGCTCTTGGATCTTGTTGAGCACACGGCGCACGCGCTTCTCCTCGGCTGCATCACCGTCATCGCTCGCGACCGTCTGCATTTCCGCCAACTTGTCTTGAACTAGGGCCTTGCTCTGGGTGGTCTCATCACTGATGAGCGCGACCACCAAGTCGTATTCCCCCCCAGTCTGCTCGAGCGAGGTGGGATCTACTGCAGGCCATTCGTCCTTGATTAGAGGGACAAGGCTGGCAAAGGAGTCTCCGAATCCGTTGGGTGCTTCTGTAGTCATCGAGCCTGCGATCATACGGCGGCCGGCACGAGAGGGCAAAATCGGGCGCAGCTGAGCCGCATGGCTCTTCGCCTATCCGCGCGCCGCAAATGTGCGACAATGCCAAGATGACTCGATCTTCTCTTTTTGCTTGGCTGGCTGTCGTCGTCGTCGCCCCAACCGCCGTGGCGGCGGTCGCTTGTTCCGGAGGCGACGAAGTGAGTAAGAGCAAGACGGTAAGCGGAAGCGGCGGAAGTACCGGCTCGTCCAGCGGCAGCGCCTGCGAGGGCACCGGTGGAGATCTCTTCAAGACCGACGGGGGCGACTGCAGCCCGGGCGAGGCGTGCGGTGATGGGGGCGTATGCGCACAGGGCGGTGTGTGCTGCTCAGCTGATAATTATTGCGGCGAAGCGTGCTGTGCTGACAGCGAGCTGTGCTCTTTTCAGAAGTGTGTGACGCCCGGAAACATCTGCGTGGACGCTACCGATTGCGACCCCGGGGAGTATTGCGAGTACGGGCTCGGCGAGCCGCAGGTTCTCGATGGCGGCGCAGACGCAGCTTGCCAAGGAGGCGCCCAATTGCAGACGGGCAAGTGCTTGCCTAAGCCGCCGCTGTGCGGCCCTGACGAGGAGCCTGGTGATCCTCCGAAATGTCTCAAGAAGTGTGAGTACAAGCCCCCCATAGGGGAGTTCAGCCCGGAGCAGAAGTTCGCGTGGGGAAACCTCAACGCCAACAACCACGACGTGATGATGGCGCCCATCGTCGTGCAACTCGACGACGACAACTGCGATGGCAGCATCGACGAACGGGACATCCCCGACATCGTCTTTTTCACCTTCACAGGGGGCGACTACAACAACAAGACGGGGTCGGCCGCGACGCTGCGGGCCATCTCCATCATCGACGGCAAGGTAGAGGAGAAATGGTCCACCGCAACATCCAAGGATGCTCCCGGGCGGTCCATCGCGGGGGGCGATATCCACGCCAGCCCTGGCAACGAGATCGTTGTCTGCACGAGCGACGGTCGTGTTCGCGCCTACGATTCCTTCGGCAAGCAGCTTTGGCTCAGCCAATCCATCGGTGAGCCGTGCTTCATGCCGTCGATCGCGGATATGGACCAAGACGGCCTTGCGGAGGTCATCGTCAAGACGCAAATCCTCGACGGGGCCACCGGCGCGGTCAAAGCCACCATGGCCCCTGCCAACACCCGTCACGTCGTGGTCAGTGACGTCAATGGGGACGGCCAGCTCGACGTAGTGAGTCCTTCCCGCGCTTATCTGGCCAACGGGCAGCTCATTGCTGACGCCGAGGTGGGCGGCTCACACGCCGCAGTAGGTGACTTGGACAAAGACGGCGTCCCCGAGATTGTCTCTGTCAGTCACCCTGGGCACTCGATGAGCATTTGGCACCTGGATCCAAACGCCCCCAACGGCTTCGTAATCCTCCGCCAGGGGCTCGACGTCAACAGCACCATCAGTCCCAACCCCTGCTGTCAGAAGAACCCCAATAGCTCGGGCTGCAAGCATGGTGGTGGACCGCCCACCATCGCTGACTTCAACGGTGATGGCTTCCCGGACGTGGGCCTGGCTGGAGGCATCGGATACGTGGTGTTCGACGGCAAGAAGCTGATGCAGCCTGCCGTCGCTGATGTCGACACGGTGGCCTGGTTGACCAAGACGCAGGACTGCTCTTCGGCGCAAACCGGCAGCAGCGTCTTCGACTTCGACGGCGATGGAAAAGCCGAGGTCGTGTACGCCGACGAGGTGACGCTGCACATCTACTCCGGCGTGGACGGCTCCGAGCTGTTCCAGACCTGCAACACCAGTGGCACGCTGTGGGAATATCCCTTGGTAGCGGACGTCGACAGCGATGGACACGCCGACATCGTGGTCGCCTCGAATCGCTACACCAGCCTCAATTGCAGCGGTACGAAAACCACTGGCATCCGCGTGTTCGGCGACACCCTCGGCAAGTGGGTACGGACCCGTCGGATTTGGAACGAGCATGCTTACCATGTCACCAACGTCAACGAGGACGGCACCATCCCTGCCAAGGAGAACGCCAACTACCTCGATCCCAAGCTCAACAACTTCCGTCAGAACGTTCAGCCGCTCGGTGAGTTTGCCGCCCCGGATCTCGTCGTCGACGTCATGCCCAGCTGCGCCGGTGACTATGGGCTCATCGCGCGCGTGCGAAATATTGGCGAAGCCGCTGTTCCGCCAGGCGTCGCCGTTGGTTTTTACCTTGGCGACCCAGCCAACGGAGGCACCAAGCTCGGCGAAGCCAAGACCACCCAAACGCTCTATTCGCTAGGCAGCGAAAACGTGGCTCTGACCCTGGCTTCGGAGCCAAACGGTTTGGTCTACGCCGTGGTCGCTGATGGTGGCGGGCCCTATCCGTGGCACGAGTGCCGCGAGGACAACAACACCTCGACGGGGCAGGACCCCGGCTGCGGCCCCAACTAGCGTCAGATATCGAGATTCTGAACTTGCAGCGCGTGTTGCTCGATGAAGTTGCGGCGCGGCTCGACCTGATCCCCCATCAACACCGAGAACAGTGAATCGCTGCCGAGCGCATCGTCGATGCACACCTGTCGGAGCACACGACCGTCGGGGTTCATGGTCGTATCCCAGAGCTCGTCAGCATTCATCTCGCCCAGCCCCTTGTAGCGACTGACCGCGATTCCCTTGCGTCCACGGTGCTCCAAGAAATCGGTGAGCGTTTCTGCGTCGGCCAGCTCCGTTGCTTGACCGCCATGAGAAGCGATGTACGGCGGCTGGCCGATACTCAACAGGTCGAGCTGAGCAGCTAGCGCCTCTTGGTACTCCGAGGACTCGACGAGGGGCCAATCAAGCACGCTTCGGCGACCGCGCACTGTGGACTCCGGGACAACCTCGATTCGACCCGCACTGTGCTCGGCATCCCAGCCCACCGTGATGCTCACGGGAAGCATGTCGGGGTAGCGACGACCCAAGTAGGCCTCGAGCTGGGCTGCCGCGTCTTTGACCTTGTCACGGTCATGCAAGGACTCGAGATCGATCGCGCTGCTGCGCAGCACGGCCGCGGCGACCCGCGCATCACAACGTTTGTCCAGGTTCCCCAGCGCCTTGCGGAAGCGTTTGAGCCGCGTGGCAAGCCGGTAAAGCGGTTGGCCCGACAGCGACACCCCTCCCGAAGCGGGCACCAGCTCGAGCTTGTCGATCGCGTTGGCTGTCAGATGCTCGTCGAGGTCAGCATCATCTTTGAGATACATGTCCTTCTTGCCCTTGCGCACCCGATACAGCGGCGGCTGAGCAATGAAGAGATGGCCGGCCTCGATGACCTCGTACATCTGGCGGTAGAAGAAGGTGAGCAACAGGGTACGAATGTGAGCACCATCCACGTCCGCGTCGGTCATGACGATGATCGTGTGGTAGCGCAGCTTCTCGAGATCCACCCCGCCAGCCCCATCTACACCGCAGCCAAGAGCGGTAATCAGGGTTCCAATCTCGGTGGAGCTCAGCATTCGCTCGAGACGTGCCCGCTCGACGTTGAGGATCTTGCCTCGCAGTGGCAAAATCGCTTGGAACCTTCTATCCCGGCCCATCTTGGCGCTCCCGCCAGCGCTCTCTCCCTCGACGATGTACAGCTCGGCCTTGGTTGGGTCCTTGCTTTGACAGGCAGCCAACTTGCCGGACAGCGAGGCGATGTCCAAGGTGCTCTTGCGAATCACCTCGCGTGCTTTGCGCGCTGCTTCACGTGCTTTTGCGGCAACGACAGCTTTCTCGATGACCCTCTTGGCCGAGTCGGGATGCTCCTCGAAGTACTCGTTGAGCTTCATCGCCACCGCTGTTTCGACGATTCCCTTGACCTCGCTCGAGACGAGCTTTGACTTGGTTTGGGAGTCAAACGAAGGGTCAGGATGCTTGATGCTCAATACGCAGGTGAGACCCTCGCGCACATCTTCCCCACTGAGTGAGGTCTTGAGGGTCTTGAAGAGGTTCTGCTTGGTGCCGTAGCTGTTGATCGTCTTCGTCAACGCGGCGCGAAGGCCGGTTAGATGCGTGCCGCCGTCCTTGTTCTTGACGTTGTTCGTGTAGCAGAAGATCGCCTCTTGGTAAGAGCCCGTCCACTGCAGCGCAACCTCCACCATCACGGGCGCGGTCTTGCCATCGATCTGTGTGTCGGCTGCTTGTTCGAAGTAGATGACCTCGTCGTGCGCCGGTTCTTTCGTCGAGGTGAGCAGATCGACGAATTCACAGATTCCGCCCTTGTATTCGTAGGTTTCGCTTTGACCGCTAGGACGCTCGTCTATCAGATGGATGCGCAGCCCCGCGTTCAAGAAAGCGAGCTCGCGCAGCCGGGCAGCCAGCGTGTCGTGGCGAAACTCGGTGTTGGTGAAAATCGTCGTGTCGGGTTTGAAGCGGATGCGTGTGCCTGTCGTGGAGGTCTCGCCGACAGCTTGGAGCGGCGCTTTGGGCATGCCGCGCTTGTACTCTTGCTGCCAAACGCGACCGCTCCGCTTGATTTCGAGCTTGAGCCACTCGGAGCAGGCGTTGACCGCCGATACACCGACGCCATGCAAGCCGGCCGAGACCTTGTAGCTCTCGTTGTCGAACTTGCCTCCAGCATGAAGCATCGTCATCACGACTTCAGCAGCGCTGACGCCACGCTCATGTTGGTCGACAGGGATGCCGCGGCCGTTGTCTTCGACGCTCACCGAGTCGTCGAAATGCAGATAGATGTGGATATCGGAGCAATGACCCGCCAGGTGCTCGTCGACCGAGTTGTCGACCGCCTCCCATACCAGATGGTGCAATCCGGAACCGTCGTGCACGTCTCCGATGTACATGCCGGGTCGTTTTCGAACCGCTTCGAGCCCCTCCAGAGCGGTGATACTGGCGGCATCGTAGGCCGGCGCTTTGGCGTCTTCTTCCAGGGGCTCGCCCGAGGGTTCTGTGGTGGAATCAGTCATCGTGATGGGCCGCGCCAGTAGGTGGCCGCCGCCAGGCTGTTCGGACAGCGCAAAACGTCTCTAAGCTGTTGATTTCGCTGGCCGTTTCGGGTGCCCCAAGGTTAGCACAAAGGGACCCGGACGGCACGCTGTAGCGCGGTCTGAAGACAATGTGGCTCGGCGGCGGTCAAACGGGGGACAAGACGCCTCTGTCGATGACGAAGTCGCGACGCTTTTTGGCATCTGTTTCCGTGGGAATGATCAAGTTGCCACGCGTGGTCGTCAGAAAGATCTGGCTCTGAGTCGAGGCTAGGAAATCGAGCAGCGCTGAGGTGCGTTCCGCATCGAGCTCACTGGAAACATCATCCAGCAGCAGCACGGGTTGCACTCCTCTGGCTTGCGCAATGCTCGCGAGCTCGGCGGCTTTGAGCGCCAAGGTGACGGCTCGATGTTGCCCCTGCGAAGCCACGACGCGAGCTGGATGGCCATCGAGGGTAATCAACAGGTCGTCTCGATGTGGCCCAAAACCCGTGCGCTTACGCTGCGCGTCGTTGTTTCGTCCTTGTTTGAGCTCAGTCAAGACGCGCTCGGCGGTCGTGCTTCCGGCTGGTTGATAGGATATCTCGAGCCGCAGCTCGGGGGCGGCGATGGCTCTAAATGAGGACTGCACCTTGTCGGCCAGACCCCCAATGGTCTCCGCCCGAGCAGCTGTTATCTGCGTTCCGTGCTCAGCCAACAAGGCTTCGTAGGCATCGAGCTCTGGCACTTGCTCCAAACGACCCCAGTGGGTCGCCAGAAGCTTCTGACGCTCTCGCAACGCGCGACCGTAGCGAGCGCGGTGCACCGACAGTTGTGGGTGACTGAACAGGGTGATGCGGTCGAGCAGCGTACGGCGCTCCGTTGCTGGTCCAGTCGACAAGCTCATTTGTTTCGGATCGAACACCACGACGGGTGAGCGTGTGGCGTAATGCGTCAAAGAGCTCGGCACCTGGCCATCCATTCGGATGTGGCGTCGACTGCCTTGAATGCCTGCGCTCTGCTCCCGGGCCACGGGGCCACCTGGGCTCCGCTCCACGAAGCGTCCACGCACGTTGCCCACCTCGAAACCGTGACGCACGACCTCCGCTAGGCGCGCAGTTCGGAAGCTCTTCGTGGTGGCTAGGAAGTAGATCGCTTCCAGAACGCTCGTCTTGCCTTGACCGTTGTTGCCTGTGATGACGTTCAGGCGCGAAGCGGGCTCGAGCTCCGCTCGCTCGATGTTTCGCAACTGGGAGATGACGACCTGATCCAGAAGAAGCTGCTCGGGTTGCGGGACACTACCGTTGTGCTCCGCCGCTTCCTGAACAGCGTCCGGTTCCTTGGACAAGGCCAGCTCCTTGGACAAGGCCAGCTCTTTGGCCTCGGTCAAATCCGCATCGGCATGACGACCGCAATGTAGTCGTCTTGATTGTTGGTAGCTGGACGCAACACTGCAGGATCGAGCTCGCCGCTCAGTCCGATGGTCACTTCGTCCTCGCTCTCCATGGCGTTGAGCACGTCGAGCAAATAACGCGCGTTGAACCCCACGCTGATCTCGGGTCCGTCATAGTCGACAGGCACTTCGTCGAAACCGTTGCCGCTCTCGGGACTCTCGCTCGTGATCCGTAGCGCGTTGTCGCCAACACCGAGCTTCACGCCACCGGTTCGATCGCTGGCCGCGAGCGCTACGGCACGAAGCGCCTCGCGAAACGGCTCACGGGCGGTGCGTACTGCACGGTCAGCAGAGCTCGGCACCACCGCTTCGTAAGGAGGGAATACCGCATCAATGAGCTTGACTGAGAACTGTACACCCAGGAGGTTGAAAAACGCGTTCGGACCTGTCTGCGAAATCACGACCTTGGTCGTGTCCCTGTTGTCGCTCAGCTCGTCGAGTAGCTTGCGTAGCTCCTGAACCGCTTTGTGGGGGATGAGCATGATGGTCTCGGCATCGAGCGCTTCGACCATGATCTCCATCTTGCTCAAGCGGTGCCCGTCCGTGGTGACCATCCTCACGAGCGCCGACTTGTCCGCTTTTGCCTTGATGCATTCAAACAGCGCACAGTTGAGATGAGCGCGCGTCTCGTCAGTCGAGATCGAGAAATGCGTCCGAGCAAACAAGCGTGACAGCATCGCGACTGACAACGTCAAGCTGTCGGTGTCTTCCGCGGGCTCGGGCAACGCAGGGAAGTCACTTCCCGGCAAACCATGCAGCGTGTAGCGACGCGCTGAGCCTACTGCTTGGATGATGGTTGCAGCACTACTCCCAACCGCGATCTTGATCGGTCCGTCGGGCATGTGCTTGACGCGATCGAACATATCGCGCGCAGGAACAGCAATCGAACCTGCTCGCTTCACCTCTGCTTCGAGGGACCCGCTCACCGAGAGATACAAATCGGTAGCGGCCACGCGCAACTCGGTACCTTCTGCCGATAGCAGCACGTTGGCAAGCACTGGCATCGTGCTCTTCTTGTCGGCTACGCCCTGACAACGTTGAAGAAGGCGAAGGAGATTCTTTTTTGGGGCGACGAGTTCCATGCCCAACCAGATCTTTAGCAGGGTTCGCTCCCGGTGACAGGACGGAAAAACCTAAGATCTAATTAAAAGATAGTAGTAGTAGTAGGCCCTGTGGACGACGGGGAGAAACCAGATAACCTTGTAAAAACAGGCACCTGGCGTGATGGATGATGTGGAAAACCACAATGGGGGATAAGATGAGCACCTGTGGGCAAACCCAGTACATAGAAGGGGGCACAGTGTTTGCAGAGGTTTTCCGGAGGCTGGTCAACAGGCTTCCCCGTTAGTTTTCCACAAGGAACGAGACCGCCCAGCCGAGTCGGATTGCGGTATTCTTCTGCGTCCCGGGAGATCAAACAACGCGTCCCCAAGGCTCTTCGTTCGGTGACGGAACGCTTCATACGTTGCGCCCACTGCGGGCTACCTCACGACGCGCACGTGAGCGTGTGCCCAACGACTGGTTTGCGTATCGATCATCACGCGCGCAATGCTCGTCGTCGTCGCTACACAGAGACAGCCCGCAACCGCAGTGACCATGACGAGATGATCGGTGTGATCATCGATCAGAAATATCGCGTCTTCGGAAGACTGGGAGAGGGGGGGATGAGCGCCGTCTATGAGGCCGAGCACCTCGGCATCGGTCGTGCTGTGGCGCTCAAGATTCTCCATCCCGCGCTCGCGGATGATTCCGAAGCGATTGCGCGTCTTCGTCATGAAGCCCAAGTGGTGGGCGCCATCGGCCATCCCAACATTTGCGAGACCATCGACTTCGGTCGAACGGCCGACGGCAGTCCATATTTGGTCATGGAGCGACTGGTGGGCGAGAGCCTCGCAGAGCGCATCCAGCGTGGCGGACCACTACGTTTTGGAGAGCTTGCCCAGATCCTCAAACAGATCCTCGCCGCGCTGGCCGCCGCCCACGACAAGGGGATCATGCATCGTGACTTGAAGCCGGAGAACATCTTCATCCAGCAGCCCAAAGGTCATGGCAGCGTGCGCGCCAAGCTGCTCGACTTCGGGATCTCGAAGTCGATGAGTTACGACTTTCTCGAGCAAGTACGGCTGACCCACACGGGGATGGTGATGGGCACGCCCTACTACATGGCGCCAGAGCAAGCGCGGGGCGACAGCAATCTCGATCAGCGCGTCGATCTCTGGGCCGTCGGCGTGATCATGTATGAGGCACTCACGGCTCGCCGACCTTTCGTCGCCACCAACTACAACGCGCTGTTGGTCAAAATCCTCACCTCGAGACCCCGGCCTCTAGAAAAGTTGGTGCCCGGCATCCCTGATGCGATTTCCTTGCTGGTGGACAAGGCCATCTCGAAATTGCGCGAGGACCGCTTTCAGACTGCCCGTGATTTTCTCAACGCTCTGAGCAAGACCCAACGAATCTGCAAACAAGACCAGCCCTCTGCCCCGACGCTGGTGATGTTCCCGCAATCCGAACAGCTCGCCGCCGACACGCGCGCTGAGCCCCATGTCCGACCAGGTGGCGCGGCGGAGTCCATCGACTGGGCGACCGAAATTGCTGACCCG
This sequence comes from uncultured Polyangiaceae bacterium, assembly GCA_964599485.1. GTDB lineage: Bacteria > Myxococcota_A > Polyangia > Polyangiales > Polyangiaceae > JAPYTK01. Next base: position 13,309 of record CAZRGL010000265.1, read on the forward strand.
GAAACCTTCGTCGACGAAGAGGAAGTCCACGAGCTCGAAGGTCGCGATGCAGCCAAGACCGATCCCGATGGCTGGCCTCGCCATGTGACGCTCGACGACTCGGATTTGATACTCGAGCCCGCGGAACCAACCATCCAGGAAGTGGCTCGTGATGAAGCATATTATGCGAGCCTTCCAGCTGGCTCCGGACGTAGCGGAAAGATGCCCGAGCCCGAGATTCAGCCCGAGCCCGAGATTCAGCCCGAGCCTGCCGACACCGATGTGTTGGTACGCGACGCGCTACCAAACGCTTTGGCAGTCGATGACGAAGACGATCTGGTCGACTCGTCCTCGGACACCGAGGTCATCGTGCGCCGCGATCCGCCTGCTGCCGGGGGTTGGGTCCGGCGCCAACCCCCTCGTATTCCGCGCCCTGATCCCCGTGACCAGTCGGGTCAAAAAGGGCGGTCGGAGCAAGCGGAGGGACAAGACACCGAAGTCATGAGCTACGCTGCGCTGGAGCGTGCCCGGCGGGCCGAGGAACTCGAGGCCACTCCAGCAGACAACACCAAAGAGACGGAGCAGGATCTGGCGCCCGAAAGTGCCACGGTCATCATCCGCAAATGAGGCGAGCGTGAGCGTGAGCCAGGAACGCATCCAGCGGGTGCGTATGAGCAGGTTGGTCAAGACATTTGGCGCAACGGCGGCGCTGCGGGGCGTAAACGCCGAGCTGCAAGCTGGCAAGTTGACCATCGTCGAGGGGCCAAACGGTTCGGGAAAAACCACGCTGCTGCGCATCCTGGGAACAATCCTCAAACCGACCTCGGGACAAGTACGCTACGAGCCTCTGGGCGATGACGTGATGGGCGTTCGTGCCCAAGTAGGGTGGTTGTCCCACGAGCCCTTGGCCTACGGGGATCTCAGCGGCAAAGCCAACATCGAGCTGGCTGCCCAATTGCACGGTTTGCAACCCGCAGACGTGTGGCAGGAGGTGCAGAGTCGGTTCGAGCTCGGACGGTTCGCGGAACGGCCGTTACGAACCAACTCACGCGGGCAACGGCAGCGCATAGCCCTCGCTCGTGCGCTGCTACACCGTCCCGCTTTGGTGCTGCTCGATGAGCCCACCAACGGACTGGACCGGGCAGGCGTGGAGCGACTGATGCGTGTGCTGGAAGACGAGCTGAAGCTCGGCGTGGTCATGGCGGTGGTGAGCCATGAACCGGCGGTTTTTGCGGAGCTGGCAGGCGCCCGTATTTTGCTTCAGCGAGGCAAAGTGGTCGACGCGAGCTAGGGGCGTTTTCTGAGTTACGCCGGGCTTTTT
>CAZRGL010000266.1:0-10561 GCA_964599485.1 uncultured Polyangiaceae bacterium
CCTCAAAATTACAAAGCAATTTCGATCACATAGCCGCTAACCGAACGGCATTGGGATAAACCCCGCCCCTACGGACATTCGTTTCCCGGACCCCTCGGACGCAGACCCGGACGCGGGCCCGGTCAGGCCTGCCACACAGCCAACAACCAAAGCGCTACGCCAGCCGCGGTCAACATCGCCCCCGACCGTCCCGCAGCCCAACCAAGCTTGCCCCCGGGCTGGGAAACCTGCCGCGACCACAACAGCAGGCCGAGCCACCAAAGGATGAATCCTCCGATCAGCACGACTACCCAAGGCAGCTGTGGCCCCGCGCGGCGTGACAGGGCCTGGAGCTGAGCGGCGGCGATGCGACCGTCGGGCGCTGCGCTCGGATGGGGACCAGTGGCCATCAAACGCGCAATTTCGCCATTGGCGAGCTCGAGGTCGACACGATGGGGCGTCACCACCCAACGGGTCTCGATCGCCGCGGAGCGCAACCTGCGCCAAGCCAACAACGCTACCTCACGACGGCGATGCTGCTCGGCGGCTCGGGCAATCGCCTTGAGTCGCCCGTAGGCCACTGACACGTGAGGCGCCCCCGGCGCGTACCAGCCGGCGGCCCGACCAGCATGCTCGATGGCGGCGCGAGAATCGGCTTGTTGAAGCGCTTGGGTGCTGGCAGCAATCTCGGCCTCGCCGGCAAGTATGACCCGGACACTGACGGCGGCCACGCACGCCACCAGCACCGAGAGCACGATCAAAACGCGGGGCGCATGCGCGCGCCAGCGGCTGGGCTTGTTTGGGCCAGGACCGTCGGCACGCTCCGCGGCCGGCTTCGCGGCAGGAGGATCGCTCACAAGAAATCGCGCCGTTGGAACACCAACGCTGCCACCGCCAACAGCCCGATTGTCCAGCCAAGCGCTTGCAGCGCCGCCATTCCGACATAGACGTAGAGATCCGCGTCGACCGCTTCCTGAGTCAGCAGCGGACGCGCTGGTACGTAGGTATGGAGGTTGGGCAGCACGGAAGACAAGGCCTTGCCAGCATCGTGGATGGCTTGACCGAAGAACTTCTTGGGCAGGCGCGCCATCGAATCTGCGCTGCGACCCACCACAAACGTGCCCAGCGTCAAAAGCGAGGACAGAAACGGTGTGGAGAAAGATGAAAACAGCATCGCGATAGCCGCGATGATGCTGACCTCGAGAAAGGTGAGGATGGTAGAGCCGACGACCAGCGAGCGCTCAGCCGGAGCGACCGAGCACAACAAGAAACCGGCCACCATCATGCCCACGGCCCAAGGAATCGGACCAAATGTGCGCGCTCGGACCGACCACCATGCTGCCGCAGCCAGCGCCACGGCCAAGGCGAGTCCCAGCCCGATCACGAGCCCCACGGAGCGCCCCCCCATGGCAGCCGACATCATGAGCACCAGCCCGCCCTCGGCCAGAACGAAAACCCAAACGACCAGCATGATGCCGAGGAATTTGCCAACCAAGTACTCACTGCGCCGGATCGGCCGCGCCAACAGGGGCAAGATGGTCTTCATCTCGAGCTCGCGATGAAGCGAGGTGGCGCCAATCAACACAGCCACAGCGATGGAGAACACGCTGATGGTCATGGCGCCGAGATCTGCGACGACACGCGGAGCATCGTTGAGGGTGAACGCGCCTACGACGAGCGAGTAGAAAGCAACCGCGAAGGCTACGCCGGCGAGCCCCAACAGGATGCGCGCACGCACGGCCTCCCGATAGGTGTTGAGGGCAACCGTTGAAATCCTCCGAAGCATCCTGGTTTACATCACTGCAAGGGGGCCAGTCGGCGGAACGCTAACATACTGCCGCCGATGGGCTCAAAGGGCTCACGAAAGAAACCGGGCGACCAAGACGGCCCCGGCTAGGGCGCGCTCAGGGATCGACGACGTGAATGTCGAGAAACCACGGCCCAGATTGTCCCGCGTAGCCATCGATCTGGATGAAATAGGTTGCCGCCGCCAGCTCGAGATCGAGGAAGCTCCGCTCTGGGTAGTAGCCTGCCGCGCAAGAATACAGCATCTCATTGCCGGGACATTGCGGCCCTTCGCGCACGTCGAGGATGGTGGCGTAGGCCGAGCCCTGCATGTCGAGCACCACCCGTTTCGTCGCGCTCAGCTGCAACTCGAGCAACTGGTCGGGGGCGCCTCCCAGCGGCTGGCCGCCTTGATCGCAACCCGCGTTGAAATCGGCTTGCGCGTTGGCCGTGGTTCCCTGGAAGAAACCGCCTTGCGCTGGCACCGAGAGCACATCGTTGCAGCCATCGGCGAACGGCACGATGGTGGGTGGCAGCGCCGGCCGAGTCAGGGCGGTGAGCTGCAAGGGCAGACTCTGTTGGCTCTCGGTGATCACCCGATAGTTTCCAGCAGGGACGTTGCGCGCCTGGGCCCGCGTAGGCGACAGCTGAGCGGTCGAGCAGACGACTTCGTCGTTGGGCCCGGAGCAGCTCGGCAACATCAAGGCCACCGCGGCCGCATCGCCTTTTGAGTAGCGGCCGATGAGGAGCACATCCGACGCCTCGGCAAGATCCAACGAGTATGCGGCGTCTACCCCTCCCACCAAACAGCTGCTGCTGATGTCGTCTTGGTGGCCAGCGAGCGCAACATCGATGGTCTTGTTGTGGGCGAGCGTCGGAGCCCCCTGACACAACTCGTCGGCAGGCGCCGCAGTTGGCGGCGAGACGCTCAAGCTGAGCAGCACTTCGGTCGGAGCGCTGGCGGCCACAGCTACGTGGTAGCTGCCCGCTGGCAAGGAGTGGCGAAACACGTGCGCGCTGGCCTTGCCGCTGGGCGCTTGATTACAGGTGATCTCGTCCCCTGGTAGGGCGCACGCCTCGTTGCGAAGTGAAATCAGCGCCAGCCCGTCGCCGTCGATGCTGCTGGCGTAGATGTTGACGTCGGATGGAACCGCCAACTGAAAACGATAGACCAGATCGCCGCTGGCTGGCATGCACGCACTGCCGAGATCGGCTTTGGCGTCGACGATGCTGGCCACCGTGGGCGTGTCAGGGCTCAGCATCTCAGCCGTTGCGCAGGTCTCGTTGCTGGGCTTGGTCGTGGCCGCGAGCAACTCGTAGCGCAAGGTCAACTCGGTGCTGTTTTCGGTAAACACGTATGCGGGCAGCACGGTCATCTTCTGGGCGTCACCCACGCTGCGGGCCCGCACTTTGGCGACCCAACCGCCACCGGGGTGAACGAACCCACCACTGCACGCGATCTCACTGGCCGCCATCCCGCACTGCCCCATGAGCGCCAACGCGAGATTGACCTTGTCGGCACGGGCGGTGAGCTGCACATCCACCGGTGGTCCTGCCGGCAGCGACACCGCCGCGACCACATCACGAGCGAGCGACGGGTTGGCCACGGTACAGCTCGCAGCAAAATCGAGCGCTGCGGCGGCCGTGCTCAACGGGTAGGTCCCGGCTTGGGTGAGCACCAGTGGGTCAAAACAGTTGTCGTTGCTGGGACTCACACACCCTGCTTCGTCAACCTGCATGTCGCAGTTGTCGTCGATGTTGTTGGCGCACACTTCCGGGCTCAGTGAGGAGACCGCGGGATCGAAGTCGTCGCAGTCGCCGCCACCACAATGGATGTCCGGGTCACCATCCGCATCGACGTCGCGCAGCTCGCTCGTGCAGCTCTTACTCTCCTCCTGGCAGGTGTTGATGTTGCAAGGATTGCCATCGCTGCAGCTGACGGGCTCACCTGAGATGCAGCCCAACTTGAACGCACAGCGCTCGAGGCCGTCGCAGTACAGCCCATTTTGGCAGGTGCTGTCGTCAGGCGTGAAACGACACCGACCGAGCTCTTGATCGCAGCCGTCGAAAGTGCACGCGACACCATCGTCACATTGAGCGTCGACACTGCACGGACCACCCAGCGATTCGTCGCCACCGGTTCCGGCCTCATAGGGGTTGCCACCCCCCTGCCCTGCTGCTCCACCACTTCCGGCGTCAGGTCGAAAAGGACTGGCCGCATCCGGTGACCCGCAGGCCACCACCAGCAGCGCAGCTGTCATCGCCAGCGCAAGCGCCGCCACCGCGAGCAGCAACGCGCGCTTCATGGACTCACTGCTCGCAGTTCATGACCGCGATTGTGCCGAAGGATATCGCGCAGGTGCTGTTGTCACTGGCGTTGCGGATTTCGGGGCAAGCGAATTCCATCCACACGCGACCGGGGGCGACTTCCTCGTCCCCAGTGATCCAGAAATCACAGGCGCCGGAGGAGTAATTGCCACCGGTGTTGGGACTGGCATAGGCCAAAGAGCCTTTGTGCTTGTTGTCGACCGTGGCTGCGGCCGAGAAGCCGTTGAGCGCAAAGTTGATGTAGCGCCCCTCGTGATCGATGTAGCCCTCGACGTTGAAGGTGCCGCCTCCCTCGACCAGACACCAAATCGCTGCCCCAGCAACGCCATCCTTCTTGACGTCGGTCAGCTCTGTCGCGCTGGCTTTCCCCACCTGTGTGTTGTGACCGGCGATACGACAGTCGACCCCGCTGTTGACGAATGCCAAATAGAAGGCGCCATCGCTGGCGGGGGGTACCGGCTCGCTGCAGCCGCTCAGGGCGGCGAGCAACCCGGCAAGCAGGAGGGTGCTAAGCGTACGCATGTCGTTCGAAATCATGACTCGATTCTCGATTCGCGGCGTTTGAGCTGCCGCTGTGTGGGATTATTCCTCACGATCCGCCCCCCGCCAAGGAGCGTGTCATGAAAAAGTCGTGCCGAGGCACACCGGGCGCCGTGAGCAGCGCGGTGGCGCGGGATCGCGGTGGTTCACGTGCCGCAGAGGGCTTTTCCCGACACGCTCCTTGGATTGCTGTACCACTTCATGCTCAATCGAGCTCAATCGAGCAGCCTGAGCAGCTCGGCAGCCCGCAAAATTCTCTCGCTGCGCGCGAAGCTCAGCGCCTTGGCGAGGGCGCTGCGGGCCCGTGCGGACAGCCGTTCGCAGCGCACCAGCGACTCGACATCGACACCTTGCTCCGCAACCTCGGCCAGCAAGGCTGGGGTGCCGACCTGGCGACAGGGCGCGCGACCGAGGGCCACGAAGGCCAACGTCGCGGCCAGCGCGTAGACATCACAGCTTTGATCAGGCGCCTGCTCGCCTCGCGCTAGCTCCGGAGCCAGATAGGGCAAGCTGCCTCGCTCGCCGGACTCACAGAGGGAGCGGTCCATGTCGCGCCACCGGGCCAATCCGAAATCGACGAAACGGAGCTCGCTCTTTCGCGTGAGCAGCATGTGATCGGGTCCCAAATCGCCATGAACGAGGCCGAACGCGCCGTGCCCGTCGCTGGCCGCATGAAGAGCTGCCAGCCCCCCGAAGGCATCGCGCACCAATGCGTCCAGAAGCGTCGCGGGAACTCCTCGCCCTCGCGCATGCCAGGCCTCGACCAGCTGGCGCATGCTCAGCGCTTCGACGTAGTCCTGCAACAACCAGGGTCCGCTGTCGTCCTCACCGCTATCTATGAAGCGAGGCACCGGCCCTGAACGCAACCGGCGCAACACCTCGATCTCACGCTTCATGGCGCACTGGCCGATCGGATCGGCGAGCATCCGCATCTTGAGGCGCTTGCATATGCACCGCCGGCCGTCGCGCTCGACCAGCGCCACCTCGAAGACGCTACCTGCCCCAACTACCTGAACGAGCGCCACGCCGGCTGGCAAGGGAAAGCTCACGGCTGGATCATAGCCTGCCTGGCGACCCAAACGATCAGCAGCTGGGTTGTCCCTCGGATCCTTCGGATCAGTGCGGCAACACGAAGCTCTGGCCTTCCAGAGAGAAGCTCGCCGCGACGACGGCGTTGAGCGAGTTGATTTGCTTGGGCCGCAGCATGTAGAGCACACCGCCGACGAGATGGTTGTAGGCGTAGTAGTGTCCCGTCAGCTGCTGGCTACCAGAAGCGGTCTGAGCCACCACCGTCGTCTCCTGGCCAACTGGTGGCTGCGACATGGTGATGGGCGTGAGCCATTGCGCTTGCCCGTCGAGGATTTTGATTCGATCCCAGGAGCGATTCATCAGCTCGGGCGGCACGAAGATCTTGGCGCCGTTGATGTGCTTGAGCCGCTTGAAGAGGGCCTTGTAGGTGTAGTCACTCACCCAGGTCGGCGAGCAATAACTCATGAAGTCGACGTAGTTGTTGGGGCTCAGTAACTTCTTCTTCTGCGGGTGATAGCCCCACACGCCGATGCTCGCCCCCGAATACGGGTAGTACGGATCGCCGGACACGCCGCAGGGCGCGTGGTCGCGACCGTGGTTGTGGCCGATCTCGTGCACCGCAGTCTCTGGAGCTGTTTCGCCGGTCCAGCCGACGCCGATGGCGGTGCGCGACCAAACATCGTTCTGGCCGCCTACCCAACCGAGGCCCAGCAGCCCGTTACCGTTCGCGTCATGGATACCGTAGTAGTAGACGTCGCCGGGGATGTTGTCGGTGTCGCGAAGATTGGTGATTTGGTCGAGCAGCTTCGACCAGCCGTAGTAGCTGCCCAGATTGCTGTTGAAACTGTGCGGCTGACTGCGCACCGTCACCTCGACTTGGGGTACGGGGTATTGCCAGCGGAGCCAATCGACATACTTTTGGACCTGCGCCGGCGAGGTATCGGGCAAGCTGTTGTAATAGCTCACGGGAACCAAAACGACCTTGAGCTTGGCGCCCGAGCTCTGGGCGTTGAGGGCTACCTGCTGATTGCCTTGGGGGTAGCCTGCCGCGCTGTTGTTTCCGCTGCCGTTGGGCTGAACCAGATCGACTCGGAACGTTGCACCGACCTTGATCATCGAGCCAGGCACCTCGATGTTGAGGGTGCTCGACAGCGAGCTCTGCGATGAGCTACCGCTGAGCGACTTGGTCGCCTCGACATGGTCTTGACCCACGCTGAATCGGCCCGTGACGGGCTTGCCGTCGTAGGCACCGTCAACCTGGTAGAACACGCGTATCATCGCATCCTTGCCGGCAACGATGGGGATGTCGGTGCTGTTCATCATCGGTACTTCGATGGCTTGATACAGCTGCAGATCAGTGATCGAAACGCCGTCCACGGCACCCCCCACGGGTGGGCTGCCCCCCGACCCGCCGGTGCCACTGGAGCTGCTGGAGCTACTCGAGCTACTCGAGCTACTCGAGCTGCTGGCTCCACCGCCACCACCCGTGCCACTCGTGCTGGAGCTGCTGGTCGAGCCGCTGCTCGTGGAGCTGCTGCCGGTCGACGAGCTACTCGGGCCACCATTGCTCGACGAGCCGTTGTCGGGCGGCTGGCCGCTACTGCTAGAGCCGTTGGAGTTGTCTTGGCCGTTGGAGTTTTCGTATTCGTCGGTCGCGATCAGGTCATCCGCGCCTGTCACCCAATTGCAACCTACGGTCAAAAGCGCCCCCAAAACTACCACCATCCAACCGAATTTCATGGCTTGACGACCTCCTCAACACACTCAATCGGCTTCGAACATTGGCCGCTGGACCAACAATAGGCCATTAATTTCAAGCTCATAAGCCACATAACGCCACCTGCAACCGGCCAGCCGGCCTGACTGATAGGAGCACGAAAGCAGGCTTCGGTCAAGGATCTCGACCGACCGGCCGGTTTGGTCCGCTGAAGTGAGAGGCGCCCGAAGCCTTTCGCTTCAGCGCCGAATGGCGGCCGCAAAAAGAAACGCCTCACGGCCAAATGGCCATGAGGCGATGTTGGGGGTGGCTAACGGGAATTGAACCCGCGACAACTGGAGCCACAATCCAGTGCTCTACCACTGAGCCATAGCCACCATAACCGCCGTCCTCAGGTGAAGACGCCGCGGCGACCCAATCATACTCAGCACGCTTTCGTTGACAATGCTTGGCTGCACCATGATTCCAAAGAAGGTGCGGCCCCGCGCCGATAGAGTTGTCGTCATCGATAGTCGGATGCTAACGTCTGCGGCCGTCCCGTCTGCTTGTGGCGGGCCGCCATTTTCAAGAGGAGAGCGCCTCGCATGCGCGAGACAATCATTGGGGTTTTCGCCGTTGTAGTGCTCATCGTGAGCGTTCTCTCGTTCGCGTTGATGCGTCTGACTTTGGGGGATGTTTCCAACAAGGGAGAAGCGCAGCGCGCCGTAACCGCTGCAGTCGCCCAACTTCAAGTCGAAGGGCTGCGAATCGAAAGGTGGCTCGCACAGCAGGCCAACACCGATCTCGCCCGTGAGCCGTTTGACGCGGGGACGCCAAAAACGCGTGCCGACACGGCCACGACCAGTGCCAACACCATCGAAGAGCAGTCGAAGAATGCGCCGTCATTCGCTGTAGTCAAGCCGACGGTCGTGGTGTTGTTCGACGCCAAGGGTATCGTGCTCGCACGCAACGGCTCGAACCTCATGCGCGGCCAAAAGATTGGCGAGCGGCATCCCACGATGATGAAGGCCGTGCTCGCAGGCAACACCGGCTCGGATGTGTGGGTCGACAAGTCCCACAACGAGCAGCTGCTGACTTCCTATGCGCCGATTCGTAGCGCAGATGGAAAGATCATCGGCGGCGTGGCAGTCGGCACCGCGTTCAACAACGGGCGGCTGAAGTATGCCAGCGAGGCCACGAGCAAGTCGGCGCTACTTGCGGCCATTTTTGCAAACGACAAGATGGACGTCATCGCCCGCAGCAACGGCACCACCGATGCCATGCTGGCAGGGGCCGACTCGGGCAAGCAAGCGCTCAACAATGACCAACCCGTCGCGCTCTCGGGCCTTTCCGAGGACCTGGACGGCGCTGCGATGGCCCTGGGCGGCTACGGCGACGGCAAGCAGGCGGTCATCATGGCGGTTACCCCTGCGCGCGTCATTGGGAGCTTCAAGTCCCTGATTTTGTCGCTGCTGGGCGCCTTCGCCATGGGCCTGCTACTGACGATTCTCTCGGCCCACCTCATCAACGCGTACATCTCACAGCCGATTGAGGATCTCGAAGATGGGCTGTTGACCATCATCAACGGCCAAACCGACATTCGCTTCGAGCTCGAGCACAAGGTGCTTGGCGGCCTGGTATTCCGCATCAACTCGTTGCTCAACCAGTTGCTCGGCGTCAAAGAAGACGACACCGACGAGGAGGGGCGGCCATCGCAGTCGCCCAGCTCGCAGTCCTTCAGCGCGGCGCTCAACGTCGACGAGCGCATGGTGGCGCTGTCTGCCGATGATGTGGACGACGCCAAGGAGCTTCGTGACGAGCCTCCGGAGGACTACTACAAACGCCTCTACGACGAGTATATCGCTGCGAAATCCGAGCTGGGCGACCCGGTCGACCACATCAAGTTCGCGCCACTCTGCAAGCGTATCAAGGCGAGCGAGCAACAAATGGCTGCAAAGCACGGCAAGCCCTTCCGCTACAAAGTGGAGCTCAAGGGCAAGGAAATCGTTCTGGTCGCCGTACCACTCGCTTGATTCTGTCTGCCACTCAGCCCACCGGCCGGCCAAATCGCGGGGCCGCTGCGCCCATTCCCCGTGAAGTTGCGCATCGCTTACTGGCAGCCTAGAACACAAGCAGATGCAGTTGCGGCTCAGGTGGAATCTAGCGGCCCTCGGGAGCCTGTTTGTCAGCAGTTTGCTCGGGTGCACAGTGGGTGGCGCTGCGGGCCACTCAGATGCAAGCGCCCAGCCACCGGTAGTGGCTGCGAGAGCGACCAGCTCCGGGCTGACCAAGACGAGCGCCGCCGCGCCCGCATCGCCAAAAACCGCGGCCGCCCCAACGACCGATTGGCGTCAAGCCGCTCGCGCTCACCAATGGGACCGCGCTCACGAGCTGCTCAGCGCGCTGCCCCAGCAGCAGCGGGACAAACCCGAGCTGCGCTTGGCGCTCGGTGTCGTCTCGCTACAAGCAGGCCATCACGCCCAAGCTGTGAAGCTGCTCAGTGACCTCGAGCAGAAGCTGCCCCTGGTGCGCGAGGAGATCCGCCGTTGGCACGCAGAGGCGGCCGCGATGGCAGGACCGTTCGAGCAAGCCGCCGAAGTCTTGCTCGAATCTCCCAAGGTGCTCGATACGGTTGCCGCCGCCCGAGCCTACGAGCGGGGCAACAAGCTGCCGCTCGCGCTCAAGACGATCAACCGCGCCGTAACGCGCGCAAGCCGCACGCGCCGCAAACAGGACCAAGCCGCGGCTCGTTGGGTGCGCGCCCGCATCGCCGAAAAGAAGGGCGACAAGGCGCTTGCCGCAGCCGATTGGAAATGGCTCGTACGAACGTTTCCCGGTGGACATCACAGCCGCGCCGCGCTGGCTGGTATCGCGAGGGTCGGCGGCCGCATCGCCCTCGATGACAAGCTCGCTGCCATCGCCAAGTCCACTGACCACACCAACCTCGACGAAACATTGCGCTCGCTCGACGAGCTGCTTCAGAGCAAGCCCAGCGCCAAAGCGGCCATCCAACTGGCCAAAGCAAAAGCGCTGTATTCAGCTCGTGCTTATGACCGCGCTCGGGACGCGTTCGACGTGGCGGCCGCATCTGCTGCGGCATTTGCAGCCGAAGGAGTGTATTACGCCGCCCGAGCTGCGACGCGCGCCAGCGACGAGCCCGGGGCGTTACGCCGCTATCGCGAAATTACGCGCCGCTTTCGCAAC
>CAZRGL010000266.1:10571-14608 GCA_964599485.1 uncultured Polyangiaceae bacterium
GACCGAGCGTGCAGCGTTTCGAGCAGCAGAGTTGCTTTTACAGCTCGGCCGCTACGGAGCAGCTGCAAAAGGATACGCGCGTTATCTTTCCAGCTACGGCAAGAGCAGATCAGCTGCCAGTGCACGCTACGGACGAGCCTTGGCCTTGCTCGGCAGCGGCAAGCCCAAAGCGGCCCGAAAGCAGCTTGCTGGGCTGCGCAAGGACGCCCGCTCGCGGCGTCGCAAGGCAAGCCTACTCGAGCTCGAAGGCGTCGCGGCCCTGCAGGCGGGGGACACCAAGGCCGCCACGCGCATCTGGCTTCGGCTCGTCGAGAAGCAACCGCTGACCTGGCCTGCACTGGCCGCGCACGCTCGGCTGCGATCCATCGGCCACACACCCTTGCCGCCGCTGATCGGTGAGCCGCGAGCGGTACCGCTCTCACCGTTGACGCTGAGTATGCCCCGCCCACCAGCACTGTTGCACTCGGTGGGATTGGACGGCGCGGCTGAGAAACGCCTTCGGGGCATGGAAGACGAGACCGCCAAGCAGTACCCAGGTCGCGAGAGCGAGGCCCTGTGTGAGCTCTATGGCAAGCTGACTGGTGCGAGCCGCCGTCATCAAATCGGCAATCGGGCCGTGAGCTTGGCAGTACTGATGCGGGCACCGACCGCAACCGAGCGCTGGGCATGGCACTGCCTCTATCCTCATCCCTACAGCCGCTTGGTGCGCGGACAAGAGGACCGCCATCAACTGCCTGCAGGCTTGATCCATGCGGTGATGCGGCAGGAGAGCGCCTTCAGAGCCACGGCGGTCTCGCGCGTAGGCGCCCGTGGCTTGATGCAGCTGATGCCCAAGACTGCTGAGCTGGCCAGCGGCGAGCTGAAGCTCGCTACCACGCCCGAGCAAATCAGTCGCCCTGACGTCAACCTGAAGCTGGGCGCCTTCTATCTCGGCAAGCTGCTGCGCACCTTCCAACACAACCTGCCGCTGGCAGTCGCTGCGTACAATGCCGGCCCCCACGCCGTAGATGCATGGCTGAAGGGCGCAGGCGGACGGGAGCTGGATCTGTGGGTCGCAGCCATTCCCTATGCCGAGACGCGCCACTACGTCGAGCGCGTACTCGGCAACTTCGCCCGTTATCAATGGCTGGCTGGTGGTGCTGACAACGTCGCGCCCGTCGAGCTCAAACTGCCGTCCGGCTCCAAGCTGGCCGCAGACGCGTACTGAGTCCGGTGAACGTTGTTCGCGTCGCTGTGGCCTTCGTCCTCGGCATTGCCGTGACCCTGGCGCTGCAGCTATGGGACAAGCGCCGTCTACCGCCTGAGCAGCGTGAGCGGTGCTGGAACGTCGCTACTTGGGGCTGCGCGCTATGGTGGTTTGGAGTGCTGTCGATGTTGCCCTGGATGTGGGTCACACGGCCTCGTTGGTTGCGCTGCTTGTGGGGCACGCTCGCTACGGCGGCGCTGACAGTCGTAATCGTCGCGGTGGACGTGTTGGTGCAAATCCAGCTGGGCGGCGGCTACCACGGTAGGCCAGAGGATCTCGCTGTGGAGCTCCGGCCAGCCCTCATCGGCGGGGCGCTCGTGTTGTTCATGGAGGTGATCGTGAGCGCCGTCACGGCAGCACGAAGCCTGCGCGTCACTTCGCAGTCATCTCCATCACGTACTCCTTGACGAGCACGCGGTGGTTCATGCCCTCGTCGGCTTCATAGGCCACGTAGATCTTGTCTCCAACTATGGCCAGGTGGGCGCTGTTCACCCCACGGGTCTGCACATGCGCTGGTATGTCGTTGGTGACCAGCGCCTCGGCGACGAGCTTCCAGCTCGGGTCGAATGCCTTCAACATGATGTCGGTGCGCAGCTCCGGCTCCCCACTTACGGGCATGGCCAGATCACCGGTGATGTGGTTGTAGCTCACGAAGTAGTGGCCGTTCGCAAATGCCAGGCCCATGGGAAACTCCTCATTGGCGCCCTCGACAGCTGAAATCGTCAACTTCTCGAGCAGACTCCAGTCCTTGTCGTAGCGGGCTGCGATCAGGCTCGAGTCGTCCCAGTGCCGATCGGCGCAAACCACTGTGTGAACACCATCCAAGAGCAGCATCGACGAGGCCGGCGTATTGCCGAGCGCTGGGAGGTTGATGGTGTTGATGAGCTCGAGCTGCTCGTCGTACTGCAAGAGGAACAGGTCATCGGGCAGGTCCATCTTGTCGTCCTTGCCGGGCTCCCCTTTGCCAGGCTCCCCCTTGCCGGGTTGCTCTGGCGGCTTCTGCAGGGTTCCGCCGGGGACGCCAACCAGAATCAATCCGTTGGACGCGTACAAGAGCATGTCGTCGAGGCCACCATCGGGACTCCACTGCTCCTTAAGCTCTGGAGGCAGGTCGTCGATGACCGACACGACGTCGATCTCGTTGAACGCCAGGTCGTACTTTCGCAGGAAGAATGAGCTGACCATGTAGAAGAAACCATCGGCGAAAACCATCTGATGGTCAGGGCTTTCGTAGGGCGAGAGCTGGTGCGTGCTCTTCTTGTTCGTCAACGCGCTGTCGTAGACATCCACGAAGATGCCTTGAGGCGTCTCGTAGGAAACTTGCAGCCCGCCGTCGGCGGACACGATGCCAGGATAAGAGAAGTGACCAATCTCGACCTTCCTCAGCTCCTGCAGCTCGGCCGTCAACGAAGGAGGCTCGGAGCCAGCAGATATTTCACCACCACAACCGCTACCCATCACCAAAACAGCGCCTACTAGGACAGATCCAAAACAGCGGCGAACAGTTGCTGACCCCGAGCCCATGACCATCTCCTTCCTCGGCCCCGCCACAGAGACCCCTATCTGGGGCGGCACCAGCTACATTATGTGGCCCACAACGCTCCACAGAGGCTTACATCGACCTTATGAGGCGCATGAGCTGCCCATGTTGGGGCGCGCCCGATCTGCTATAGCGAGGCCGTGCGAAGCGCTCGCTTCATGATCGGCGTGACGACGCTGCTTGGCTGTCTGCTGCTCGCAGCCTCGGCAGCAGCTGATCCGACCACCGTCCTAGAAGCACTCGGCTTCGGACGTGATCGCCCACTTCCGCCAGGAGCGAGCGGCTGGGCTGACGCCGGCATCGGGGCAATGCGCGGAGTCACCATCGGCCCCATCGAGAGCAGTCTTCACCCGCAGGCGGGCTATGGCACCGCGGCCGGCAAAGCCGCCATCGTCGAAGCGGGCCGCTGGGGCGCAACATGGGTAGCACTCACGCCGTTCGGCCGCGTATGGGACCTCAAAGGCGGCGGGGTCGATCTACAGTTCGAGGCGCCGCTCGAGCAGAACACCCGCGATGTGCTCGCCGCCATGCGCCACGCCCATGAGCAAGGCCAGCGCGTCCTGCTCGTGCCCCATTTGTGGGTAGAAACCGGCGGTTGGCGGGCTTGGATCGAGCCCGGCAGCGACGAGGGCTGGGCGCGTTGGGTCGGTTCCTACCGACGCTTTTTGCTTTATTGGGCCAAGATCGCCGAGCGCGGCCATGCCGAGATGCTCAGCGTGGGCGTCGAGCTACGAAGCTGGGTCACCCGCCGCCGCGCTCATCATTTCGCAGCGTTGGTTCGTGAGGTTCGGCAGCACTACTCGGGTCTCATCACCTATTCCGGCAACTGGGACGACGTCGAGCACACCGTGGTGCTGGGCGAGCTCGACGTCATCGGCGTCAATGCCTTCTATCCGCTGACAGACAAGAAGAACGCCAGCTTCCGGCAGCTCGCCGCCGGAGGCAAAGGAGCGGGCGATCTTCTTGCTCTTCCTGGCCGTGGTCTGGCTCGGCGACACCGGCGCCGACTTCTTGGGCAAGGCTCTCGGTCGCCACAAGCTCGCCCCGCGCCGGATTCAGGGAGACAAGATCGAGAGTGTGGACACACTGCCCAAGATCGGACAGGTCGCATACGTGATCTCGGTCACGGAAAGGCGTGCTCTCCAGGACGAGCTGGGTATGTGGGCTCACGACAAGGTAAGCTCGATCTCTGCATTCTTGCGTCGGATCCGTCCGACCGCGGCCATGGCTCCACTGCTCGACGCTGTCAGC
>CAZRGL010000267.1:0-14568 GCA_964599485.1 uncultured Polyangiaceae bacterium
CCGTAATCGACAGCTGTTTGACGTCGGCCGCGCCGATCTCATCGAGCCAGGTGAGCAACATCTCCGGCGGTGGCTCAGGCCATTGGCGTCCCTGCCAGCAGAATCCACAGCTCTGATTGCAACGGAAGCCTAGCCGCAGGTTTGCTGCCGCGCCCATGACGCCGTCGAAGATGCGTACGTAGAAGTCGTCGGACAGCTGCGCAAAGTCTCGCACTTCACTGCGTTGCGCCATGAGGTGCCGGGTGAGCTGTGCACCATCGAGCCTCTGCTGGGCGCGAAAGAGCCGCCCAATGGTTGCGAGACAGGCGTCAACCATCGGGTCCTGACGTGAGTCGTCTCCTCCGGGCGGCTGCCGGGAGATCAAGCTGATGTGCTCCGATCTTGCGAGTGCAAAGTCGGGTGAGTCGGGTGGGGCAAGCCGCATCTCGAGCGTTACGCTGTTCGGAAGGTGCACACGGAAGTCGACCGCCGCTTCGTTGCCTGGCCGCGCGGGTCGGTGCTCGATGCGCACGTTTGGTTTCAGTCCGAGCGAGCGTCGAATCGCCTCCTCGACACCCTCGAAGAGTCGAGCCACATATGGCGTCATGCGCGTTTGTCGCACTCAGCAACCATAGCGCCGCCGCGGTTGCGGGTGCCAGGAGACCGTGTGCGCTTCGTTGTCGCGCTTCAGCCCCGCTTCTCGAAAGGTTCGTGATCACGGCGACGGTTCGCCGTGGAGTAACATACAGCCATGCCTTCGGATGACGACCAGCGTGACGACGCCTTCTGGCGTGAGCAGCAGCGGCGACGCGAACGCCGCTTCGGTCAGCCATGCTGCACGCAGTCGGGCATGAGCTGGACGATGATCGACATGCCTGGAGACTTCGCCGTCGTCATTCACGGCGAGTCCGACTGCCTCAATTGCTTTCATCATCACATCGGCCAGAGCGCTGCCAATTACTACTGCACGCGTCTGACCGAAGCGCAGCTCACCAGCGGCGCAACCGCCGAGCCGCTGCGGCGCTGCTTGCGCTTGCTGGCAGAAAAAGCACCCGAGGCGGTGATCGTGCTCGGAACCTGCCCGGTCGAGGTGATCGGCGATCGCTTCGAGACGACCGTGGAGGAAGTCGCGCTCGAGACCGGGCTTCCGATGGTCGCGCTTCACACCAGCGGCCTGGCGCTGAGCACGCAAGGGGCGATGTTGGACTGGCTGTTCGAAACGCTCGCTTCGCTGCCGCCCGGGCCGAGACGAGACCGCCGCGCTCAGCGGCGCGCTACCGAGCACGCCATCGAAGCGCTGTTCCCTTTTCATGCGCGGCGCGCAGAACAAGAGCCGCCCGATGCGACGCGAGCGTCCGTCAACCTGATCGGTGTCGATGCAGGCATGCCCGGCTTGCCAGAGCCCGTCCGCCTGCTCGAACGGGCAGGTATTGGAGTCAACGGCGTGTATCCCACAGGCGCGTCGATTGGTGACTGGCGCGCTATCGGTGATGCCGACGTCAGCTTCATGACCGATCCGGCACTCTTTCCGAAGCTCACAGCACGCCTCGAAGCGTGCGGTCAAGACGTGCTGCCGGTTCCGTTGCCGGTTGGCTTCGCCCAGTCCCTTGCGCTCTATCAGCGCGTCGGCCAGCGCCTCGATGTTGCTGAAGAGGTGTCTCGAGCCATTGCTGTTGCCGTCTCGGAGGCGGAGGATGCGCTGGGGC
The DNA here is from genome assembly GCA_964599485.1 of uncultured Polyangiaceae bacterium. Taxonomy (GTDB): domain Bacteria; phylum Myxococcota_A; class Polyangia; order Polyangiales; family Polyangiaceae; genus JAPYTK01. The sequence goes on from CAZRGL010000267.1 coordinate 1,686, forward strand.
AGGTGCGCGAGGTCACATCGGGCGCGCGATTGGCGGCGGGGATCCGGATGCAGACAACGTACGGAGCCCACGCGCTGGTCTACGGGGGACTCGGAGAGGTCTTCGCCTTGACGGAGATGGGCTTCGATGTCGAGTTGCTCGTGCAAGGCGCTCCTGAATCGGCCGACGCGTTCGCTGAGGCGCTCGCGGAGCAGGGTTGCGCGCTTCCATTCAGAGTGTTCTCGGGGCCATGGGAGCTCGGTCGTTTCCTCGCGGACGGCGACTATCGCTTGTGCTGTCTGTCAGACAGCAGTCGCGAGGAGGCCAACAAGGCCGGCTTGTCGCTGATCGAAGCCGGGAGTTTGGCGCGGTACCTCGATGGCGTTGTCAAAAACGCCCGCCTGGTGCAGAGGTTGCTGGTGTGACAATGGCTGGAGAAACGCTCGAAGACTTCGCGCTCAAGAGCCTCGATCTGGGGCGGCTCACCGGAGTGTCGCTCGCCATCCACGCGATCCCGGACGGCTTCCTGTTGTTGCACGTAGGTGTTGGCTGCAAACACAAAGCCACGACCCAACTTTCCACCCATGACCTGTCGCGCGGCGTGGTGGCGCGCGAGGCGTGGACTGAGGTCGGTGACATCGAGCTCATTCGAGGCGCTACGGATCGGCTGGGACCGTACATTCGCTCGTGGTGCACGCGGCTCGATCCAGCGTTCATGGTGGTTTGCTCGGCGACCTTCCTCGAGCTGACAGGTGAGGACATCGCCCAACAAGTCGAGCGGGCAGCGGCTACCGTCGACGCCGACGTGGCGTGGGTGCACGCACCGGGGGATCGCGGTGACCTGTACGTAGGCTACGCCGACACGGTGCTCGAGATCTGTAAGCGCATCGATTGGGATCGGCCGGCCAAGGCGCGAACTGTGGCGCTCGTCGGGCAGATGTTCGACCGCTACGAAGGCGACCAAACGGGCAACCTCCAGCAGATCCGCAACATGCTCAAGGGCGTTGGTCTGGTGCTGGGTCCGGTTCTTCTTTCGGGCGCACCCTACGCATCGCTTCATGACGCTGGCACGTGCGAGGTGGTGGTCCAGATGCCCTACATGGAGCCGGCTCAGCCTCTCGAGCGGACCATCGGAAAACGCCCCATCGTCAAGACCGATCTGCCGATGGGATTCGCCGGCTCGGCGCGCTGGCTGCGCCTCGTGGCCAAGGCAGCTGGTGCGCCCACATCGCTGGTCGAGCGGTTCTTGGCCGGTCGTGAGAAAGCGGCACGGAAACAGCTCGCGCCGGTGAGCGGACTGCTTCGTGGCCAACGCGTCGCGGTCATCGCCGATCTTCCCCTCGCCGCGGGGACCAGCGCCGTGCTGACCGAGTTGGGGCTCGACGTGGTGCTGGTCGGGGTTCGCGGCCAATCGCTCGGCGGTGCAGATCAGCTGCGCGACACGATGCAGCGCTACGGCGTGTCGCTTCGGGCCGAGGTGCTCGACGATCCAAGCGTTGCCCTGGTTCGGAGCGAGATCGGCGAGCTCGTAGCGCATGGGCGTCTGGACGGCGTGCTGGGCTCGGCCACGGATCTCAATGCGATCGCCACACTGCCCCCGCGCACGTTGTTGCGACAGACACCATCTGGTCGCGTGCATCCTGCTGGGCCGTTCACGTTGGAAATCGGGTTCCCGTGCAAGCGCTACCACGTGCTCCGGCCGGCACCCTTCATGGGACATGCTGGCATGCTGGTATGGGCCGAGCGCCTGATCTCGGCCCCGCGATTATGGGATTCAGGGCGTGAGTCGGTCCGATGAAGTGGGAGCCGCAGGTGGCGTGGAGCGCTCGTCGCTGGCTTGGTACATCCACTTCAGGAAGCTGGTCAGGATCGCGCCGACCTGGAGGTTGTTCTTCATGATCTCGGGCGGGTAGCTCCACTGCAAGAGGTAGCTGTTGGGGAAGGTGTCGAGCCAGTACCGATCGAAACTCGCGAGATCGCGCAGATGACCGAGGACGAATCGCTCCTTGTGCTCAGTCTCGCTCAAGAAACCGTTGCCGCCGTACACCGTGCCATCCCAGTCCACCGTGATCTCGCCGTTGAGCCGCACCGGCATCGGGCGGTTCTCGAGGTTGACGAGCACCGTGCGGTCGCCTCGCCCTTGTCGCTCGCGCAGCTCGAGGCCGATGGCGTGGAGCTGCTGGGCGAACATCTTCTTGTGCTCCGCTGTCCATATCTGTCCGAGCGCGAAGTTGATCTGGATCCGCTCGAAGCCGAGGTTGGCGATGTGGAAGAAGTTGTGGGCGAGTCGATGCACGTTGAGCGGGTGGCTCACCATGATCACGTCGTACGGCAAGCCACTGGTATTGATGGCCTCGACATGCGGCGCAATCCCGCGCGCATAGCTGTCTTGTCCCGCATCTCGGGCGGCGCGGAACTCCCGTTGCGTCTCGGGGTCGCCGTCCAGCGACAGCTCCAGCCTCACTGAGTGCTGAGCGAGCCAAGCGAGCGTGGCCTCGTCGATCTTCCAGCCGTTGGACGAGACCAGGAACTGCAGCTCCTTGCCCAGTGCGCGGGCGCGTGATTGTCCCTGTTCGATTCCGTAACGCACCAGGTCCTGCTCGAGCAACGCCTCGCCGCCGAAGAACTGCAACATCAACTTCGACCGTCGGCTGCTGAGCAGCAAGTCGATCGCGCGATCGAGCACATCCGTCGACATCACCCGCCCGTCTTGCTTCGGCACATAACAATAGCTGCAGCGATGCTCGCACTGCCAAGTCGGGATCACGACGAGCCGAGGCACAGTCTCGCTGGTGTAGCGCTGGAAGGCGCGGATCCACTCGTCTTCGGCGCCCACGACCGTCGTGGTCAGCGCACGTCGTTGCGCTTCCAGGCTGGTCGATTCTCCCTCGCGCCCGGCGTTGCGCACTTCTTCGAGCGCCTCGAACGCGAGTGAGCGCGCGGCATTGTCGATGCGGCGGACCAGGCCCTCGCCCCGGCGCCGTTCGTCCTCGTCGTCGATGGTCGCGAGCCGGGCCTTCCAAATCTCGGCAAGCCGCTCAAAAGAGCCGGTGTACAACTTGTCGTCCGTGAAGTAGCCGCCCGCGACCGCGGCCTGTGTCCAAGGGTCGCCAGGCTGGTCGTGGTCGACGAACGGGTAGTCGAACTCGGGGTGGGACGCCACCGTAGCGGTCTGTCGTTTGATGGACACCTCGGGGGTTCCGCGGCGGACGTGCCTGCGGTAGCTCGCGCTCGGGAAGTAGCTGACCAGATGGGGGACGACCGGGAAGCGGATGTGGAAGTGGACCGGATGCCGGAGCTTGAGGCGGCAGATCTCCTCGAGCACGTCGACCAAGTCGTCACCGCTGGTTTCGGTGTTCGACTGGATCACGTACGCGTCGAAGTGTAGACCGCGCCGATCGAGCTCGGCCGCGATGGCGCGCACGTGCGCGCGCTTGTAGCCCTTTCCGAGCCGCACGAGCTCCGCATCTGAGAAGCTCTCGATGCCGATCTGAAGGTACGAGCTCCACGAGCGCGAGCGGTGGTCTTCGACGAAATCGCGTAGCGGCACCGGTGCGCCATGATCGGCAAAAGCGGTGGGCCGGATCGCGTCCAAGAGCTCGTGGTCGGGCTCGGCGAGCAATCGAGCACCGTCCTTGGCGCATAGATCGGCAATCGACACCTGAACCGACGACATGCGGAACGGAGTGGCCTCGATGCGCTCGAAGAACCCTCTGGCGCGATCGCGATCGCAGGCGAAGTCGTCGTCGGCGAAGTGCACCCGGTAGCAATTGCGTGGCACGGCTTCGTTGCGACCCAGCGAATCGCGCGGCCCCTGTCCGAACAGCTCGGTGAAGTGCGCGTCGTAACTGTCTAGGAGCGCGAACACCCCGTCGACAGTGCGCGCCTGGTAACTCCGGCGACCGATGATCGAGCAGAACGAGCACTTGTGCACGCAGCCGCGTGACGTCGACAGCTCGATGCCGCCGGTGATGTGTCGCGGGCGCACGTAGCGGAGGTCGAGCGCGACCCGATCGAGCTGCTCGACCCGCGGGACTGCAGCGGGATTCGCCCCGATCAATCTGCGACCGGCACGGTCGATGGCAATCAAGCCGTTCATCGCGAGGAGGGCCTCACGTTGCGCGGGCGTCAGCGGTGTGTCGACGTCGTCGCCGCCGATAATCTCGACCAGGCGCGGGACGAAGATCTCTCCGGCCCCGCGGCACACGAACGACACCTCGGGCAGGTGGGCCGCGACATGCTCGGGCGTCAGCGTCGGCATGACGCCACCGACCGCGATGTGCGCGCGACAGCCGAGGCGCCTGATCGCGCCGATCAGCTCCACGACGCCGTCGTAGTACCCCTCCAGAAGTGTGATCCCGACCAGCCCGATCGGACCGGTCGACAGCGCTTGTGCAAGCTCGGAAATGCCGACCACCGAGGAAACGCCGCCGCTGGTCGGCATCTTCACGTTTGCCAAAACCACCTCGGTGCCGAGGTCACCAAGCGGTGAGATCATGTGCAATACGCCCTGCGAGATCTCTTGGTCGTTATGGGGGCTGTCGCTGTTCATCAACGATTCGAAGAACAGCGCCCGTGCGCTTGGACGATCTGGGAGTGTGCCGGCGGCGGAGGCGGCGGCTGGAGAAACAGCGGCTGGAGCTTCGCCGAGCAGTGGAGCGACTAAGGCCTCGACAGCCAGATGGCTGGGCTGCGACGCGACCCATGGTCCGTCCAGGATGATGGCGGTCCTGCCGTCCTCGATTTGTCGCGTCGCGACCGTGCCGGCTGCCGCCAGCCGAACCCGCAAGGACGCATCCGGATGCTGATCGCCGAAGTGGCCCGCCGCGGCCCCGGCGCGCAGGAAGGTGGCGACGGGCAAATCGGCTCCAGACGAATCGATGACTTCGACGCGGCTGCGCCAGCCATGAGCCCGCCGCACGCGCGTCCCGTCGTCCCCGACGACGTGGAACCAACCGCGGTCGACCAACTCGTTCCGGCCCATGTCCCAATCCTAGTGCAGACGGCAGTACACGGCCATCGGGCGAGACTCCTCAGCGCGGCACAGGGCACTGTGGCTCGCAACGACCACTGCTACAACCAGCTGTCTTGATGGGCGCATTCGCCACACGCTTTCGCCGTGCTAGGTTTCCCTTCCATGGTCGGCCCGAAAGAGACGGACGTCGCGCTGATGATCGACCAGGCAGCGGGCTTGCTCGACGATCCCCGCTCGGCTCATAGCTGCCAGCCGCACCTACGACAGCTCGACGAGCTGCTGGTCGAGCGGCTCATGGCGCAGCAGCGCTTCTCTTTTAGCGAGACGCCGGAAGACCAAGCGAGAGCCGATCTTCTTTGGCAGCAGCTGACGCGCCACGCAGCGTATCGCTGCGCTCTTGCCGGACGCGTACAGACCGAGGCAGGACAGGAGCGAATTCGTACCCAAGCGGCTACGGGAGCCATCACCCTCATGATCACCCGGCGCTGTCAGCTTCGCTGCAGCTACTGCTGGATCGGGGACTTCTCCGGTGACATGTCCGACGAGGTCCTCGAGCGGTCAGTGCGTCGCTTGGCCGCCTCGCAACGCCGAACCCTGGATGTCCAGTTCTTCGGGGGCGAGCCAACCTTGGCGGGCGAACGAATCCGGTCGGCGATCCGGCAGTTCGAGCAGATGGCGACCGAAACCGGCAAGGAGCTGCGATTCAAGATTACGACCAACGGTGTCTCCCTCCCGGCGGAGCTGCTGAGCCTCTTCGTCGAGCACGATGTCCATGTAGATTTCAGTTGCGATGGAGCCCCGACATCCCAGCGCCGCTACCGTAAAGGAAGCGAGCGATTCGAGTACGTTCCTCAGATGCTCGACAACATGGCAGCGCTCGTGACCTCGGGCGCCTCGCACCACCTCACCGTCACGGTGAGTCCCGACACCGCGCCCGACCTGGCCGACAACATCGCCTGGTTGGTACAGCGGGGGCATCGTCGAATCAGCCTCGGGTTGGGCATCGGTTTCTTTTGGCAGGAGCCCGTGGTCCAGAGACTTCTCGACGAGATCGACAAGCTCGCCGATGCCGCGGCAAGTTGGCCCTCTTTCTCGCTCGACAACGCCAGCCGCCGCCGCCGGGAGCCCGCCCTACTGTACGACCGAATCACCGTGGACTGTGATGGTGTGATGTACTCGCAGCCGGGGGATTTCATGGCTCGAAAGCGGGCGTTGTTTTGGGGGACGGTCGACGAAAGCCGTCCCTACGACGAGCTGGGCTTCACCCCGTTCGAGCTGTACTGGCAGCTGCTCGCACTCTATGCCGATCATCCCGAGCACAGGCGCGTGCTGCTCAACAACCTTCAGACCGGTATTGCGCTCGGTTCCCGTTGCAAGCGCTTCGCTGACACGCTCGCCCGCTAACGCCGCAGCATGCGGGATGCGCCCCCAATGCGCGCTATAGTGTCAGCAGCAAGCACCGGCCAGCGGTCGGGTGGCTTGGCGTGGCCGCACGCTTGACTGTTCTTCCCATGACCAGCCGATCATCCTTACCCACGCGCGGCGCAGAGGCGAAGCGCCCGCGCGTCGTCGCTGCCCACGAGGACGCCGAAGCCGTCGCGTTCCTCACGAGCACACCCACCGAACAGGTGGCGGCCCTGCGTCTTTGGGGGGAAGAGCCGGCCGTCGTGTTGTTGCTGTACAACGCGTGCGAGAGCCACTGCTTTTTCTGCGCCAGCCCGGGGACCACCGACGTTCCGGCCTCGGCCGTCACGCCGTGGAAGGCTATTCAGGTGCACCTCGATGAGCGCCCCGACGATGTTGAGACGCTCTGCATCGGAGGAAACGAGCCGCTCCTGCACCCAGAGCTCGAGCGCGCGCTCAGCCATGCCTCCGCTAGCGGGTTCGAGAGCATCGAGCTGATGACCTCGGGGCTTCGACTCGACCCCGAGCGCCTACGTCAATGGCGCCGCCTCGGACTCGATGCTGTTGCCGTGCCGATCTACGCCGCCGATGCGGCGACCCACGACGCGATCTGTGGAGCGGCTTGTTTCGACCGGCTCGTGACCGGCCTCGATGCGGTCCGCGATGCCGGGATGGAAGTTCGCCTGCACACGATTGCGCTGCGCCGCACGATCGACGCACTCCCGGCGCTCGCGGCGTTTTGCCGTGATCGGTGGGGGTGCACGCTGGCCGTCGCGCCGCTACGCGAGAAGGGTGACCAGTTCGACTACGACGCGGAATCGGTTCCATTTGCCGAGCTCAGCCGGCGCCTTCGCGCACTTGCGCCGGATGCACCGCTGGCGCTGCTCGGGTTGCCGCCGTGTGTCGATAGAAGGCGCGCCCAGGGCGGTGGCGGCATCATGCGCGTGTACTTTCGCACCCAGCGCCGAGACTGGGCGCCTTCGTGCGCGAGCTGCCGCGACCGCCCGCACTGTCTAGGCATCGTGCTGGCCGAGCTCGAGCGAGGGGCCGCAAGCGCCGTCGAGCCGGCGTAGCTCGGTAGCTTCGGCCCTGCGAGCGTTACGGACTCGCGCGCCCATGACGGTGTCGGTCGCCGCCGTTCTTTGCCCGGCGTATCGCTTCGAGCTCGACGATGAGGTCGAGCGCCGCCCCGAGCTTCACGTTCTCGCGGAACACCGCCCACTCGGCGGGCGACAGCGCCTCGCGGGTGACCCTCCACAGCTCCTCGAGGGTCAATCGGTATTCGTCGAAGGGCGCGCCGTCGTCGATCCGCCCGCGCCGGTAAGGCTCCTTCAGCGACGAAAAACGCTTCTCATGGAATACCGCGCCCGCCTGGAACACGGTGCCGTCGACGTCGACGATCAGGTCTCCACAGAGGGGGACCGGATCGGCGCCACTTCCCCAGTTCATCAGGGAGAAACCCTCAGGATTGGCAGCGTGATGGCGGAGCATGCGCTGGAACCCGTCAAAGTAGGCGGCCCGATTGCTCTCGCTCCAGCCCATCCCAGTCGCGTAGTTCAGCTGCAGGGCGGGAACGCCAGCGCCCCGGGCCCACAGATAACGGTTCATCACCTCTTGTGCAGCGGATGGGGGGATGGTTGCGTTCATGAACCACGCCAGATCCGTGTCGTTCAGCTCGTCGACCGCCGCGAGGATTCGATCGAAGGACGTCGATGGTGGGTCCGACGGCCCGTGGCGGAACCTGCTGCCATGGGCGTCGCCGTCGAGGCTGAGCTGCACCGTGATAGGCAGCCCCTCCAGCGCTACGAGACGGGCGGAGTCGAGCAAGATCCCGTTCGTCGTCAGCAACATCCTGATGTCACGACCGCCCCGCAGCGGGTGGTCGAGCGCCCAGTGAACACCCTGCAGCAACGTGTCCCAGCAGCGCAGTGGCTCGCCTCCGAACCACTGGATGCCGAGTCGGGGCAGTTGGCTGGTCATGAGTCGATCGATCGCCTGCTTCAGCGTCGAGGCGGCCATGTCGCCCTCGGGCGCGAGGCCCTGCTGCCAGGCTGGGTCTGCGCTACCGGAATGCTCGGCTTGCTGGTCCGTTGAAGTGACGTTGACAAGACAGTAGCTACAGCGCAGCTCACACGCTCTGGTGAGCACCACCATGATGCGCGCGACCGACGCTGATGGCCCAGCGGTCAAGCTCCCACGACGGAGGATCTGCGCCAGTCTGCCGTCGATTTGCTGCGCGCTTGGCAACATGACGGACAGTATAGCCGGACAGAGGGGCCGCCCGCTTTTCGTGTGCCGCTAGGGCCGGCAAGCAGCTGTCGTTTCGCCTCGTGTCGGGGTGCGCGAAGTGCTGCGAGCTCAGCGATCAGGACGCAGGGCTCGTTGGGTAGTCGCGCGCTTCGACGGAGAGATCTTCGTCGATGACTACCAGCTGGTTGGCGGCCACGGGCTCCCAGCCTGGGTCACGGGTGAGCGGCTCAGAGGCCACGAGCACGGCGCCGTAGCCTTGAGCTGGGCGGAGCATCTGGGCGTCGTCGCCGTCTTTGCAGCTGTAGGCCATGCCCCGGTGCAGATGGAGACTGTCCGCCAGCTCGGGTTGTTGACACCAACGACTCACCACTGCCCGCTTGCCATCGCTGACTGCGACGTTGAGATGGGCCGCTCGCTTGCTGCCCGTCTCCTTCACCAGGGTGTCGATGTCGCGCAGGGTTCGCACCAGCGCGTCGACCAGCTTTTCGGTTTCGCCTTCGGCCTGCGACTGGGCGAATCGATCATAGATCATGGCCAGGATGTGCTCGGAGTCGGTCGTGCCCCTGATGAGCGCAAACGCCTCGTCGCTGAGTGAGCGCAGCAGCTTGCGTCGCAACGCGCCGAAGCTCGGGATGAAGCCGTTGTGCATCAGCGCCAAGTTGCCTGCTCCGAAGGGGTGGCAATTGGCCATCGTGACCGCATGCGGACGTGTGGCGGCGCGCACGTGGGCCAAGATGCAGTGACTGGTGGTCACCCGCGCGATCTCGCGCAAGTTCGTGTCGGACCAGGCCGGCTTGGTCGAGCGAAAGATAGCTGGTTTGTCAGAGATGGCTGGCACGTACCAAGCGATGCCGAAGCCGTCGCCGTTCAGGGGCTCTTTGCGCTCACGGGATTTGTAGCTCTGGTGGATCAACGAGTGCCGCGGCCGCGTCGTCAACGCGTCGAGGGCCAGCGGCTCACCGAGATAGAGAACGAAACGGCACATGAGTTGGTGTGGGGGTAGGAGGCAGGATCAAGGTGTGAAGCTGACGAGCAGCGGGAAGTGATCCGAGTAGTCCGACTCGTAGCTGTCGAATTGTGATTCCGGCAGCGCATCGATGCTCGGCGTCACCGTGGCGAAGCGGTTGAAGAGTGCCTCGGTGGCGATGGCATGATCGAGAAACTCTCCGGTGATCTTCTTGCCGTCCACATAGTGGTAGTAGCCGAGACTGCTGACTGACTCGGGCGGTAGCTGTGCGGTCAAGAAGTAGTAGGCCGGCTCGTTGTCGAGGAACGTGCCCGTGAAACTGTTCGAAGCGGCCGGATCGTAGGGGTCATCATTGAGATCTCCGATGACCAAATACGCTGGCTGGCTCTTGCCATCGAGATAAGCGACCAGCTTTTTGCAGGCGTCGCGACGGCGGTCCACCGAGTCGCCGAACGCTTTGAGGTGCAACACGATTAGGCTCAGCTCCGTGCTCGCCCCTTGCTTGCTCACCTCGACGCGAACCTCGAGCGGGGGCCGCGGGAAGGCGTAGCTGTCGCCTTCGAAGAGCGTCGACTGATCGAGCACGCTGGTCGTCCGCGTGTCGTAGATGACGCCCACAGTACTGTCGAAGCTGTTCCACGGGTTGTGGGTGCCCAAGTGGTTGGGCAAGGCGGCGAGCAGCGCGTCGAAGGCTTGCGGCGGCTCTCCGGCCGTTCCTTCCGCGACCTTGAGCTCCTGAACCGTCAGTACGTCGGCCGCGAGCGCGTCGACCTTGGCAGCGATGTCACTGAGCCTGAATTCCTTGTCGCCATACTTGGAGAAGTTGTGCAGATTCCAGCTGCCGATCAGAACATCGGGAAGGGTGGGCGCTGCTGTCGAGCCACCACCACCTGCGGCCGCGCCTGCGCTGCCCGTCGAGCCACCAGCTGCAGGCGAGCCTCCTGCGCCTGCAGTCGGTGCGGCCTCGCGGCAAGCGAGCAGCGACACTGCGATCCAGATGGTGAGCCCAAACAGCTTTTGCACGGCGCGCAAGCTCGCCAACCGCCAGCTCCCTGTCAAGGATCAAGCCGCTCGTGACAAGACGGTTCCGTTGCGGTTTGCGTTTGATGACGCGGCGCGTTAGACCCTGTGCAGTGACATCGATTCGACCTGGCAAGTGGGGGCTGTATGAGCCCAGCACCGAGCACGATGCGTGCGGGGTGGGCTTCGTTGCTCACATCAAGGGACAGAAAAGTCGAAGCATCGTCGAGCAAGGCCTCGAAGTGCTCAGGCGCTTGAGTCATCGTGCTGCTAGCGGCTCCGATCCCGAGACCGGCGACGGCGCGGGCATTCTCCTGCAGTTGCCGCATCGCTTCCTTTGGGGGGAGGGCAGGAAGCTCGGTTTCGAGATGCCGCGCCGCCGCGCTTATGCGGTGGGCATGGTGTTTTTGCCCAATGATCCAGTGGCCCGTCAGGCCTGTGAGTCCGTGTTTGCGAAAGTCGTCGCCGAAGAGGGACAGCGGCTGATCGGTTGGCGTGATGTGCCTACCGATCCGAGCCAGCTAGGGGCACTTGCTCGTGAGGTCATGCCGGTCGTTCGGCAGGTTTATATTGGCCGTCGCCGGCTGGTGCCGAGCGCCTTCGAGTGCAAGCTCTACGTCATACGCAAGCTGGTCGAAGCGCGTGTGCGCGAGCTCGAGTTGGCGCCAGCAGGTCGCTTTCACATCGCCAGCCTGTCAGCGGAGACCATCATCTACAAGGGGTTGTTGCTGGCCGAGCAACTCGATCGTTTCTATGGCGACTTGCAACGAGACGAGCTGCACAGCGGCATCGCGCTGGTGCACTCGCGCTTTTCGACCAATACCTTCCCGACTTGGGATCTGGCGCAGCCCTTTCGCTGCATTGCTCACAACGGCGAAATCAACACTGTACGGGGCAACCGCAACTGGATGCGTGCGCGCCGCTCGCAGCTGCAGTCGGTCAAGCTCTGGGGCAAGCTCGACCGGCTCTTTCCCATCATCGTCGAAGGCAAGAGCGACTCGGCCCAGTTTGACAACATGGTCGAGCTGCTCACCTTGGGCGGTCGCAGCATGCCGCACGCCATGATGATGATGATCCCCGAGGCGTGGGAGAACAATCGTCTCATGGACGACGAGCGCCGCGCTTTCTACCAGTATTCGGCCACGCGCATGGAGCCCTGGGATGGTCCAGCGGCGATCGCGTTCACCGATGGGAGCTTGGTTGGCGCCACCCTGGATCGTAACGGCTTGCGACCGTGCCGCTATGTCGTGACCCGTGATGATCGCGTCATTCTCGCTTCGGAGGTCGGCGTGCTCGATCTGCCACCGCACGTCGTGCTGCACAAAGGGCGGCTGCGACCAGGGCGCATGTTCTTGGTCGACACCGAAGAGGGACGCATTCTCGATGATGCCGACGTCAAGCAGGAGATCACTCATCGCTGGCCGTATCGTCGCTGGCTCGAGAAGAACGAGCTGCCCATCGAACGCTTCGCCGCTGCGCCCGCTGTCGAGTCGCTCGATGGCGAGGCCTTGCGTTTGCAGCAGCGCGCGTTTGGCTATTCTGATGAAGACATTCGCTTGGTGATCGCGGCGATGGCGCGAACGGGAAACGAGCCGCTCGGCTCGATGGGCAACGACACGCCTTTGGCTGTGTTGAGCGATCGTGCTCCGCCGCTGTTCAACTACTTCCACCAGCTCTTTGCGCAGGTGACCAATCCACCGATCGATCCGATTCGCGAGTCATTGGTGATGTCCCTGCGCACCACCATCGGTGGGGGCGGCAACACCTTCGACGAAACGCCCGAGGACTGCCACAACTTCGCCATTCCCAGCCCCATCCTGACCAATGCTGGGCTGGCCAAGGTCAAGCTCGTCCAAGAAGGGGTGTTCGAACCGACGACGCTGTCGCTTTGCTATCCGGCTCAAGAGGGCGCCTGGGGGCTCGAGCGCGCCGTCGAGCGGCTCTGCCTGCGGGCCATCGATGTGATCGACGAGGGCTACAACATCCTCGTGTTGAGCGATCGCGGTGTCGATGAATCGACCATTGCGATTCCAGCTTTGTTGGCCGTCAGCGCGGTTCATCAGCACCTGGTGCGTGAGGGTGTGCGCATGCAAGCGGGGCTCGTCGCCGAAACAGCCGAGGCGCGCGAGGTGCATCATTTCGCGGTGCTCATTGGCTACGGTGCGGCCGCCGTCAATCCCTACTGCGCTCTGGATACAGTCCGGGCGCTCTGTGGCTCCGGTCGTCTGGGCTGCTGGGCTGACGAAGCCGAGCAGCAGTACATTAGAGCCGTGGAAAATGGCTTGCTC
>CAZRGL010000268.1:0-12145 GCA_964599485.1 uncultured Polyangiaceae bacterium
GGCCTCGCTGTTACGAGCACCAATGCGATCGTGATCGCTGGTCACTTCGACGGGAACTTCAAGATCGACAGCGGCCCACCGTTGACCAGCGCCGGCACCGAAGACGTGTTTTTGGCCATGCTCGACAAGGACGGCAAGCATCAGTGGAGCAAGCGTTTCGGCGATCTCGCTAACGACTATGGGCGCGCCGTCGCCGTCGACAAGCTCGACAACATCATCGTGGTTGGGGCCTTCTACGATGATATCCACATCGGTGGCAAGTCCCTGAAGTCGGCGGGCTCACTGGACTTGTTCATTGCCAAGTTCGACAGCCTCGGCAATCCAAAGTGGGGCAAGTCGTTCGGCTCGATCGGCGATCAGGAAGCCCTTACTGTGGCAGTTGACATCAACAACAACATTCTGGTCAGCGGGTACTTCTACGAGACCATCGAGTTCAGTGTCAACGGCCCCACCCTGAAGAGCAAGGACAAGAAAGACATCTTCATCGTCAAGCTATCACCCAACGGCGAACACATATGGAGCAACAGCTTCGGCGACCTCGGCGATCAAGCGACGAGCGCATTGGCTATCGACAGCAGCGGCGCTGTTGCCATCGGTGGCACCTTCGATGGCAAGGTCGACTTCGGTGGCGGAGTTCACAGCAACTCGAACGGCGACGCCTTCGTGGCCAAGTTCGACAGCTTGGGCGGCTTCAAGTGGTCCAATAGCTACGGCGGCGCGGCCGTCCAAGAGGTCACCGCGCTCGCCTTCGACAGCACTGGCTCATTGATCGCTGGCGGCTACTTCGGCGGCTCGATGACCATTGGCGGCGAGGTTTTCCCAAGCCAAGGTCTCGAGGATATCTTCCTGGTCAAATTGGATGCAGGCGGCAATCCAAGCTGGCCCACGCCCGTCGCCAAAGTGGTTGGTGACAGCTACGCGCAGCGGATTACGGCCATTGCCATCAGCAGTAACAACGACATCGTTGCGGTTGGTAACAACGTCGGCACGATCAGCTTCGACGGCTGGAAGAAGGTCAAATCCGCCGGGTTCGCCGATGTGTTCGTCAGCAAGTTCGACAGCAGCGGCACCAACAAGTGGGCACGCGGATACGGCGACGGCTGGGATGATTTCGCCGAACGCGTGGCGGTCGACAGCACCGGGAGCATCGTGGTGGGAGGCACCTTCGAGGCCATGATCGACTTCGGCTTGGGTCCACTGCAAACCCCGCAAAACAGCCCAGATGCCTACGTAGTCAAGTTCGGCCCCGATCCCTGACCGGGCCGAGGTAGCGGCGCGGCTACAGGCTCACTACATGCAAACGTGCGTGTTGTTGTAGAACTCGAAGCAAGAGAGCCATTCGACGCACGTCTGTGTCGAACCGGGATCGCACTGTGCGCCGAATCCACCTTCCGGACAGGCCGCGCCCGTACATTGGGCGCAGTCGTTGCAGTCGCCAAAACAACAAGTTGCCTTGCAAATCCCTGCTTCGCACTGGCCACTCGCACAATCTGTCGCGTCTAGGCAGCGTCCTCCCCCCGTGCAGCGCGGGCACCCCTTGCCTTTTCCACCGCAGTCGACGTCCGACTCGTCGTTGTTGAGCTGCCCATCGCCACACACACCCTGGGCACAGGCGCCTGCATCCGTATCACAGACCTTGCTCAAGCAGTCACTGCCTTGATCGCAACTCTTGCCCATCGTGCACTTGTTGCTGCAGCTGCCGCCACAGTCAACGTCGGTCTCGAGCCCGTTGTGCTGCCCGTCGGTTCGACAAGCAGCCTGCCCTTCTTCTATGCCGGCCAGCAAATGACAGGCGCCGAGCAATCCTGCCGCGAACATCGCCATCATCAACACAGACGGAGGGGGCTTCACCAGCTTCCTCTTAGCATGAGACCCGCCTGATGCGGCGCCGCCATCACGCCCAAACCAATCCGTCCGTTGGATGGCGACCCACCGCCTCGGCTGCTGGTGGGTGCCGTGAGGTACAGCACCGTGGCGCCCCCCAACAAGGCCAAACCGCCGACCACGAGCCCCGTAGACGCGTGAGCCGATGAAAGCGCCGATTCGCGCAGATCCAAGCCGACATCGGAACAGTAGTCCTCCTGGTCGCAGAGCCCCGCTCCGCGCGAGTCGTCGTCTTTGCGCATGGCGTAGACCCCCAGACCGAGCCCGACGCCTGCAGCCACGATACCAACTCCCCCGATGACCATGGCGGCGATGCGCTGCGCGCCCCAGGAGCTTGGCGGCGGGGTCTCGGTGGTTTTCGATCCGACGAACTTCAAGCTCGGCACGTCCAGACGCTGTGCGCTCGGCCCCGGGCGCAGGAGCAGTTTGCTAGACCACGTTTCGTATCCTGGGGCGCTCGCTTCGACCACCACCGCGCCAGGATCCACGGCTAGAGCGGTGTTCCACGCCGCCGCGCTGAGCGGCGCACCGTTGCGTTTGACGGTCAGCGTTTGGGGTTGGGCTGCCGTGTCGACCACGATGGTCAGCTTCGAGAGCCGGGCTTCGAGCGCAACCGCGCGACGACGGGCCTCGGCCTCGCGTTCGACGCGCCCCTTGGCACTGGCAGCCGAAGCGGCCTGCCGGAAGGTTGACCAAGCACTTGCCGTCCGTCCTGTGAGCTCGTAGCAATCTGCCAAATTGAGCAGCGTTCCCGAGCCGGGACACAGCTTCTGACTTGCAGCGAGCTTCTCGCATGCTTCGGCGTAGCGCTTCTGCTCCATGAGCGCGCGACCACTGTCGAACAGCGCATCGGCAGACGCCATGGTATCTGCATCGCAAGCGGCGCGCGCGCTGTCGGCCAGCAAGCACGCGACGATGAAGAAGGACAAAGCCACAGAGCTGGCAACCAGCCGATGCGCAGAGGACAGCTCAATCGCGGTATTCATAGGGGCTCCGCGCCGTGGTGGTCGCCGGCTCAGCTGTCGTCATCGGGGCACTGCTGGACGCGGCTGCCGTCACCGGAGAGCTCGAGGTCGTTGCCTCTGAAGTCCCGCTGGGCGTGGCGGTTCGAGCATGCGTCACAGTGGGATTGACAGTCGTGGTGGGCCGGGCAGTTGGTTGGCTGGTCGCGACCGTGGGTAACGCAGAGGTGGCAGGCAACGACACCGAGGCCGCGAGGGTGGAAGCAGGCGGCGCCGTAGTGCGCGATTCCGAGACCACGGATCCTGCCGCAGAAGAAGTGCGCCCGCCTTCTGAGGGTTGCTGCGTGAGCCTAGGCAACAGCAGCGCCGCGGTCACCAACAGCAGCGCCGCTGCGGCCAGCATCAGCCCGCGGCGCGCCCCAAACCGAGGAGCTGGCTGCGAGTCCTGCCCCCAAGTGGAGGCTGTCTCCGCGCCTGGCTGCTCGCGACCTGGCGCGGCGCTCGACGCGCTAGCAAGTTCTGGATCCCGAGAGGATGGTTCGGCCCCTTGCCCTGGCTCGGATGGGTCATCGACCAGAGAAAGCAGTGGAGTGATGCGGCCGCTCGCGGAAGCTGTCTTTACGTCCCACCGCTCCACACGCGCCACGTGCCGCCCTGCTTCTGAGCTACCAAAGGGCGCCAGCGCGCGAGCGAGTTGCAACACGCTGTCGTAGCGTTGGTCGACTTCCTTGTTGAAACAGCACGCGATGGCGGACCACAGTCCTTCTGGGACGTCGTCACGATGCGCTCCAATCGGACGAGGTGCCGTGCTGAGTATGGCGGCGTGAACCTCAGGCACACTGCCGCCACCAAATGGTGCCACCAAGGTGAGCAGCTCGTAGAGCACCACGCCGAGGGCCCAGATGTCACTGCGTGCGTCCACATCACGCGCTGAGCGCAACTGCTCAGGCGACATGTAGCGCGGCGATCCGAACACGTCCGTCGGGCGCGTCAGCGTGGTCTCGCCGGCGTCGGTTCCATAGGGATCCAAAGCCTTGGAAATCCCGAAGTCGAGCACCTTGACGATGGCCGTGCCGTCGGCGAGGTCGGCCAAGAACAAGTTCGATGGTTTCAGATCGCGGTGCACGATGCCATGGGCGTGCGCCTCGGCGACACCGACACAGGCTTGCAGCAGATAGTCGACCGCCAGCTCGACGGGCAGAGCCCCTTGCTCCATGCGCGCCCGCAAATCGCAGCCGTTGAGATGCTCCATCACCATGAAAGGCACTCGAGGGCCATCTGTCTTCGACGGCAGCGAGCCTACGTCGATCACCCGCGCAACGTGCTCGCTCTCGATCTTCGCGGCAGAGCGGGCCTCGCGGGCAAAACGCTGCACCACTTGCGTTGAGCTGGCCAAAGACGGATGCAGGATCTTCACCGCAACCTGGCGCCCCAACTCGAGGTGCTGGCAGCTGAGCACAACGCCCATACCGCCGCGACCGAGAATGCGGTCGACACGGTATTTTTCGCCGATTTGGCCGCCGATCGGAACAGGTAGCGGCTCTTTGATATCCACACTCATGAGCCGTCAGGTCCTCGCGCTGTGCATGAAGAGCACAACTCATGCTAGCAAATCTGAAAAAAGGCTACGAGACGTAGGCGCGCACGTTGATTTCGTGCTTTCGCAGCAGCTCCCGCAGGTGGTTGCGATCCATGCGCGCCTCACGGGCTGCTTTGGAGACATTTCCGCCGGCATGCTGAAGCAGAGCAATCAGGTAGCCACGCTCCCATTCGACTGTGGCTTGCTCCTTGGCTTCCCGAAAAGAGACCGACGCATCGAATTCGGTAGTGTCCTGCGCGGAGGAGGTCGCAACCAACCTGCCATCGGACCAACGCTCGCTGCCGAGCAGCACTGCGCGCTCGACTGCGCTACGCAACTCACGCACGTTTCCCGCCCAACGTTGCGCCCGTAGTGCGGTGATGAGCGCTTGGGGCGGCTTGGGCTGTTCGGGGCTGAATTGCTGGTAGAAGTGGCGCGTCAACAGCTCCACATCGTCGCGGCGCTCTCGCAGGGGCGGGATGACGATCCGCACGACGTTGAGGCGGTAGTACAAGTCCGATCGGAACGCGCCGCTGTTGACCGCCTCACGCAGGTCGCGATGGGTCGCCGCGATCACCCGCACATCGAGGGCGATGCGTTCCGTGGCGCCGACTCGCTTGATCGTGCGCTCTTCCAAAGCCCGTAACAGCTTCGGTTGCATGTCCAGGGGCAGCTCGCCCACCTCGTCTAAAAAAACGGTTCCGCCATGGGCGCTCTCGAAGGCGCCGGCCCTATCTGACTGGGCACCGGTAAACGCGCCTTTGACGTGACCAAACAACTCGCTCTGCGCCAGACTGTGTGGAATCGATCCGCAATCGATGACGATGATCGGCCCCTCAGCACGTGGGCTCGCGCCATGGATCGCGTCGGCGAGCAGCCCTTTTCCTGTGCCCGTTTCTCCCTCGATCAGCACGGTGCTTTGGGCGGCCGCAATGCGTGGCAGCAATGCGAACACCTCCCGCATGGCGTCGGATCGACCAAGCACCCCTCCAAAGCGCTCCTTCTCGCTCAGCGGCTGACGCAGTGACTCCTCGAGTGTCTTGAACAGGAGCTTGGAACGACCCAGCTCGAAGGTCGTCCCGTCGGTCAAGTAGGCGGTGCCCACGCGATAGCCAGCCAGCCGTGTGCTGTTACGGCTGCCGAGATCGCGCAACAGAAAACCGTCGGGGCCAACCGTGACGCTGCAGTGATGCCGCGAGACGGTCTTGTCAGTCAGCGTCAGCGCGTTGCCCGCGGCTGTACCGATGCTCAGCTCAGTGGCCTCTGCCCTCGCTGTTTGCCCTACGTCGGGCCCCTCGACCACTTCGATTATGAAGCGCTGGTAGCACAGCTCGTGTACCCCACGCGTCAGCGGAACCGTCGCTTGTCGTTTCGTCTCGCCGGCCATCGCCGTCAGCCTACCATTGCGCGGCGAAGACGACCTCTTATGCGGGATCGCTGAAGTTGCCGGGACGCTTCTGGAAGGCTGCTTGGACCGCTTCGAGCTGGTTGGCGCTTCCCAGCAGACTGCGCTGCAGGTCGGCTTCCAGGGCGAAGCCCGCCGCCATGTCGAGCTGGACGGTCTCGTTCAGCAGTCGTTTGGCGGCGCGAACAGCATCGGGGGAGCGGGCGGCGATGGAGCGCGCCAGCTCTTTCGCAGCGGCCAGTGGATCGGGCGCCAAGCGGGTGACCAAACCAAGCTCCGCCGCCTCCGTACCCGAGACCACGCGGCCAGTGAACGTCAGCTCCTTGGCCACGTCGAGGCGTACCAGCCGGCGCAATGTTTGGCTGCCGCCCATGTCGGGGATCAATCCGTACTTTATCTCCATGACCGATAATCGAGCGTCGGGCGCTGCGATGCGAATGTCGGCGCCGAGGGCGATCTGCAGGCCCCCACCATAGGCCACACCATGCACTGCAGCGATGACCGGCACAGCGAGGCTGGTCCAGCCGTGTGACACGTGCTGCGCACGATTCGCGGGAGGCGCAGCGCTCTGCGAGAAGAAGCGCTCAACCGTCTCCATTTCCCCCGCCAAAGCCATGAAAGCCGCGAAATCGAGGCCTGCGCAAAACGCACGGCCTTGCCCCGACAGCACGACACAGCGGACCGAGCGGTCGTCGGCCAGCGATTCGATTGCCGCGCTCAGCGCGTCGAGCATGGGCACATCGAGGGCGTTGAGCTTATCGGATCGGGACAGCTCGACATGGGCAACCCCGTCGGGCTCACGAGTGATGCAAACGCGTTCGGTCATGACCCATCGTTTGCGCGGGACGGCCGCGCCGGCAAGCACCCATTCACAGGTGGTGCCAAGGAAGTCCCGGTCCGCGAAACCGAATGTCCGTAGGGGCATCTCGGGCGGTTTATCCCCGCCCGCACCGCGCGTCGGCGTCCGCGTCGGCGTCCGCGTCCGCGTCTGGGTCCGAATCGGTGTGCGGGAAACCGAATGGCCGTACTGAGGGGAGATCGGGGGTCGCAGTAGGGCGCTCGCGAATGATTCGGGCTAGGCTGCGTGGCGTGAAGCTGGTCCACAGCGCCGATTTGCATCTCGACAGCCCTCTTCGCGGGCTGCAGCGCTACGAAGGGGCGCCGGTGGAACAAATGCGCGGCGCCACGCGGCTCGCCCTCGAGTCGCTGGTGGATCTCTGTCTCGACGAGGGTGCAGCGCTCTTGCTGATTGCCGGCGACCTGTATGACGGCGATTGGAAGGACTACTCGACGGGGTTGTTCTTCGCCCGTCAGATGTCCCGGCTACGCCGCGGCGACGTGCATGTCGTGTGGATTCGAGGCAATCACGACGCGGCGAGCCAGATCAGCAAGCACCTGCAGCTCCCAGACAACGTGACGGAGCTGTCGACACTGAAACCCGAGACCATCGCGTTCGAAGAGCTCGGCATAGCCGTGCACGGTCAAGGCTTCAGCAAGCGGGTCGTCACGGAGGATCTGGCATCCAACTATCCCGCTGCAATCGACGGAGCTTTCAACATCGGCTTGCTCCACACCGCTGCTACGGGACGTGAAGGCCACGAGCAGTACGCACCCTGTTCGCTCGAAACGCTGCTCGCGAAGGGCTACGACTATTGGGCGCTAGGGCACGTGCACAAGCGCGAGGTCCTTTGTGAGGAGCCCTGGGTCGTTTTCCCCGGCAACCTCCAAGGACGACATGCCAAGGAAACGGGCGCCAAAGGCGCCACGATCGTGACCATCGAGGACGGCCGCCCCACGGCAGTACGCGCCCGGGCGGTGGACGCGGTGCGCTGGTGCCGCTGTGAGGTGGCCATCGATGATGCGCGCTCTCCCCATGAGGCGCTCGATCTGCTGCGCGCAGCACTCAGCCGTGAGGTCGAAGCGGCGGCGGGACGAGCATTGGCGGCACGCATCATTTTGCAAGGTGCTAGCGCCGCCCACGACGCTCTTGTCGACGACAAGGAGCGCTGGGAAGCCGAAATCCGAGCGCTCGCCACTGACCTGGGCGATGTGTGGGTCGAGAAGGTGAAGTTGCAGAGTGAGCCCATCATCGATCTGGTTGCGCTGGGGGAGCGTGACGATGCTGTTGGTCAAATCGTGCGTGCATTGCAGTCCCTTCGCCACGACGACGAGCGGGTCCATGAGCTCATCGAGGAGCTGGCAGAGCTGCGTCGCAAGTTGCCCGCCGAGCTTCGCAACCGCTCCGACGACGGCGGGCTGCGCCTCGACGACCCCACGACGATTCGCGCCGCTCTGCACGACGTACAACATCTGCTGCTGGCTCGGCTCTTGGCCCAAGGGCGAAACCCATGAGGTTGCTCGAGCTGCGCTTGTTGGCCTTCGGCCCGTTCACCGACGAGCGCCTCGATCTGTCGGCGCCCGGACCCGCCCTACACGTGGTCTATGGCAACAACGAAGCCGGCAAGAGCTCGGCGCTACGTGCCATCACGGGCTTGATGTTCGGCATCCCCCAGCGAACCCCAGACGGCCATCTGCATCGCTTACCTAAACTTCGGATCGGGGCGCGGCTAGCGGCTTCCGACGGCACGCAGCTCGAAGTGGTGCGGCGCAAAGGCGTCAAAGCAACCTTGCTCGATCCGGCGGGCGAGCCCCTCGATGAGGCAATCTTGCAGCGTATGCTCGGCGGGGTGAGCCGGGGGCTGTTCTTGACCATGTTCGGCCTCGATCATGTCAGCCTTCGCGAAGGCGCCAAGGCCTTGCTCGCAGGCAAAGGCGACGTGGGCGAGAGCCTCTTCGACGCGGCAGGCGCCGGCGGCGTGCATGAGGTGCTCGAGCGGTTCCGGCACGAGGCCGACGCGCTCTACAAGCCGCGCGGCAAAGCACTGAAGCTCAACGAAGCATTGCGTGAGCTCAAGGAGGCCAAGAAGAAGACGGTGCTCGCCGCCATGGGTGGCGACGCCTGGCAGACTCAAAAGACTGCGCTCCAGAACGCCGAGCAAGAACTGGAGACGCTCCTTGAAAAGAGACAGCTACGCGGCGCCGAGCACAACCGTATGCAGCGGGTGCTTCGGGTGCTGCCGCAGCTCGCCAAGCGAGAAGAGCTGCGCGAGCGGCGCGCCCAGTACGCCGAGTTGCAGCCGTTGGTGTTGACCGATGAGGCCAGACAGGCCCGAGTCGAAACACAACGCCTGCTCGAAATCTGCGCCCTCGAGGCAGAGAGCCAGCGTGTCGAGCTCACCCGTCTGAAAGAGCGGCGCGACGCGCTTGCTCCAGAGGGTTCATTTCCACAGGGCTCACTCGCAGCAGTCGACGAAGCCACGATTGAAGAAGTCCGCAATAGACTCGGCAACCATCGGAGCGCAGCGCTTCAACTGCCTCAACGCCGCGGGCAGCACCAGGCCTTCATCGAAGAAGCCCGCTCGATGTTGCGTGACCTCGGCCGGGGCGATGATTTGGAGGGCGTCGAAGCGCTCCGCATCGACAAGGCCACCGAAGCACGAATCGAGCAGCTCGCCAAAGCCCACGGCAGGCTCGCCGAGCGAAACGAGGCAGCCCTGCTCGCGCAACAGCAACATCAAAGCAAGCTCGATGCGACGGGCAGCATGCTCGACGCTCTCGATCCACCCCGTGACATCGAGGCGCTACGCGCAGCCGTGACGCGCGCCACCCGCGCGGGCGATCTCGATGCAATGTGCGCCCGTGCACAGCAAACCGCCGAGCGTGCCGAGCGCGACCTGCAGCTATGCCTCAGCGGACTCGACGGATTCGAGGGCACTGCACAGGCCGCTTGCGACTTGAAGGTTCCTGGCGAGATCGCTGTGGAAGCTGCGCAGCTGCGTTACCAGACGTTGGAACAACAAGCCGACAAGGTGCTCGTAGCCCAGCAACAGCTCGACGCCAGGAAAGAAGCGCTCGTAGCCGCCCTGGATGAGCTGGCGCTCAGCGGAGCGCTGCCCTCAGAAGAGCTTCTGCGCGAGGCCCGCCAGCGGCGTGACCAGCTCTTCGATCGTCTGGCCTCCGAGTGGACGGACGACACCTCCAGAGCGTATCTGTCGGCGCGTGAGCACGCCGATGGGGTAGCTGACCGGCTGCGACGAGAAGCGGGGCGGGTCGCCCAACAGGCACGTCTTCGGGCTGAAGAGCGCGCGCTCGAGCGCAACGCCGCGGCTATCGATCGTGAGCTGCAAGCGCTCGACAAGCAACGCAGAGACTGGCGCGACAGCTGGGAAACACTGTGGAAACCCAGCACCATCATTGTTGGAGGTCCCCGCGAGATGGTGAGCTGGCTGCAGCGACACCAGCAGCTCACTGTCGCAAATGGTCGCACGGAAGAAGCTCAGGCGGAGCTCAGTAGGCTGCTGGCCCAGCGCTCCCATCTACAGACCGCGATTGAGCAGCAACTCACCGGCGTCACCCGAGAGCTGTCGAGTGGCGGCCTGCTCGGCGAATTGATCGACTCGGCTGCGCCGCTCATCACGAGCAATGAGGAGCTGGAACGCCGTCGCGCGAGCTTGATTGAGTCCCAGCGCACGCTCGAGTCCGAGGCGCAGCTGCTGCTGCTAGGGCTCGCACAAAGTCAGGAAGCGCTGCAGGTTTGGCGCGACTCTTGGAAGGAGTGCATGAGCCGCATCGGGCTGGCGGCTCAGGCCTCGGTCGAAGAGGCGATGGCGGTGCTCACCACACTGCGCGCGCTGCAGGCCAAACTTCGAGAGGCAGAGCAAATGCAGCGTCGCATTCGGGGTATCGAGCGGGATGCGACCGCGTTCTCGGCAGATGTGAGAGCACTTTGTGAGCTGCATGCGGTCGAATTGGCCGACAGCCCAACCGTCGAGCACGCCGCCGACCAGCTCTCGCGCCGCTATCGGCAAGCCCGCAGCGACGCTGAGCAAGCCGCCGCTCTCGACCGTGAAATCGACACGCGACAGCAAGCGCTCAGCAGCATCGAAACGCGGCGCCAGCAGGCCCAGGCTCGGCTCGGCGAATTGCTGCGTGAGGCGCGCGTGAGCGACGTCGAAGCATTGGAGAAGGCCGAGTTGCGCTCGGAGGAGGTGCGCTCGATTGACGCGCGCCTGGCAGAAATTGAGGACGCTCTGCTCGACGCTGGCGAAGGATCGACCATCGATGAGCTGGTGGCTTTGGCTCACGGAATCGACGCTGACGAGGTCCGCCCTCGAGTATTCGCTCTCGACCAAGAGCTCGACGAGCTCAATGAGCGAATCGCCCAACTCAACGGTGACATCGCGACCCACCGGGTGACGCTCGAGGAACGCTTCGAGCGGCGACCAGGCGCGTTCGGAGCCGCCGCCGAGGTGCAGAGCTGCCTGGCCACAGTGCGCCAACACACCGAGGAATACCTGCGCAAGCGACTCGCGGTGTTGGTGCTCGAGCAGGAAATCGAACGCTACCGGCAACAGAACGAAGGCCCCATCTTGGCCCGCGCACGCGTGTTGTTCAGTCGCCTGACTCTGGGAGGATACAGCGGCATGGTGGTCGACTACAGCGGCGGCGACGAGCCAGAGCTGTGTTGTGTGCGCACGAGTGGCGAGCGACTCGGCGTGGCTGGGCTCAGTGACGGGACCCGCGACCAGCTCTATCTCGCATTGCGCCTCGCCACGCTCGAGCGCTTTGCCGAGCGCGGCGAGATGTTGCCGTTGGTGCTCGACGACATCCTCATCCATTTCGACGATGAGCGTGCGCAAGCAGCGCTCGAGCTTTTGTCGGAGCTGTCCAAGATCACCCAGGTGCTGTTCTTCACCCACCACCAGCGCCTCGTGGATCTGGCCAAGAAGAGCTTGCCCGCCGACTCACTCGAGTTGCACCAACTGGCGGCGAGCAGCGCGCAGCAAGAACCAGCATAACGTGCCGATTGCTGGGCCGAGCACGAGGAACTCGGCCCACTGCGGAAGCTGGGATTACCGTTCGTTTTCGGGCCGCCACCAGCAAGAAACGCGAGCAGACAACCATGAGCGAGCTTCCCTCATATAGTGACCGGTGTATTTCGAGCCCCTACGACGATGCTGTCGACGAGCTCACGACGCCACGGCGTGCCCCCATGACCCCCGAATGGGCTGCCGTGACGTCTCATGGCGGATGCGAGGCGATCAGCACCCGGCCACCTCCTCTCGACGCTGACGAGCGGGACGGCAAGCGCAGGCGCGGACGCAAACGAGCCGCCATCGCAGCTGCTTTGGTGCTGGCGGGCGCTTTTGGCGGCGCGGTGCTCGCGCGCGACTCCATCGCTCGTGAGCTGGGCGTCGACCCGGTCGCTTTGGTTGCGGGGACCGGGCAACTGCGAATCAGCGTCACCCATCCGGC
>CAZRGL010000268.1:12155-14565 GCA_964599485.1 uncultured Polyangiaceae bacterium
GACGGGGGGGCTTTCGTGGGGGCACCCGGTAACCTGCCAATCCGCGCCCCCCCTCGGGCGGCCCCGCCGCTCGACGAGGTCGCGGTGTTCATCGACGGTCGGCGGGTGTGCGACACCCAACCCTGTGTGCTCGACGACGCTGCTGCGGGTCCCAAGACCATCAAGGTCGTCGCGCTCGACGGCGCCTCAGTGATCAGCAACAAAACCGAGCTGGGCGCGGGTCGCAATGTGGGCGTGGAGCTGACAATCCCAGCCGAGGATCTGCGACAAGGCGTCCGCGTGATGGGTGCTCAGCCGGGGCTGCAGGTGTTTGTGGACGACACCTTGAGCAACGCGGCACAGCTCATTGCGCTCGAGCCGGGCCAACACCGCGTGCGATTCGAGGCCGATCACTATCGCCCCATCGAGCACATCGTTCAGGTTGCCCCGGGCCAGGTGGTGCCGCTCGGCCCGGTGATGCTGCAAGTGCACAAGGTGAGCCTGCAAGTAGAGGTCGATCCGGCCGCCAGCGCCGTGCAATTGTTCGCCGGCAAGCAGAAGCTCCACAGCTGGCGCGGCGCCAAGACCATCGAGCTGACCGCTGGCGACTACCGACTCGTGGCAGCCAGCTCCGGACGGCGAACGCTGGTCAAGCCACTGAAGATAACCACCACTCGTGATTGGGAGCGCATACGTCTACAGCTGCCCATAGCGGCGCCCCGCCCTGCCCCCGACGTGTTCGAATTCACGAGTGAGCCCGACATGTGACCCGGATGACCCGGAACGGTGAGCCGGAACGATGACCGGCAGCGGGGATAAGAGCCGAGGGAGCTGGGCAGAGGGCTGTGACCATGGAAGGATCTGAGTCCACATGTCACGCGCTCTGCTCATCGCTGTCGTAGCTTCGGCTCTTGCGCTCTCAACAACGACGCCGCTAGCCGCTGCGCAAGAAGAAGAGGCCCCAAAAAAGCCAGCCAGCTCGAACAAGCCCGCTGCCAAGACAACGGGCGTGGAAAAGCCCAGCGAGGGCCCGGCCAATGAAAAGCTTGCGGACGAGCCCGCGCGCGCTGCTACCAACGCTGCTGCGACGACCACCCCCGAGAACAAGCCGGCCCATGTTCACGGCTCCGGCCGCGGGCAAGGCAACTCGCGCGGTCCCGGCAGAGGCGACGGAACCGGATGGAAGGGGCCTGGCGAACGCCCGGGGCAACGAGGGGAGCCCGCATCGAGCGCTCCAGCTCCCCCACCAAAGCCATCCTTGCTCGAGCGGATCGACATCGTACCGAACGCTCAGTATCGGTTGCGCTACCGCCACCACGAGGGACATGACTTCATCAGTGGCGGAGTGAGCGATTCCTTCCGCCATCGCGCGCGACTCGGCCTCAGCGCGAGCTACGACAAGATGGTCGGCGTTATGGCCCAACTGCAGGACGTGCGCGCGTACGGCGAAGAGGGCGACTTGGTCAGAGACATCAGCGCCGACGGCTTGGACATGCATCAAGCCTACGCGTTCTTCAAGCCGATCGATTCCATCGAGTTGCGCGTCGGCCGCCAAGAGATTGGGTTTGCCAACGAGCGCTTGGTCGGCAAGCTCGATTGGTTGGAAAACGCGCGCTCCTTCGACGGCGCACGTTTCACCTTCGATGCAGCCAAGACGCGAGTGGACGCATTCTGGGCCCTGGCGCGAGACCGCGCTGCCGACGGGGGCGAGGGTGGCAGCCAACACGTGGTCGGCTGGTGTTTCGGCCATGAAATGATGGCTGAGCTGCACCCAAATGTGCTCGGCGTGTTCGACTTCGACACCGACACCGGTCGACGGATGGTCACCCTCGGTGGGCTCTTCAACGGTGAGCTCGGCAAGATGCTTCGCTACAGCTTGGAGGGCTATTACCAAGGCGGCAGCCACGATGAAGAGACCAGCCACGCGGCCTTCATGGTTGGCGCCGGTTTGCGTGCGACCTTCGATGTCCCCAGCAAGCCGCACATCGAGCTCAACGCAGCATTCTTGTCAGGCGACGACAACACCAGCGACAAGACCGTCAAGACCTTCGAGCTGCCCTACCCGACCGGGCACAAGTTTCACGGCGAGATGGACATGTTCCTCAACATGCGCTCAGACACACTGGATCGTGGACTGCGAGACATCAGCTCGAGCATCGGTGCAGCGCCGCTCGAGGGGTTGACTGTCAAAGCTACTCATCACCTGTTCCAGGCCATGCAAGAGCGCGGTGACCTGGAACACTTTGGCCACGAGCTCGATGTGAAAGCGCAGCTGAAGTTCCTCGAGTTTGCCCGCATAGCAGTGCTCTACGGCGTCTTCTTCCCCGGCAATCTCAAACAAAACGAAGCGCTGACCGCATACGCACAAGATGCCGAGACCGAGCACTTTGCCTACACCACTGTCGAAGTGAGTTTCTGAAGCGACACGCGG
>CAZRGL010000269.1:0-6972 GCA_964599485.1 uncultured Polyangiaceae bacterium
GGGCTGCATAAAACACCGAATCCGCCGGACAGCTGAGAGGAAGTAGTAGGCGATGGTGTGTGTTGGTGGTTGGGGCCCCCACGCTCTGGGTGCGTGGGGCAGCAGGATAGGTGCGTCCATTGGAAGTGGTGTAGTGATGAATAAGCTGTTGATTGGAAAGGTTTTCGCAGGTTCGTTCTTCTTGGCGGCGGCAGTCGGAGCGCCCGCCGCAGCGTGGCTCTCGGGCCAGCCGCTTCATGCGGACCGATTGGCCACCTTCTCAGGAGGCGACAGTCTCCTGGCCAGCGCCCGCGCTCATGATGACGTGCTCAAGTTCGAAGTCGGTGAGGTCGTCGAAATCATCAAGGTCGATCGGCTCGTCATCGCGGCGGCGCCTGGCCATGCCACCAAGGAGCGCAATTGCTACGATCACAACAGCCAAACATTGGCAAAGGGCAAAGTGCGCATTTGCGATGTAGCGCGCTCGAGCAATGTCCGCTCGGCCAAAGTCCTCTCAGACATAGGGCAGAAGCGTCGCTCGCAACGCGACCTGCCGAGCCCGAGCGGCCTGTTCCAATAGGGCTCGTCCTATTCTTCACAGGGATGGCGTGAGGGAACGCTGCCGGCATTCTCCCAGGCGGCGACTTGCTCGTTGATGGTTGCCCATACGACCTGTCCGGCGTCCACGCGCGGTTGAAGCTGGGCGATGATGCCGGCGATCTCCTCGATGGTCTGGGACGTCATGAAGTCTTGGGGGTACATGATGCTGGCGGTGTAGAAGCCATCGGCAGGTGCGGCGTCGGCATCGAAGTCGGCCAGTAGTTTCTTCACTCCAGAGAATCTCGAGTCGCAACTGGCGACATAGAGCAAGCGCTGCGCGTCGTCGTGCTCCGTGAAGTTGTAGCGATCTTTGGGTCGCCAGATCCCCGAGGAAGTCTCGTCGTTGCCCTGATGGTTGAGGGTCGCGGCGCCCCAAAGGATGTCGGCCTGCCAAAAGTAGCTTGGGTATTGGTCACCGTTCAGCCCATCGATGTGCTTTTCCCAGCCCTGGAAGTTGTTGGGCGGATCGTAGAGAAAGCCGCCGACCACCTTGGTGGGCTCGAGGCCGTTGGCAGTGAGCAGGTAGGCGACGTCGGCATAGTTGTGGCTGCTCTCGTGGGCGTGCGGATCGATCTGCACGCCAGCTGCCTTCATCCAATGCAGGATTGACAGCCCGTCGGTGTCGGTCGTCACGTCTGCTGTCTCGAACATCTGGGTGGCCATCAAGTAGTTCCAGTCGCTCTGGAAGGTGAAGGCGGCTCCAGCCTTGGTGATGGTCTTGACGAATTCACGCAGCAGCGCGCGGTTCTCCTTGTAGAAGGCTTCGTCCGCGGTCCAGTCGGGCCGGTTCTTCGCCAAGTTGGGCTCCTCGTTGTGCGACAAGAAGCTCAGGTAGAGCACTGGGCCCTCGTTGGGGGTGTCGACAGAGTCTGTTGCAGTCGGTGTGTCCGTCACGGTGGTGGTCGAGGTGGTCGTGCTCGTGCTGGTGTCGCCGGGATCATCAGTTAGCGCTCCGTCGCCACCGCAACCTGCAAACAGGGCGACTAGAAGAACGGCAGTTGTGCTTTCGGTTCGACTCATGCCCCTCAGGGGAGCACGGCGCGTGCCAACTGTGATTTCAATACCTTGGCGATCCGAGCGTAGCCTAATGCATCGGCTGGTGGACAACAGCGCGACATGCGCGTTGCGCAGCTGTCGGCGGTCACTCTATGGTCTTTGGGTGCTGTCAATGCGTGCTCTCGGCTGCGGTTTGATCGGTCTTGGGGCCGTGGCGCTGGCCAATTGCACCCCCGACGCCAACTTCATACGAGCGACGACCACCACCAGTGGAGGCGCTGCCGGAGGCGGGGCACAGCCAAGCGGTGGTGGCGGACAGGGCGGCGGACAGCAGGGTGGTGGCGGACAGGCTGGAGGCGCGCTCGGCGGCGGCGGGCAGGGCCCAACGCAGGTGTTGACGGTTCTCAAGGGCGCTGCATTCGGCGGCAAGGGCGACGACGTGCTTACCGACGTGGCTGCCACGGATGCGGCGCTGCGAATCGCTGGCTATTCCAACAGTGATCCCCTGAACATCGGCGGCGCGCTGAGCATGTCGGGAGGCTACGATGCGCTCCTCGTGAAGGTCGACGATGTGTGGGCCGCAACCGCCGAGAGCTTTGGCCAGTCGCAAGATCAGCATGCCACAGCGCTTGCGACGACCGCTGATGGCAGGCTGCTCATCGCCGGCAACTTCGCTCACGAGCTCAGTCTCGGTGGCCAGTTGATGCAAGCGAATGGCAGCCACGATGGTTTCATCGGCTGGTTCGATGTCAGCAGCAATCACCTTGCGAGCGGTCAATTCGGCGCTAGTGGGACACAGATCGACGTGCGGACAGCCGCCACCCTCGGCACCACGGCAATCGCTGTGATTGGGGGGGGCTTCACGGGTTCTGATGTCACTTTCAATACCACCGGTTGTAACTTGCAGGGCACCTCCGATCTCTTCTTGGCGACGTTCAATGTCACCGCCAAGTGCATCTGGTCCAGGGGCTTCTCAGGGGCGGCAACCAACGCGTTGAACGCAATCGTCGCCGACTCGGATCACCTCTATGCGGTGGGCTCATACAGCATGGGCCTGTCGCTCGTCGAATCCATCATCGCAAATGGGGAGGATGGTTTCGTCGCCCGTCTTGATACGGAGCTGGGCAGCACGAAGTGGGCAAAGGTCATCACCGGTGACGGCGCAGAGACACCTCTCGCGGCAGCCATCACTGCGGGTGACTTGTTGGTCACGGGCCGTTTCTCCGAATCGATCGAGCTCGGTAGCACGCGTATGTCAGCCGGCACGAGTGACTTGTTCGTGGCGCGCTTTGCGCACCAGGACGGTCAATTGAAGTGGGGCAAGATCTTCGGCGACGAGAAAGAGCAAGAGGCCACTGCGATCGCTGCTACGCCGAACGGTACTGTGGCCGCTCTGGCGGGGACCTTCAGCGGGACCATCGACTTCGGCGGTGCAAAACTCGAAGCGGCGCCAGCCAGCAAGGCGTTGTTCGTCGCCGTGCTATCGGTTGACACAGGGGCGCATATCGCCAGCATGGTGCTCGGTGACGAACAACTGAAGGACGCGGAAGCAACCGCAGTAGCATTCACACCTGCTGGCAGTATCGTCGTAGTTGGCCGGTACGATGGAACACTCGTTCTGGACAGCACCACCCTGGGTCCGAGCAACGACAACGACATGTTCGCCATCAAGCTAGCGTTAGGGAGCGGAAGCTAGCCCAGCTGCCCGGATTAGGGTCAGTTGCAATACATCATCAGCGAGCTGTTGGCGCAGGGGCCGGCGCAGTAGTTGCAAGCTACGCAGCCCATCAGTTGTTTCAGCAGGGGTACGCCGCTCGGAATGACCGAGTCGCAGGCGACGTTGCATTGCTCGGTCCACTCACAATCGTTGTGGCACTTGAGCAACTGCTCACAGGCGAAGTCGTTGTGACAGTTGTTCATGGCCGATCCGCAAGGGCCATCCACGGCTTTTTCGGCGCAATCACCACACCATTCGCTGGGTGGTGGTGGTGGCGGCCCGCCGCTGCTGGTCGAGCCTGTGCTGCCAGCACCCGAGCCGCTGCTCGAGCTGTTGCCCGCGCCTGAGCCGCTGCTCGAGCTATTGCCCGCGCCTGAACCGCTGCTCGAGCTGTTGCCTGCGCCCGAACCACTGCTGCTGTTGCCAGCACCTGAACCGCTACTGGTGCTGTTGCCTGCGCCCGCGCCGCTCGAACCACTGGCGCTCGATGCTCCTGCTCCCGCATCAGCGGAATGGAAGTCGACGTTGGATCCGCAAGCCAAGATCACTACAGACGCCGCCAAGAAAGCGAGCTTGCCCGTCCGCTGCCTCATGCCCATGTGCTGATCATACGAGCTGCAGACGCTTTGTAAAACTGCACTACGAAGGCGTCGACTCGGCTTCGCCTTCGCGCGCGGCTCGTGCACCGACACGCACCGCGAAGCCGATGATGCCTGCGGCGAGCAGCGCCATGACCACGAAGAGGGGGAAGCCACCGGCGCGGGCGGCCTGCGCGTGCCGCTCATATAGCGTCGAAATGTTGAAGGCAGAAAGGCGCAGCGCTTCGTGTATGACGCTCATGCCCACCAAGGTTGCAGCCAATCCCACACTGGCAACGACGAGCTGAAGGCGACGCGCTTGCGATCCGCCAAGCCATAGCCACAGCCAGCTGAGCAGCTGAGCGCCCAGCCCGGCCGCCGCAAGGATCGTGAATGGTATGCAGAGCCGAGAGAGGAGCACGGCAGCGACGTCGAAGGGGGCAAGTTTTCCATACGCAAAAGCGGCGGCGACGGCCAACAGCAGCCCGCCGATCACGAAACGGGCGAGCGCGCGGTGCTGTTGTGCAGCGGTGCGGGCGCCGTCCCGATCGCTGGCGTGTAGCTGCCAGCCCACGATCAAACCCATGCTGCCCGCCGCGCTGAACAGCCACACCAGCAGCCGCGGGATGGTCTCGGCGGGGTTGTAGGTCATGCGACCAGACGCGAAGGTTTCGATCCAAGCAGCGCTATCACGCGACAGCAGATGGTTGTCGATCCACGACCAGCCCACGAACAGAAAACATGCGGCGGCGATAACCGCAGCCACCTGACGAAGACGCGGCCGCAGGCGGGCGAAAGAGCTCTTGCCCAGATAAAGCAAATAAAAGCCGATGATCAACACTGGCACGATGGCCATCCAGCGATGAAACAGGAGCAGATTCGCGGTGTAGAAGCGGTGCTCGAAAAGGACCTGCAAGAACAGCAGCGGCGCCACGCCAGCGGTGATGGTCAGCCCTACGCCGAAGGGCAACCAATCCTGCAATTTGTAGCGCGTCGAGCCTGGCTCTGGCGCGGGCGCGTTTTGGCCTCGGAGCAGCGCGCTGACGGCCAGGTAGCAACTGCCGCCGAGCACGTATTGCATGAACAACAAGTGTACCGCGAATGTGAGCGCATAGAGCGTCAGGTAAAGAGCGGTTGGGGCGGGAAAGCCGAAGGGAAAGGCTGCGTTCATGGCCTGTCCTCCGCGTCCAAGGCGGCTGGATCCGAATCGCTGCCCGGTTTCGTGCCGGCTTCAGCCAAGTAACGGGCAAGACGTGCGCGAACCTGCGGCTTGCTCGACACGGGCCAGCTCGTTGGCTTGTCGGCAGCGCGCCAGCGAAGCATCTGAACCAGAGCTTCGAGCTCGGCGGGGGTGCCTGCGAAGGGCGGCATGAACGCCTTGGTATGCTGGAGCTTGGCAATGTTGAGGCGCTGTTGAGCGATGCTCCATCCACCGGTCAAATGCACCAAGCCATTGATGCCGCCGAGCGTGTGACACGCTGAACATTGGAAGCGATAGACGCGCTGGCCCAGAGCGACCTGTTGATTGGCATAGCTGCCAGGGTCGAGTAGCGGATATGGGTCGGCGCTCACCGAGCCGTGCTGGCGCAGCACAGCCACCTGCGATGGTGTGATCGAGCTCGAATAGAGGACATCGCGAATGGTGAAGGGTTTCCGTGCGCCCTCACGCACGAACTCACCACCGGCGCTCGCGCCAAAAGCGAGTGCGACCAGTAGCAACGCCGTGGCCCCATTGATGTACAAGCGGCGGTAGAACATCCCCGCTAGCGCGTAGACCGCGATGAGCGCCGAGGCCCCAACGCCCACCATGAAGAAGAGATTCATTGCCGGACTGACGCCCAATACCCAGGCACGACTGTCGGCTGGCATGACCCACAAGAACCAGCCTGCTAGCAGCGGCATGCTCACCATGGGAACTAGAAAGCGGGTAGCTTGACGCAACAAGGCATGGCGTCGATCGCGATCGATATCCATGGTGTTGATCACCACCGCTGCCACCAGTGCGGCGGTGGCCAGCGCCGCTACGGTGCGGAACAAGAGCGAGGGCCAGAAGCTGGGATTGAAGAATCCATCCCAAATGTTGCCGCTCTGAAGCCAGTCGCCGGGAGTGAGCTGCCAGGAGAGAATGCCGTTGATCCAAAACAAGCTGAGCCAAGCGGAGATACTGTAGAAGGCCAACAGCTTGAGCCGATCAGGATGCGAGAGCCTCTCGGCGTAGCGATAGAAGATGTAGCCGCACATGACCTCGACGCAGAAGAACGCCCACTCGACGGCCCAAATCCAATGGAAGGTCTCGACCATGCGTCCGATGGTCTGCGGGCCGATTTGAATGCTGGTCAGCCACATGCCCACGCCGGTGAGCGCACCGACTACAAAGCTGACCAACACCAAAACCCGAAAGTAGCCCTTCAAGAACAAGCCGGCGTCTTCGCTCTTGCCGCGGCCGCGCAGCCACTCGAAGTAGGTCATCAAGAAGCCGGCGCCGATGGCAAACTGTGCCAAGAATACGTGGAAGATCCCCAAACCGCCGATGACCAGTCCCTTCATCAGGGGCCCGAAGTCGCGCGGCGGGTAGAAGGGCGGCAGGTCCATGGCAGAGCAGGATGTAGCTCACACCGGATCGCGGGCCAAGCGCTTCGGTCGCGGGCGCCGGCTCAGAACGACAGCGTCATGCTCGTCGCCAGCCCAGTGGGCGAAACAGCAAACCCAACGCTCGCCGGCTCACTCGTGTCATCGGAGCGAGCCATGACGCCACCGACGATTGCTGCAACGAGCATGGCGCCGCCGGCGCCTCCTAGGGTGAGCCCAATGATCATGTCGCGGTTCTTGCGCGTGTTGAGCGCTTCACCGCGGCTCTGCTCTTCGTCGTTGGCCACTACGCAGCTGTCGATCTGCTCACCGCAGAAGTCCTTCAGCTCGCTGGTGGTCGCGATGTAATCACCCGCCGCCACCAATGCCCCGACGCCGAGAGCGAGACCGACACTGCCGCTGACCCAGGCCCAGGTCGGAACTTGCCCTGCGTCCTCGTCGGCCGGTGGCAGCGGAGTGGGGTCGTTCGGCGGGGGGGGGGGGGGGCCGCCCGGGCCGGGGGGGGGGGGGGGG
>CAZRGL010000269.1:6982-14517 GCA_964599485.1 uncultured Polyangiaceae bacterium
GCTGCTTGGCGTTGGGTCGTGGGGGCGGGGGGGGGGGGTGGTTGGGGGGGGGGGCGGCTGCCCCGCCGTCGCCGGTGGCTGGCTCTGGAGCGAGCGGTGTGAGCACCAATTCGACCACGACGCGTTGGCCTGTTGCCGCTTTGATTGTCTGACGGGCGACCTTCTGTCCTGGCGCGCTGGCCACGATCTCGATGCTCCCCGGATCGACTGGCAACGACAGATCGA
The DNA here is from genome assembly GCA_964599485.1 of uncultured Polyangiaceae bacterium. GTDB lineage: Bacteria > Myxococcota_A > Polyangia > Polyangiales > Polyangiaceae > JAPYTK01. Next base: position 7,208 of record CAZRGL010000269.1, read on the forward strand.
GTCCGCTGAGCGGTAGGTTCTCACCATTGCGTGTGACCGCTAAGCCTTCGACCCGGGGGGACACACGGATCAGCAAACGTGGCACTTGTTGCGACGCCCGCTCGACGCGCTTGCTGATGTACTTGTTGATCTTTTGTCGTCGCGCGGTTGGGGTCTTGCGATTGAGCAAGCGAGCCCGCTCATAAGTCGAAAGCGCGCTCGCCCAGCGTTGCTCGTGCTCGTGGCACTTGGCGATGTTCAACAGCGCGCCAACGGAAGCATCAAAGTCGAAGCTCGCGCGAAACAGGCGGCAAGCCTCTTGCCAGTTGCCAGTGTCGAGGGCGGCCCTGCCTTTGTCGAAGAGCTCCTTGGCCGCTGCTGGATCAGCTGCGCGTACCGGCATCGTCGAGCAGAGCGCTACGAGGGCACAACAACTAGCCAAGCTGCGCCATCTGAATGCCGGTTTGGGATCCACCAAGAGTATATAGCGTAGCGACACGCCCGACCGAACGGCGATGTCCACTTACCGTGAAGCCTGGATGCGGGCGGACAGGCGTGGGGCATTGTGGGCTATGCTCAACACCCTCGAGCATGAAGAGAACCGCACAGCTGTTGAAGCGGGGAGACGTCTTTCAGGGACGCTACCGTGTGGAGAGCTGCCTGGGCGAGGGTGGCATGGGGGTGGTGTACGAAGTCGTGCACACCGAAACGCATCGTCGCAGCGCTCTGAAGATCATGCTGCCCGCAGTTGTGCGCGACGCCGAGTTGCGCGCACGCTTCAAGCGCGAAGCACGCATTACCGCCGACATCAAAAGCGATCACATCGTGCAGGTTTTCGATGCGGGCATCGACGATCGGACCGGCGCGCCGTACTTGGTGATGGAAATCGTCGACGGCGAGGAGCTCGATTTGCTGATGCAGCGGCGCAAGCGACTCGACACGAGGCTGCTTCGCGAGTTGCTTGCCCAGTTGGCGCGGGCGCTGGACAAGACGCACGCAGCGGGGATCATTCACCGCGATCTGAAGCCCAGCAACCTCATGTTGACCGAGGGCAGCGACGGCCGACCACGACTGAAGATTCTCGATTTCGGTATCGCCAAAGTTCTGGCCGAGAGTCGGCGCGGGGAGGAGACAGGTCAGATCGGCACGCCCATCTACATGGCGCCCGAGCAGATGTCGGGCAGTCCGCTCATCGGGCCGGCAGCCGACCAATACGCGGTGGCCCACATCGTGTTCATGCTGCTGGTAGGTCGGCCCTACTGGTTTGCCGACTTCAAAGCCCACGGCAACACCATGGCCTTTTTTACCAAGGTGATCGCCGGGGCCAAGCAAGCGCCGAGCCTGCGCGCACGCGAGCACGGCGCCGAGCTCCCCAGCGACTTCGACGCTTGGTTCCTCAAGGCAACAGCCATCGATCCGAAATCACGTTTCGCGACGGTGGGGGGCATGGTCGCGGCGCTCGGTCCTACGCTCACCGAGGGGGTCGTCTACGGCGAGCCGAAAGGCGCTTACCATCAGCTCGAAGAGCTCGAGACCTTGGAGCCACCGAGCACTTCGACGGACAGCCGACCTCCGGTTGCGACCATGGCGGTCGTCTCGCGCGTTCCCAGCGACCAACGCACCACAGACAAGCGCGACGAAGCTGACCAAGCAGCTGCTGACGAGGCCGTCGCCGACAGCGATGCCGATGCGACCACGGTGGCCAAAGAGCAGCCCGATAGCGCCCGTCGCAGGGTGGGGTTTGCGGCAGGAGCTGCGCTTGTGATGGCAGCTGCTGCGCTAATTCTGACCATCACCCGCAGCTTTGACGAGTCGCCGAGCGACTCGATGGCTTCGCCGCAAGCCGGTACCAGCACCCGCACGCGCATCATCGGTACTTCTTCAACCACCACCGCAACCGACCCAGCCCATTCTCCAACCGCCGACCCAGCCCCGATCAGTCAGCCGACCAGTACCATCGACGCCGGTGCGCCCAAGAGTGCTGACGTTCGCCGCCCGCGGCCAGCACCGACGGTCACCGTGACTAGCGCAACTGCTACCACCGCTGTCGCGACCAGCACGGCATCGCCGAAATAATCCGAGGACGAGGACGTCACCGCCGATCGATGAGCACTTCGGCTCGTGCTTCAAGCGTACTGCGCTCGGAGCTGCACCGGATCGTGACGCACGCCGTGGCGCATGACCCACCTGATGCGCGTCGTGTTGGCGATGTCGGCCAGCGGATCCGCTCCGAGCAGCACCAAGTCCGCAGCTCGACCTACTTGCACCGTGCCTGCTCGTTGGCCGATCCCCAATGCATTGGCGCTGCGCTGAGTCGCAGCCAACAGGGCGTCGAGCGACGACAGCCCCGCCGCGCTCAGAAGGCTGAGCTCCCGATGCAAGCTAGCCCCTGGGATAACCCATGGCCGCGGGGTGTCGGTACCAGCAATCAACCGTACTCCGCGCTCGTGTAAGCGACGCACCAGCCCCAGTACCTTGCGCCAGCAGCTGCGGGCTTGCTCTGAGACTGCAACTGCGTCTTGTTTCCCGGCGGACATGGCTCTGCGCAGCGGGCTGTCGGCTGGCAACAGCACCGACGCTGGATCCACCGCAGCGTGGTAGCTGGGATCCCGACCGAAGCACATGGCTTCCAAAGTTGTCAGCGTCGGCTCGACGACGACCTCGCGGTCGACCAGCGTCTCGATCATTTCGCCAATCTCGGGCCCGTCGAGATCCACCAGCTCGAACCAGCGCCAGATCGGATGACAGCGACGTTGCGCGCAATCACGCGCGAAGCCCTCACGTTTTCCGACAGGTAACAACGCCGCGTGACGTGGCGCTGCATGTGCCAAGAAGTCGATGCCTGCCTCCGCCGCCTCGGTCCAACTGGTTTTTTCCAGGTCGCCGATCACCTTCACCCCGCCGGCGTGCGCTTCCGCGACCGCTGCCCGGACCATCTCGGCGCTGAGCCCCGTGTAGAGCTTGATGAAGTCTGCGCCGTCGGCGATCTGCTCGCGCACCTGAGCGCGAAGCTGCTGCTCGTTGTGAGCTTCCACGGCGCCCAGCGCCTGGCTCCCTGGTGCGTCGATGGCGAACCCGGCCCACAGCACGTCTGGCCGCGCCTCAGGGCTCGCGGCGGGCAAGCGCGCAGGCAACGTTCGCGCAGGATTTCGCACATGCGTGACGCCCATGGTCATGAGTGCGCACAAGACCCAGTCTTGCTCTGCGTGCGCATGCGCGTCGATGAGGCCAGCCATGAGGAAACCACCGCTCAGCTCCTCTGTTTGGACTCCCTCGGGCCGCGGCAGTTGTCCCCGGGAGCCGACCTCGGCGATGCGTCCGTCGATCACCAGCAAAGCGGCATCGGTCCGCACCTCGCTGGCAACACCGTCGAGCAGTGTGGCGCCCTCGAGCAACAGCGGGGCGGAACGCTTCGCGCAGGCGTGCGCCCGCTTCTCCGTCATGGGGGTCAACCTATACGGTAGGACACGGCGCCATGTACGGCGGATAGGGCATCCCACCGCTACCGTTGCTGCCGGTGGAACCGCCCGTTGCTGCTCCGCCGGAGCCGCCTTGTGAGCCGGTTGTGCCGGTTGTGCCGGTTGTGCCGCCCGTACCGGCCACGCCCGCGGAGCTGCTGCTGCTGCTGGTCGTGCCGGGGTCGGGGTCGGGTACGCCGTACGCACTACACGCCACACCCACCATCAGGCCAGCTCCGACAACCACCGGCGCCACGCCGCGTCGCCCCACCTGCAGCGCGCGCTTGGCCTGCTCGTCGAGCTCGGCGCAGAGGGTGTCGATGGTGGCCCGGATCTCTTTTTCAGTCATTGGCGCCGCCGATGGTACCACGCCCAATGTTGGGCCGCTCATCGAGAGCGTGTGGCGCTATTTTCTGCCGCGGCTCGTGACCAATCAAGCGCAAGGCGCCATGTACGGCGGCACTGGGCCGATATCCAATGACTTGGTCACGGTCTCCGTTTCCGTGGCTGTGGCGGTCGCGTCTGGCTGCGGATCGGTGATGCCGGCGTCCGCTTGTGGCGGCTCTTGCTTGGGAACCTTCGCTCCTGAGCAGCCCGCCATCGCGATTCCTGCGCCTACCAACACGGGGGCCGCTCCCCGCGCGCCAGCACGCACCTTGGCGTCCAGCTCTGTCCGTAGCTTGTCCAATACCGAGCGTGTTTCTTCTTCTGTCATGGCAACGGGCCGATTCTAACACCGCGTGGTCTGTTAGCCCTCAGCTGATTCAATTGAGCCACAGCAAATAGCGGAGTTTTCGTTCGAAGGTCTCTTCGCCGCGGCTCACTTCGCCTTTCATGCGCTCGAGACGGCCGAGCAGCGGGGATGGTTTCATGGTGCTGCGGTAATGGTGGCCGAGCACACTCTCGAGCACGCCGGCCACATCGCGCCGGCGAATCATCTGCCGCAGTTGCTTGGGACGCAGCACGATATCTCGCGGCTTGGCAAGCATGCGCCCGATGTCGAGGTAGCCTGTGGGTGGTGGTTCGAGCTCGAGTCCCGTGAGGCGTGCGAACTGGGCCACCGAGAGGCCCTCCTCGCTGTTGAGCAGCCGGGTCGCATCGCCGAGCACCCATTCCCAGGTTTGGTATAGCGCTTGGTTGATCGGAAGCGGCATGGGATGACTGCGCTGCTGGGGGTTAGGCACCCATTCTCGGTCATCATCGGTTTCCGCAAGATAAGCCCGCCGCGCATTGTTGGAATGGGCGAGCCCCGCGAGGATCAAGAGGCGCGCTTTTCTTACCCGGTCGGGGCGGGCGAGCCGGATGACGATCTCCTTGGGGAGCTTGCGGCGGCGCTTGGCCAACGCCGCGTTGGCGTCGTCGAGCTCGTAGGCTAGCGCGAGCGACAAGGCGGCGCGCTGAAAGCTGACGAAGGCACGCGCCCAAGCGATGTCGCCATGGTCGAAGCGGAAGGTAGGTTTGCGACGGGGGTCATTTCTGGCGATGGGCTCGCCGGCGCGGTCCTGCTCGATTTGCAGTAGCAGCTTGTCGCGACGGTCGATGCGACCGTTGCCGTTCCAGTCGATCTCCCAACACGCCAGGCAGAGCTCGATTGCTATGGCGGGATCACTGGCGGCGATGGCGAGGGCGCCAGCCACCTTCACCAGATCTCGATCGGCCAAATCCAAGGCTGAACGCAAATAGCGTTGATTGAGACGTCGGGTCTCGAGTGCTCCGACCGCAACGGTTCGCAGATCGATCCAGAGCTGCTGTGCTGTCTTGCGGTACTGACCCACGGCCCAAACCAGCTGGGCGTAGGAGCTCTTGCTATTGCGCAGTAACACCTGTTCAGCCGCGCGTGTCGCTTCGTCGAAGCGGCCGGCTTGCAATGCCTCGATTGCCGACTTTGCTGCTCGTCGGGTCGCAGCAGAGGTCGCCGCATCCTCGGAGCTGGCAACCGTCACCTCCGCGGGCGCCTGATCGACGTCGGACAACAAACGATGGGATGCGCAACCGCCAAACAGAGGTAGAGCGAGCGCGAGCGCAAAGAACTGTCGCATCCAAGAGCACAGAGCAATTACGGGGCCGCCCGTCATACCCCTTGGGCTTCGAGGGGTTGGCGCGTTTGCAGTGGCGTAGCCTTCGCACTTGCGCGTCCTCGTGCGAACAGTCGTTCACGGTTTGGCTGCCGCGGTCCCACCAGGACATTCGCTCCTTGGGTCGCCAATCGCTGATAACATCAGCTGGTGCGTGCCTTCATAGCTTGTATTTCCTTCCCGTTGTTGACGTTTGCTTGTGGCGAATCCTTCTTGACCAGCAACGGCATGGGCGGTTCTGGGCCGACCGATACCACCTCGACAGGCACCACGACGGAGACGGGCACCACGACGGAGACGGGCACCACGACGGAGACGGGCACCACGACGAGCACGACGAGCACGACGAGCACGACGAGCACGACGAGCACGACGACCACAACGACCACAACGACAACCACCATCACGACGGGCACGGACGATCTGATCGGTTGCTCTGACGGACAGCGCGAGGGCTACCTCAACATTGCCGCGAATCCGAAGATCGCGGCCTGCGCAGGCGGCTTCAAACTGCCAGGAGTCGTGACTGCAGCAAGCTACACGCCCGCTTGTCAGCGGCAGGGCGGCGATGACGGCCCTCACGCTAATGGCAAAGGTTGCAACGTGGCGGATCTCTGTTCCGTGGGCTGGCATGTCTGTGAGAGCGCCCTCGATTTCCAAGGGTCGACTTGGGGCTGCCCCAGCGACGTGGTGGGCCAATCGTTCTGGGTTACACGGCAAGCGATGACCTCTGGAGGCGCTTGCGCAGCCAACACCAAGAACAACTTGGTGGGTTGCGCTGGCTCCGCCATGGGCGAGCCGGTTGCGACAAACACCTGCTCGCCGCTGCCCGACAAGATGCTTTGGGCCGAGTGCGATACGAGTGCTGTGTGGGATTGCGGAGCCAGCGACAAATGGCTTTCGGAAGCCGAAGTGGTGACTAAGAACGGCAGTTCCGAGGGTGGTGTTCTGTGCTGTCGAGACAACTGAGGGCCTGACCCGTTGCCAGTGCGGTCGGGCTCGCTGCGGCTTTTTGCGTGCGGCCCATGCTGCTAAAGAACGGTTCATGCCCGAGCTCGAGCGATGGCTTGGATGCGTTCTGCATTGCTGTTTGTCCCTTCTCGTCGTGCTGCTTGCGCCAACGAGGGCGGTTGCAGCTGATGCGGGTGCTGGGCCGTGTTCAGGTGCGCTCGAGGTCGTGGAGCTCTATGCAGGTGACGCAGAATGCCCCAATGCTCAGTATGTCGTGCTCAGGGGCGATGTTCGCCAGCGCGCGCAGTGGGGCTCGTGGCATGTGGTCACGCGCGACCATTGTTTGCTGCCGCAAAAGCGTTTGGCGCGCGTTCGGAGCGAGCTGACCATCGGAGGCGAGCCAGACAGAGCAACGCTGCTCGTCGGGACGCCGGGCGCGCAGGTTCGTTTCGGCATCAAGATGGATGTCGTGGCGCGGCCGGTGCTCGATCCCCGCGACGGTAGCGTCGCCTTGCGCTGTGGCTCGCTGATGGGCAACGGTGTGATTTACGGCAGCTACCCGTCGGCAACTGCCCCTGCGCTCACCGACGGCAAAGCGCTGCGGCTCGTCAAAAAGCAATGGCGTCAAGTCGAGCCCCAGCCAACCAACTCTTACGGCGTGACAGGACGGCTCGGTAGCTGTTCCTCAAAGACCGTGGCGCCGCGCGTGGTGCCGCCCGCTCCGACCGCGTATCCACTGTGCGATCCGATCGGCCCTCCGACAAATCCAGCGCAGCCCGCTGGGGTCAAGAGCACTGCGGGACCGAAAAGAGGAGGCCTGCCTGCGCCGCCCAAGTCGGGCTCGGCC
>CAZRGL010000270.1:0-12612 GCA_964599485.1 uncultured Polyangiaceae bacterium
GCCGTCGAGCTGCTGCAGCTCGCTGACGGTCATGTTGGTGACCTCGCCTGGCGCGACTTCCACCGCCCGTCGTGCGTTCTCGTAGGCGCGCACCCGAAAAGCCTGTGGGCTACCCTCGTCGAGCGTAGTGAGCTCGGCCAGCTCACCCAGCATGTCCAGCACTTCGGCGTTGGCATCCACAACACAGAGCGTAGCGCCTCGCAGCGCCTGGTGTAGTCCTGAGTTCTCGTGGACTACCCATGAGTGTAGGCCCGGGCGACAAACGGTCTAAGATGAGCCGTGGCGAGCAAATCCCCACCGCAGCTACTCGAGGTGGCCGGCCGTGAGGTCAGGGTGACGAGCCCCGACAAGATCTATTTCCCCCAGGCAGGCATCACCAAGCTCGATCTGGTCCACTATTACCTGGCAGTGGGCGAAGGAGCGCTGCGCGGTATCGCCGGTCGTCCACTCGTGCTCAAGCGCTATGTGAAGGGCATTGAGGGCGACTTCTTCTTTCAGAAGCGGGCTCCGACCAAGCGTCCGAGCTGGGTGCAGACCGTGGAGCTGAAGTTCCCTTCCGGCCGCACGGCCCACGAGATCGTGGTTCGTGACTTGGCGCAGCTGGTTTGGATCGTCAATCTCGGGTGCATCGATCTGAACCCCCATCCAGTACGCAGCGACGACCTCGACCACCCCGATGAGCTGCGCGTCGATCTCGACCCGACACCCGGAACCAACTGGAGCCAAATCCAACGCGTGGCACGCTGCGTCAAGGACGTGCTCGACGAGCACGGGCTGCGCGGTTGGCCCAAAACCTCAGGCTCGCGCGGCATCCACATCAACGTGCGCATCGAGCCACGCTGGACCTTCACCGAAGTGCGACGTGCAGCGCTCGCGCTCGCCCGAGCGGTCGAGCAGCGACTGCCTCAGGATGCCACGAGCAAGTGGTGGAAAGAGGAGCGTCACGGCGTCTTCCTCGACTACAACCAAAATGCCAAGGACCGCACGGTCGCTTCGGCCTACTCGGTGCGTCCCAACCAGGCTGCGCTGGTGTCCGCTCCGCTCAGCTGGGACGAGCTGCCCCAAGCACAACTATCGGACTTCAGTCTCGCCAACATGCCCGCGCGCTATGCCGAGCACGGTGATTTGCACGCTGGCATCGATGAGGCCGCTGGCTCGCTCGAGGGCTTGCTCGGGCTGTCCGCAACGCACGAAGCTCAGGGGCAAGGCGACGCGCCCTGGCCACCCCACTTCCGCAAACAGGAGGGCGAGCCAGCGCGCGTCCAGCCCTCCCGCCGAAAGGCCGCGGCGAAGAAGGGCCGCGGAGGCCGACGCCAGTCGAAGATGCCGTTGATCACGATCGCCAAGGCCAAAAAGAAAGAAGATGCCATGGCTGGCCTCACCCGTTGGAAGGAGCGCCATCCAGAGGCTGCCAAGCATCTGACCCAGCCCGACGTGCTCGTCGACGCCATGCGCGGCCGCTCGACTACATGGACGCGCATTCGCCTCAACCTTCGCCACGTCCCAGAAGCCAATCGCCCCGCCCCCGAGCCGCCAGATCCCGACGACGCACCCGAGCTCGAGAGCCCCAAAAAGCCGTAGCTGGCCCGGACGCGAACCCGGACCCGGACCCGGACGCGGACTCAGCTCAGCCAATCAAAGATGTTCGCTAAAGTACCGGGCTAGCTCTTGGTAGATGGGCCGGCGCACTTGCCAAGTCTCTTCGGCCAAGGCTTCCAAAGTGGTCCATTTGAAAGCGTCGAACTCGGAGCTGCATGCCGCCGTTAGATCAAACGGTTGGCTTTCATCGCGCAGCCGGAACAGAAACCACTTCTGCGCTTGGCCGCGCCCCGTCTTCTTGCTGCGCGCTGCCGGCGGCAGCTCGTAGACGAGCCATTCGGGATGGGTGGCGACCAAATCGACGCACGCTACCGTCAGCCCGGTCTCTTCCTCGAGCTCTCGGAGCGCTCCGGCAAATGGCTCTTCGCCCACATCGAGGCCTCCTTGGGGCAGCTGCCAACTGTCAGCGCGCTCAGCCCGCCGCGCCGCGAGCACCTGTCCGTCCGCACCAGCAACGACGATCCCGACGTTGGCGCGAAAGAACTGTGATTTGCCCATGCCTGCCTTCCCCCTGGTAGCCGCGTCACTCCTCGAGCCGCGTCACTCCTCGAGCCGCACAACCTCGAGCCACGCGACTCCTCGAGTCTCGTCACTCCTTGAGCAGTGCGTCGAGCTCTTTGGATATGGCCTCGGGCTCATCAACGAGGAAACCCTCATGGATGTGGCGGATGATGCCTTCGCGGTCGACGAGATAGCTGGTGGGCATCTTGGGCGGATCGTAGATCTTTGCCGTCTTCTGTTCCTTATCCCAGAGGATGGGGAATGTGACCTTGAGCTCGTTGGCGAACTCCATGATCGCATCGGCATCAGCGTTGTCTGGCTCGTCGACGCAGACCGCCAACATCTGCACCTCCCCGCCGTGCTTGTCGATCAGCTCTTGATAAACGGGGAAGGACTTGCGGCAGGGATCGCAGAAAGTCCCCCAAAAGTCGACAATGGCTACCTTGCCGCGCGCTTCGCTGAGTGAGGTCGCCCCTGTTCCGCCGAGCAGCTCCACATGCAGCTCGGGGGCTTGCTTGCCAATGAGGCCATCACCTTCGACTGGTTGCTTGGGGGGTGTGCAAGCCACTAGCGAGGCGAGCAACAGTAGCAAGATTGAAAAAACCGACTTGACCTTCATGGCATTCTTCCTGGGTTTCGCCCACCCGAGATCTACGACCCTAGCGTAGCCTACCGCGGATTATTCACCACGTCGCGCCGAGCGCCGCTACGATCGGTGTTGTACCTCGTGCGGGAAAGAAAAAAAATCCGGCTTCGCCCCGTCGGGAGACATCCCCGCAGTGAGTTGTCGAGCCAATCACCCGGGCCTGCCCTGTCGCTGCATGCGCCTCACTTCTTCTCGCTGTTGGCGTTAGTCATCTTCGGTTGTCAACAAGACACAACCCGCTTCGGCCCTCCAGGCGGCTTGCGGGTTCGCGGCAACGATCAATCCAACAGCTCGCAAAGCTGCCCGCTACCCGCCGAGTCGACGGGTGATCCCTGCCCTGATTGGGCTACCGAGATCTTCCCGCTCTTCGACGGCAAGTACGGTTGCACGCTCGACAATTGCCATGGCGGCAGCATCGGGGCAGCTTCGCTCACGCTTTACGAAGGCGATGCCAGCGCGAGTTATGACGCGATGGCGGCCTACGAGAACTATGGCCGCAAGTACTTCGAGGAAAACGGTCAGGACAGCGCCTACTTGATGTGCAACTTGAGCAACGATCCGCAGATCAACTTCTTGCTCAGCAGTCCGATGCCTATTCTGACCGAGGGAGTGACCAGTCTGGTGGTGGGTGAAGATCTCATCCTGGTTGGCAACTGGGTGGCTTGTGGGATGCTCAAGGAAGCCGCAGTAGGCCAAGGCGGAGCCGGAGGAGCCGGCAGCTAGCCGAAGGTGCGACACCAGCCTACGTTTCGGCACCATGTCTGTGCGCAGGGATCGATCCAAGTGGATCCTTTCGTAGCCATGTTGGCGCTGCTGAGCTCAGGCAACCACCTGAAATCAGTGGCGTGAGACGGGCGCTAACCCTGGCCCAATCTCTGCATAAACTTCTCGCGTGCATCGCCCCCAAGACATCGAGCCCAACAACACCGTGCGCAATCTTGCTGTGTTGGTGCTGGTCGCTGTGGGGCTGACGGTGTCGACAGGCTGCGCCACGGTGCAACCCTACGAGCGCGGCAAGCTCGCCCATCCCACCATGGTAGCCGCAGATCTCGCGGGTCCGGGTGCTGCTCACTTGCAGGCCGTCACCGAGGGTGCGATCGGCGGAGGCGCGGGCCTCGGCAGCAGCTGCGGCTGCAACTGATTGCGCCGCAGGCGAACATCGTCGCCACGCGAGGTATAGTGCAACTCGCGTGACTCGAGCGCAGTCGACATCTGTCTGCTTTCTGTTGGTCATCGCCCTCTCTTTGTTGGCTGTCGGCAAAGCGGGCGCGGGGGACAACGATGCGGTTGTGCGCGATCTGATCGCAGGGATCTTCGACTCCGAGTACGCCAACAAGAAGTTCCGCGAAGCGCTCGAAAAGCTCGAGGTAGCCAAAGTCGTGTGCGAGGGCGAAGCGTGCAGCAAGACCGTGCAAGCCGAGCTTTGGATGGCCATCGGCACGGTGCGTGCTCGCCTCAACGACCCTGCCAAAGCTCAGCAAGTCTTCATCACCGCGTTGAAGCTCGACCCTTCCGTCAAGCTCATCGACAAGCACGCAACACCGGAGGTGAAAGCCGCCTTCGCCAACGCCCAAAACAAGATCTCAGGTAAGAAACCCAGCCGTTGCTCGGGCGACGACTCCGCCGGGCGCAAGCCGCGCGGCTACAAGAGTCTCGGGGCCTTCCGTTGTTACCGCCAAGCAAAGGAGGCCAACGAAGAAGAAGAGTGGCGCACATGTATCACCAACGCGCGTGCGTCGCTCGAGCTGGAAGATCGGCCTGCCACGCGCTTGCTGCTCGCGGAGTGCTTGCAAGAGAGCGACAACCTGATCGAAGCGATCGCCGAGCTCGAGGAGCTGGCCCGCCAGAGCGCTCGCGAGCGCCGCTTTCGGATGAGTCGGAAAGCCAAGTCCAAGGCCGCTCGCTTGCGCCGCCGCTTGCCAGTCTTGATCATCGAGGTGCCCGCTGATGTCGACGACCTGGTCGTAAAGCTCGACGGCAGCACCCTGCCCGACGACCTGCTCGACCAAGAGATGCCCGTCAATCCTGGACCACACACGATCGCAGCGGAAGGCAAACGGGAGGGGCTGCCGTTGCGCTTCGAGCAGGAAGTGCTGCTCGAAGTGTCCAAGCGCTTGACAGTGGAAGTCCGCCTTGCCGCTGGCCCGCCCAAATGGGCTACCCGCAGAGAGCTCAAGTGCATGCTCGAAGCGCAGAGTCCGGACGATTTTGCCAAATGTCTGAACAAGCGCACTTCGAGCACCGCCGATCTGACCGTCAGGCTGGGCGTGGAGCTGAGCGGCTATTCCGACACGATGGATGTGCATGTCCTCGCTCCGGCAGTGCGCGCCGGCGTGGAACACTCCTCAGATGGCTGGGGCATTGGGGCGGCGATGCTCGTCGATGTAGTCAGTGCGGCATCCGTGGACATCTTGTCGACTGCTTCGCCGCGCTGGCAGGAGATGCGTTGGGTGCCTTCGCTCAAGGCTCACAAACGCTTCGATGTGGTCGATCTGTCTGTGGCTGGCTCGCTATCTCATGAGCCTGACTATCTGGCAGCTTCAGTCGGCGGCAGCATTGCCGCCGAGCTGCGTCAAAAGACGGTCAACCCGAGTCTGGCCTATCAATGGGGCCACGATGTCAATGGCCGCGTCGGCACGCCCTTTGAAGCGTTCTCCAAAGTCATCGATCGCCACGTGATCAATCTGGGGCTCGGTTTGGTGCTCACCAAAGCGACCTTCGGCTCGTTAGGGATGACGATGGTGTTCGAAGACGGGGACACCTCCAAACCCTATCGCTACGTGCCGATGTTCGATCCGAGCGTCGCCGCTCAAATCCCGGCAGGCTTGAAAATCGACGCGGTCAATTTCTTCCGATCACCAGAACGGCCCCTGGAGCAGCTGCCGACCTCGCGAAAGCGGTTCGCTGTCACCGCCTCGCTGGCACACCGTTTCTCTGGCTCTACCTTGCGGGCCAGCGAACGGCTCTACACTGATACTTGGGGAGTCGCCGCGTCCACGACCGATGCGCGCTTAATGGTCGATGTAGCCAAGCCAGTGCGCCTGTGGCCGCACCTACGCTTCCATGGTCAAGGGGCGGCAGACTTCTATGAGCTTGCTTACGTGGCCGAGCAAACCGCCGACGGCAAAGTCCGTGTTCCCAGCGTACGTACGGGTGACCGCGAGCTCGGGCCTCTGATCGCCCTGACCTTCGGGGCTGGCATGCGTTACGATTTCGGAAAGCGTCGATCGTGGGGCGTGACCCTCAGCGGCGATGTCGTCTACACCAAGTTCTTGAATCACCTCTTCGCAAAAGACCGATTCGGCTACTTCGGCGCGCTCGGTTTGGAGGCCGAGCTGGAATGAGCGCGCGACCGAAGCTGCTTGTTGAGCTGCTGCCTGCGCTGGCGTTTACCGGCATGGTGGCAGCGGTGTTGGCTTGTGGCGATCCGCAACGCGACGCTGCCATCGAAGCCTTGGGGGGCGAGGCCGATGGCTTTGGCCCCAGCGCCATACATCGCCCGGGCCAGCCGTGCGTATTGTGTCACTCGAGCTATTTCGGGGCTGAGCCGAACATGAGCCTTGCCGGCACGCTCTTCTACGCACCGGGCTCTGGCTTCGATCCATTCTTGGTGGGAGGCTACACGGTGCGGGTGCTCGACTCGGAGGGTGAGAGCCGCGACCTTCTCGCCAATCGATGCGGCAATTTCTATATCGAGAAGAGCGACTGGGACCCGGCATTCCCGGTGCGCGCCGTGCTCTACGGACCCAAGAAAGGTGAGCCCGACACGCTTTTGCAGCTGCGCGTGATGGCCTCGCGAATCGGGCGCGAGGGCTCGTGCGCGAAGTGTCATGTTCACCCTCGGTCGCTGTACTCGCCCGGCGTGGTCCACGTGCCTGGTGACCCAGCCGACTTTTTGCCCACACTCGACTGTCCGCCGCCGTGGTTGGGACCGAATCCGAACAAGCCGGAGCTCGAATGAACAAGATCCCAATGACGAGCCGCACCCACACCGTGGCGCTCTTGCTCGGCGCGGTCACGCTGTGCGGCTGTTTGCAAGACTTTGATCCCCCCACCGTCATCGCGTGCCCGCCCACCCTTGATTTCGCCCCGGTGTCGAATGTGCTCGAGCAGCGCTGCGGCACCATCGACTGTTACGGCAACATTGCGCGCCCGCTACGCATCTATGGCTTCCGGGGCACGCGGCTGTACGACGATGTGGCGCAACACGTGGATGACAATGCCGCCGAGCAAGCCTTCAATTTCCCAGGCGGCCGCGCCACGACTGAGGCCGAACGTCTGGCCAATCACCGCAGTGTATGCGGCCTCGAGCCTGAAAAGACGACGCTGGTTACCAAGGGCGAGCTCGAGCCAGAAGCGCTGCTACTCATGCGCAAGCCGCTCGGCCTCGAGCACCACAAAGGCGCCAATCTGTTCATCAAGGGCGGTCCAGGGTTCATCTGTGTCGAAAGTTGGTTGCTCGGCGCTACCGATCCAGACGAATGCACGCTGGCAGTAAAGAACCCCTAGTTCTCGCGGTAGCGGCAGGGCCGCGGGGCAACCCCGGCAAACCTCTTGCCTACGTCTATTTCGCTTTGGGCGTTTCCTTCCGCGCTCGCTTGTCCATTCGGACTACGCGGCGCGCCAATTGGCGGAAGGAAACCATCGCCACTTTGGGACAATGCCGCGCACCGGTTTCGTCGGGACAACCTGCGGCCGCGAAGCTGATGGCTTCTTGCAGCGCGGTCCAATAAGCCCCATTTCGCCATAGGGCGAAATGGTGACCAACGTTCCACGGATAGCGGTGGGGGTGGCGGTACGCGCTCAGCAAGCTGTTGCGGTAATCCTTGGCCATCCGCTGACCGCTCACGCCGGCACGACGATAGTTGTAGTCCATCGGAATGGTCCGAGCGCTCTGATGCTGCATCAGGGCGAATCCGAGCATGGCGCGCTTGAGCCCGACGTAGCCAATACGAAGTGGCCCACCAGGCCGAGCGACCTGGCTGGCTTCGTAAAGGTAGCGCCTGGACATGAGCGTCTCGATGAGGCCATCATTGAAGGCTAGAAACGGCGCCCGGAAACCGATGATGCGGTACGGCTTCAGCGCCGGGTGAGCGAGGTTCGGTTTGCCTTCTGCGTCGAACAGGAGCGCGCCGTCATGGCGCAGGGGGAGCTTCGGCAGAGGGATACAAACGTCCTTGTCCTTGTTGAAGTTGGGCGTTCCGCAAGCGGTTCCGGAGGGACACGGGTGTCTGCGGTTGCAGCCCTGACTGCAGAAACGCTGCTCGTCAGTGATCAAGAGGCATTGACCCGACTTGCAGTCGGCGTCCCGCTCGCAACGGCTCCCTATGCTTGCTGTGGGCGCGCCGGCTACCGGGGCGAAGCGAGGGAAAACCGCTCGCCCCTCACCGTCGCGAACAGGCTTGAACAACGTCTTGTCGATTTGCTCGTGAAAGGTCGCGATTTCCTTCTGCCACTGAGCGAGTGACCAGCTTCCTCCGTCGTCATGACCGACCCCATGATTGGCGATCTCGTGGCCTTCGTTGATCGCCAGCTGGGTCAGCGCTCGCCGCACCAGCACTTCCTGATGGCTGAGCGCGCGACCGATTTGTGAGCCCTTGACCTTGGTGTCGTAGAAGCAGGTGTTGATGAAGTAGGTAAACCGGACCGTTTTGCCAAATCGCTTCTCGATGCTCCGGGCGAACCGAATCGTGTCGAGCCACATGGCAAAGCGCTGGCTGCCGTCAAAAGAGGCTGTGAAGTAGAGCGGGTCATCGGTGAAATCGAGCCGCATTCGCCTCATGAGCGTCTTGTCCAGCACCCCTGCGACAACGCCTGCGTCGACGGTGTCGATCTTGGTGCTTGGCCGAGCGCTGGCCGCTGAGGCGGTCGGTTGTTGCGAGGTTGAAGGATCGCTGGACGTCATGGCCAACGTCGTGGTGACCGGGGAGACCCTTGTCGACCCAGTCGACGTGCGTTCGACGATCGGACCGCTGCTCGGGTTGCAACTGGCAACTGCGACGCAAAGCAAGAACCTTCGAAGTGTAGGCACGCGCAGTCGCTCAGGGCTGGCGATCGACTACCGAGGCGAGCAGCTCAGCTTTGGTGCACAAAGCACCGTCGACTGAGACTTCGCCGGCGAACTTCCACACGTTCGAACGATGATGGATCACTTCGACATACAGGTCCATACGATCGCCGGGCACCACGGTGCGGCGGAATGCAGCGTTATCGATACCCAAGAAGTACATCAGGTTGGTGGTCGGATCGAAGGGCTCGGAGACGTAGGCGAGGATGCCGCCGAGCTGCGCCATCGACTCGAGAATCAACACGCCTGGCATGATGGGGCGCTGCGGAAAATGGCCTGGAAAGAAGGGCTCGTTGTAGCTGACGCACTTGTGCCCACGGATGTACTTGCTGGCCACGACCTCGATCACCCGATCCACCATCACAAAGGGAAACCGGTGGGGCAGAATCTGCAGAATCTGGTGTATGTCCAGCGTGACTGTTTCGGCTTGGCGTTCGGCCATGGGCCCCATCTCAAATGATAGCGGACAAGCTCTACTTCGGCTTGTCTTCCTTCTTCTTCTTCTTCTTCTTCTTCTTCTTGCCGCTGCCGACACCCTCGCCGCTGTTGTACATCTGCACGACCCTGTCGGTCAGATCCAGATCCGAACGTATGAAGGGCACGCTCGCGCGATCGATCACCACATCGAAACCATGCTTGTTGGCAGCGTGACGGATCACTTGGATGATCTTCTGCATGATCGGGTTGATGAGGTTGGCCTCTCGGCGCTGCAGCTGCTTGTTGTACTCGAGCATCTTGGACTGGGCCTCGACCACGCGCCGCTGCCAATGATCGGTCCGTCGAGCCAGGGCCATCCGTGACAAGAAACCCGCTTGTATGCGGATGTCGTTCTGCTCGCGCTTGAGCTCTTGCTCGCGGCGACTGAGATCAGCCTGGCGTCGCTGTGTAAAGCCCTTGAGCGAAGCGGCCGCTGCCAATCCTTCCTCGGTTCGCATGATCGCGCCGCGCACATCGACAGCTGCGATTTTGGTCTGGGCGGTGGCCACACTGGCTACGAGCAAGGCAGACAGCGCGACGAGAAATCTGACCGATCGGCGCTTCATGTGCGCAGTGGTTTCCCGATCGGCTCGTCAGGTCAAGCTCAACTTGCGCACCTGCAAGTAATTGCGCGATCCGGGTGACCGTAGTAAGAAATTTTTTCATAGCGAAGGAGTGCCATGAAACGCGTGCTGGTCGTAGACGACGAAGAGAACCTGAGGCTGGTTCTGCGTACTTTCCTCAAGCGTCAAGGCTACGAGGTCGAGGTTGCCGATAGCGGCGAGAGCGCGCTGGCGCTGGTCGATGGCTTCGGCCCGGATTTCATCATCACCGATGTGCGCATGCCGCGCATGGGCGGTCTGGATTTGCTTACCACCCTAAAAGCAAAAGGTGATGAGGCTACGGTCATCGTGATGAGCGCGTACGGCAACATCGACTTGGCCATCGAGGCCATGAAGGCTGGGGCTTACGACTACTTGCAGAAGCCGTTCAAGAACGACGAGGTGCTGCTGACTTTGCGGAAAGCCGAAGAGCGCGAGAGCTTGCGGCGCGAGAACCGCGTGCTTCGCCAAGAGATGCTCAAGGAAAACGTCTTCGAAAAAATGCTCGCCAAGAGCGACTTGATGAAGAAGATCTTCCGCACAATCGCCAAGGTCGCAGCGTTCAAGACCACTGCGCTGGTGACCGGAGAGAGTGGGGTGGGCAAGGAGCTGGTGGCCCGGGCGTTGCACCAACGTTCCGAACGCAAGAAAGGACCGTTCGTACCCGTCAACTGTGGCGCGATTCCCGAAAACCTGCTCGAAAGCGAGCTGTTTGGCCACAAGCGTGGCGCGTTCACAGACGCGTCGGCCGACCGCGCCGGCCTCTTCGAGCAAGCGGACGGGGGGCTGTTGTTCCTCGACGAAATTGGTGAGCTGCCGCTGCCCTTGCAGGTCAAGCTCCTGCGCGTGTTGCAGGACGAGCATGTGCGCCGGCTCGGTGACAACCAAGACATCCATGTCGACGTTCGCATCGTTGCGGCGACACATCGCGATCTATCTGCCGAGGTCAAAGCCGGGCGGTTTCGTGAGGACTTGTTCTATCGCATCAACGTCTTGCACATCCACGTTCCGCCGCTGCGCGAACGCCGTGAAGACATCACCTTGCTGATCTATCACTTCACTGAGAAGAACAACATACGACTCGGTACCTCCATCCGCGCCATCACCCCCGATGCCCGTCGACTGCTCATGGAATACTCCTGGCCAGGAAACGTCCGCGAGCTCGAGAACACCATCGAGCGCGGCATGGTGCTCGCAGAGGGCGATGTGCTGACCGATGCCGATTTGCCCGACCGAATCCATCAAGCGCGTGACCCGATTCGCTTGCAGCTGAACAGTGGCGAGCTGTCGATCAAGAAGACGGCCCGAGTCATCGAAGAAGTGCTGATTCGTCGCGCATTGCAGCAAACCAAGGGCAACCGCACACGGGCGGCGCTGCTGCTGGAGATCAGTCATCGCGCGCTGCTGTACAAGATCAAGGATTACCAGGTCGACCTGTGAACGATGAGGTTGTGATTCGTGCGGGGCGGGATGAGGACGGCGAGCAGCTGTGCGCTCTGATCGCACCGATTTTTGCCGAGTACGACGGGGTCATCTTCGACCTCGAAGAAATGCCCGAGCTCGGCCACATCGCGACCGCTTTCGCGCGCGATTGCGGGGCCTTCTGGAGCGCTTTTCGCGGCCAGCAATTGGTCGGCTGTGTTGGCTGGACTCCTGCCAAGCTGAGCGCGGGCGCCCCGAAGCCTGCCCAGATCGAGGCGCCCCGTGGAGTTGAGCTCAAGAAGCTCTATGTGGCACTCAGTGAACGCGGGCGAGGGCTCGGCGGTGTGCTCTGTGAGCGGGTGGAGGAGGCAGCGCGAGCGCAATCGGCCAGCTTCGTGGATCTATGGAGTGACGTGAAGTTCGATACCGCCCACCGTTTCTACGAGCGGCGCGGCTACCAGCGTGATGGCCGCACCCGGGCCCTTGGGGACCGAAGCAACACGGTCGAGTACTACTTCCGCAAAATGCTCTGAGCGCGACTCGGAGGAAAATGTAGGGGAATCTCGGGCGGTTTATCCCCTCCCGGACGGCCGCATTTCGGAGCACGCAGTCTGGGGATGTGAACAACGGTCAACACCGAAGTGTGACCGCTGGTTCACAGTAATCGTCCAATTATGCGACACCAGGGGGGACTTCGAGTGGCATGGCCATTGCGCGCCATTGCCCCGTGCTCGGTGTTGCGCGGCTCGGCTGTTTCGTCTTCGTGATATCGGTGTGCGGCTGCGCCTCGCAGCTGAGCGGCGACTACGACTTCGAGCCGATCGAGCCACAATCCACCGTGTCGCTGGAGCTGCCTCATGGCGTGCTGTTGCTCAACGGCAGGAGCTTGCCCCGACCCGCCCAAGTCGTGGGCATCGTCGACGTACAGATGTCACACGACGGCTATCAGACTGCGCTCGATCAGCTCGCGGGTGAAGCCGCTGAGCTCGGAGCTGATGCGATCGTGGGCGTCGAGTTTCATCATGGCCGGGTCGGCGAAACGAGTCATCTGTCAGGTCTAGCGGTGCGCGTGCTGCGATGATGTGGCGTGACCTCCAGCTATGCGCTGTCTTGGCGGCCACCAGTTGCATGCCCACGGTGCTGCCCAATCAAACAGCACCCATTCGGCCGGGGCGCGGCGCTTCGGGATTGGTCGTCGCATTGGACAACGACCTGGTCGAGGATTGCCCGCGTCAAATCCTGGGGGTCGTCGACGTGAGCGTTGCGTTGGGGCAAGAAATGACGCTGCTCGAACGCGT
>CAZRGL010000270.1:12622-14508 GCA_964599485.1 uncultured Polyangiaceae bacterium
TCCTCGTCCGTGCGGGTGACTTCCCCGTCAAAATGCTCGAACGCGTCGGACTGCGGGCAATCGCACGCGGCGGCGACCGAGTGGTAGACGTCGCCTACCAACGCACCACCTCATCTGCCCGGCTGACTGGGATGATCGCACGCTGCAGCACATTGCTTTCGGGACGCGACTACGTGGTCGTGCGCAGCCTCAGCGCGACTGCGCCGGTGGGCAGCCATGCGATGGCGCTCGCAGCCCTCGGCCACAAGCTCCGCCAAATGCACGCCCAACTGATGGTCGACGTGGACTACGAGCAGGGCGAAAGCGGAACCGGCACCATGCGCATAACCGGCAAAGCGGCGCGCTACGTGCCTCATTGGTGGGGCATCGGCTCCGACAAGGGAGCCATCGACGGCTACGCAGGCGACGGCAATGATCCTCCGCCACGTCGCCGCCGCCGTGTCGTCCCGCGCCGACCGTGGTGGCGCTGCGGCCCACCGTCGGATCCGAGCAAAGAAGGCAGTGGCGACCCGTCTGAGCCCAGTCATGCTCACTGTGAGATTCGGTTCTGACAGACGTCGCAACCTATCCTTCCAACAGCAGCGTTTTGCGCGTACGCATGTGCAGCTGTCCGAGCTCGACCGCGTGCCGATCGAATGATGCTGTTGCCCGCCCCTCCTCCCATCAAGCCGATGCTGGCCAAACGCGTCGACGCGTTGCCACAAGGGGAAGATTGGATCTACGAGCCAAAGTGGGACGGGTTTCGCGTGTTGGTGTTCCGCGACGGCGACGAAACCTTGTTACAAAGCCGCGATCTCAAACCGTTGGGGCGCTATTTCCCCGAGCTCACGGCGGCGCTGCAACAGCTGCCGGCCCGCTGTGCCGTCGACGGCGAGATTGTGATCGCAGGTGCCAACGGGCTGGACTTCGAGGCCCTATTGCAGCGCATCCATCCAGCGGCCAGCCGGGTACAGAAGCTAGCTGCTCAGACGCCGGCATCGCTGGTGCTCTGGGATTTGCTTTGTGTCGGTGAAGAGGACCTGCGCGGCACGGCCTTTTTCGAGCGGCGCAAACGACTCGAGGCATCCATCGGGCATGCCAATCCGCCGCTCTACCTCACGCCCGCTACCGACGACCGCAACATCGCCGCCGATTGGTTCGTGCGCTTCGAAGGCGCTGGCCTCGATGGGGTGATGGCGAAACGCACGACGGACGTTTACACCCCGGCCAAGCGCATCATGCTCAAGGTCAAGCACAAGCGCACCGCGGACTGCGTGGTGGGCGGCTTCCGATGGCACAAGAAGGGCCCAGGCACGATGGTCGGCTCGCTCATGCTCGGTATCTACGATACGGACGGAGCGCTACACCATGTTGGGGTCGCCGCGAGCTTCAAGGACGCGCGCCGACGGGAGCTCGTTCAGGAGCTCGCTCCTTTGCGACTCGAGGAAGGCGCCGCCCACCCGTGGACCGACTTTGCGCGAGCCGAGCCAGGCCGGCGTGTACCTCGAGCCAGCCGCTGGAGCCGTGACAAGGATCTGCGCTTCGTACCCCTACGGCCGGAGCGCGTGGTCGAGGTCTCCTACGATCACATGCAAGGGCGCCGCTTTCGGCACACCACGCACTTGGTCCGCTGGCGCCCCGACAAGGATCCGCAAAGCTGTGACTACGCCCAGCTCGAGGTGACACAACCGTATGAGCTCGCGCAGATCTTCGGTGCCCACCAGGGCGACAGCTGACCGGACGCCGCTCGACGTGTAAGTCCGCGTCGTCCGCGTCGTGCGAGTCCGCACCGCGTCCGTGTCCGCGTCCGCGTCGGCGTGCGGGAAACCGAATGGCGTAGGGGCGGGGTTTGGAGGCCGTCTCATAACCTAGCTTCGCCGTAGGGGAATCTCGGGCGGTTTATCCCC
>CAZRGL010000271.1:0-2860 GCA_964599485.1 uncultured Polyangiaceae bacterium
GCTTTCGGCAGTGGGCAGGGATGGGGCAAAAGCCGCGGTCGCGTTGGTGAGCGCTGGGCGCAGCGCTGCCGGAGCCGCTGGGGCGGGTGCGCAGGCGCTTGCCAGTCCGCCTAGCAGCGTCACCACACCCCAGCGGTGGGTGATGCTTCTAATTGCCCGGCTGACCAGCATGATTGCTGCGTTTGGAGCAGCTGGCCGGTGGCGTCAAGCTGCAGCCGCTTCGCAGAAAGACCTAGGAGCTAGAAACAGCAATGCGAATGGTGGCGTGTGCCGAAACACCAGACTCAGTCCTTGTGCTGCATCTTGGTGCCGCTCATCATGAGCGCTGGGGTCGTCTCGATGCGTTGGGCGCGCTGGTCATCGAGGGGTAGGGGCGCCAACAGAGCTCGTGCCTCATCGAGGTCGATGGCCTGCCCCGCGACGGCCGTGCGAAAAAAAGCCAACGAAATCGGCAACAACAATGAGGGGACCCGCCAGCGGGCGACGAAACGCCGCGCGTCGTCGAGGTGACATCCGCGGTCGGCTTCGACGACTACGAGTCGGCCTCCCGGGCGCAGCACCCGCACGCATTCTGCCAGCCCAGCAGCTGGATCTGGCCAATGCTTGATGGAGGCTACGCTCACGACAGCATCGAAGCTCGCTTCCTCGAAAGGAAGGTCCAGGGCCGAGCCCTGTACGAAGCGAACGCCCGACGTGCCAGCAGTGCGCTTGTTCGCACGTGCAACCTGCTCTGCTGACAGATCGAGGCCTACCCAGCGAAGACTAGGCCGACGGGTCATCGCCTGCTGCGCCAGTTGTCCTCCGCCGCAACCGACCTCCAACACGTCGATTGCACTGAGCGAAGAGACGAGCTCGTCGGCGATGGGCCGGCTCATATCTTCGACTGCTGGCGCGATGAACGCGTCGTAGAAAAAGGACTCGGCTGCGGTGTAAGGAGCCGAGAAGTCGCGCAACATGGAGAACATACGCCCTTGTACCACCGCTCGGCACAAGGGCGTGTTGGGTTGGAAGCGGTCAGCCGGCCACGCAGGCGCCGCTGACGGCCTGGTTCCGATCGAGCACGATGGTTCCGTTCTGTCGGACCCAGCCAGTGAAATGGGTCGGCAAATGCCCGTCACGGGTCTTGCTCGACCCGATGTTCACCACTGGCTTGTAGAGGAACTTCATCTCCACTCGGCCGTTCGTCTTGAGCGTCCAGGCGCCCGTCGATGCGCCGTAATACGTGGTGGCCAGGGCGTTGACCCTGACGTGCCGGCGCCACACCACCCCGCCCTTGTTGTTGAGACGAAACAGGTGGCGCTCATCCCAATAGTAGTTGCCGGGGCCAGGGTGCATGTGTGCCGGGCAGCTGAAATTCATCATGGAATTCGTCGTCGCTACCGCCGGGCCTTCGACGAGGTGGCAGACAAAACCGTTGTTGATTGGCCCTTCGCGGAAGGCGACGATGCCCAGAGAGCCCCAGCGCTGGACCTGGCTGACGACGACCGCCGTCGAGCCGTATTGAAAGCGGGTCGGGTTGCCGCCGACGACGGTTGCCGTGGCGTTGAGGTTGGGCGCGTAATTGAGCCGGGGCAAAACAGCGGGCCAGTTGCTGGGTGGCCAACCAGTGGTCGAGAAGGAGGGCAGTGTCTTGAAAAACACGTGCGCGCTGTTGCCTTGCATGCGAACCAGCCGCGACGACTTGCCCGACGTGTGGAAACACTCGAACAAGCGCTGCGCCGACTGAGCTGCTGGAGGGGTGGCCGGTGGAGGAGGCGGCTGGGTAGGAGGCGCTGCCGGATCTAGCGGGCAGCGCGCGCGGCCTGCTGCCACGTTAGAGAGCAGCTGCAAATCGTAGATGTTGACGCCGGGGCGGCCGTCGATGTTGCACTGCTTACCAGCCGGGCAGGCGCGGCGGCGCATGGCTACTTGTTGCAGCAAACGCACGTCGTTGGCGTCGACCCGGCCATTGCTGTCGAGGTCGCAGCGACTGCCAGCCGCGGCGGCATCAGTAGCAAAAAGAAGTGCAATCGCGGCAACCACCTGGGCGGCGCTCAACGTTCGTGTGCTCATCGATCTTCCCCCTGTGCGGGTGAATCCTGAGTAGGAGTCGCAAAGCGTAGCGCGAATGAGACCGGTTTTGGCTCGATTCTCGACAGGCGAGCCGTCATGATCGTGCCGGTTTGAACGGTGGCGATTGATGCAGATGAACCCAGCAGCGATGTTGCGGTGGCGGTTGATGGCGCGGCTAGCCTTGCTGCTGTTGGCTTGCGCCGCTTGCTCGCAGCCCACCGATCGGCCGGTATCTGCCTTGGGGCCGCTCGCGCTCGCGATCCCCACAATTGCTACCCGGTCGGCGCCCACGACCCTTCGCTTGAGCTTCGTCGGCGACCTAGCGATGACCTCCGTGGTGGGCAAGCGCATGGCGCGCAACGCCCGGGGGCTTGCCAACCCCGCTTCGAGCGGCGCGGGCAGTCCGCTTTATCCTTTTGCCAACCTGAGCGACGAGTTTGGCGCCGCGGATGTGCTGGTGGGCAATCTGGAGTGTGTCGCCTCGCCACTCGGGGCTGTCGCAGTCGACGCCCACCCGTTGCGTTGCCCCTCGGCTGCGCTCGGGGTGTTGGCGCGCGCCCAGTTCGATGTGCTTTCAGTGGCCAACAACCACAGCATGGACTTCGGTCGCGGGGCCTTCGTCGACATGTTGGCGCGTATCCAGGCGGCAGGACTCGAGCATATTGGAGGCCAAGCGATGTTGCGGCGCGCGCAGCCCGTGCTGGTCGTCGAGCGCGCCGGGGTGAAGGTCGGCTTGCTGGCTTACTACCGGCCGCGGGCCCCCCCCCCCCGCGCAGTACCGGGGGGGCCGCCCCCCGGGGGCCAACAC
>CAZRGL010000271.1:2870-14508 GCA_964599485.1 uncultured Polyangiaceae bacterium
CCGCCGGCCGCACCGCTCGTCGATGTCCGTGCGGCGCGGCCGCTGTGCGACATCCTCGTGGTCTACAACCACTGGGGCCGCGAAGACCACGTCGAGCCGACGCCTCAACAGCGCGAGCTCGCCCACCAGTTGATCGACGCCGGCGTGGATCTGGTCGTGGGCACCCACGCACACGTGGTGCAGCCCGTTGAGCACTATCGTGGCAAGTTGATCGCCTACGGGCTCGGCAACTTCGTATTCGACGCCATGAGGCTCACTGAGCCGCGGCGGCGCGGCGCGTTGCTGCAAGTGCAGATGGATAGCAAGGGAACACTACGAGGCTACCGTCTCGTCGACACACGCATGGATGAACATCTCGTGCCGGTCGTGGTCAGCACCCGCGCGTGGTCCGCCGCCGGTTGAAGCCGCCGACGCATGATGCGCGCTTGACCATGCATCACTGGCAAACCAGCTGGGCCTCGGCTAACTGTCCGGCGGTGCAGCTACGCCTACAGCCTAGAAACAGCCACTCGGGCGCGCTGTTGTGTCTGCTGTGTCTGCTGTGTCTGCTGCTCTGCTCGCTGACGCTCGGCTGCAAAACGACGAGCGGCGCCGAGGTGACGGTTACCATCGGCGCGGCGTCCAGCATGCGGGTGGTGATGCCTGCCCTCGTCAAAGCATTTGAAGCGAGCTCGCCCGGCACCAAGGTGCGCGTCGCCTACGGCGCCTCCGGTGACCTGCGCAAGCGGGTCATCGACGGCGCGCCGATCGATGCAGTGGTGTTGGCTGACGCGGCCACCGTCGAGTCGTTGTTGCGCGCCGGGCAGGTTGTTGCGGACACCCGCAAGACAATTGCCACGAACGCTTTGGTGTTGGTTGGCGCGAGCCCCCTGAGCCACAAGAAGCTCCGCTTCGCCAGCATCGAGCAACTGCCCGCCGGTGAGAAGCTCGCCATCGGCAATCCCGACGTGGCGCCGGTGGGCCGCTACGCTCGATCCTCTTTGAAGCGTCTCGGCAAATGGAAGGCCTTGCAGGGACGGCTGATCTTCGGTGGCAATGTCGCCGCTGTGCTCACCTACGCGCGTCGGGGAGAGGCGGCGGCGGCCATCGTCTACGAGACTGACAGCCGGGGCGTCAAAGATGTCGTCTTGCTCGACCGAGCGAAGGGCACCTGGGCGGCTTCACCCCAAGTGGTGGTGAGCTTGCTACGCGCGGCTGAGCACCCCGTCGAAGCTCGAGCATTCCTCGAGTTCCTCGGCTCGAAGCAAGCGCAGCGCATCCTGAAGGAACGTGGCTTCGGTTCCCCCCAGTAGGCCAGCCCCTGCGCTTTCGGTAGGCCAGTGCCTGCTCTTGTTGGCCTCGCGCGGCGAGCATTGTCGTTTCCACAGCACCGTGCTTGAATCGTCGCCTCCCCGGGGGAAATGCCTTGGAAAAGCTCGCTGTCGGAATCGATCTGGGCACTACGAACTCTTGCATCGCTGTTCTTCGCGACGGCGGTCCGCAGGTCGTGGTCAACGACCTCGGTGACTCCACCACTCCGTCGGTGGTTTCGGTACAGAAGGAAGGGGTGGTCGTCGGTAAGAAAGCGCGCAAGTTCGTGCTCACTGATCCAGCCAGCACCTTCGTCTCGACCAAGCGCCGCATGGGTCAACGCTGGTCGCGTGAGGTGCGTGGCAAGGACTACACTCCGGAGAGCATCTCTTCGTTGGTGCTGACCCACCTCAAACGCAACGCCGAAAAGAAGCTGGGCGCGACCATCAGCGAAGCTGTGATCACGGTGCCGGCGAATTTCAACAGCATCCAGCGACAAGCGACCAAAGACGCTGGTGAGATTGCTGGCCTGAACGTGTTGCGGGTCATCAACGAGCCCACCGCCGCGGCGCTGCATTACGGACACGCCAATGATCTGTCGGCCATCATGGTGGTCTTCGATCTAGGCGGGGGTACCTTCGACATTTCGGTGGTCGAAGCGGCCGACGGATTCTACGAGGTCATCCACTCGCAAGGTGACAATCATCTGGGTGGCGATGACTTCAACATGCGCATCGTCAATTGGATCGTGCAGCAGTTCGCCACCCAAACGGGTCACGACATCCGCCGTGACACCGCAGCGGTGCAGTTGGTGCACGAGTGGGCTATTGCCGCCAAGCACGGGCTGACCGACGCCAAAGAGGTTCGCGTCAAAATCGACAAGCTCTACAAGGGCAAGGGCTTCGACGAAGTGCTCTCCCGGGTGCTCTACCGGCAGCTCTGCAGCGATTTGCTCGAGCGGATCCGTGCTGTGGCCAGCTCGGTAGCCGATGAGCTGAGCAAGCCCAAGTACCGCGAAGGCTACCCAGGCGCCTTCGAGAACGGAATGGCGGGCTGCGACGTGCTGATGGTCGGCGGTGAGACCCGCGTTGGTTGTATTCGCGATTTGGTTGCCCAAATCTATCGCGGCAAGATCCACCGTGACACCAATCCGGATGAGGCGGTGGCGTTGGGCGCCGCGCTACAAGCAGGGATCATCCTGAAGGACGGGCAGGTCAAGGACATCGTGCTGGTCGACACCACTGCGTTGTCGTTGGGCACCGAGGTCTCAGGCGGGATCTTTTCGAAGCTCATCGAGGCCAACTCGTCGATTCCAGCCAGCAAGACAGGTGAATACTCGCCGGTCGAGGATTTTCAGAGCTCGGTGCTCATCAAGATCTACCAAGGCGAGAGCGAGCTCTGCGAAAAGAACGTCAAGCTGGGCGAGTTCGAGTTCATGCTTACGCCGCCAAGGCGAGCCGGCGAAGCAACCATCGAGCTGACCTACCACCTCGACGCCAACGACATCCTGCATGTCAACGCCGTGGACAAGAAGACCGGGGTCAAGCAGGACATGACCATCAAGGGCTCACAGAATCTCGATCGGGCTGAGGTCGAGAAGCTGCGTAAGCAGGCGCAGCAAGGCAGCGAGGACGATCGGGCCAAGGTCAAACGGATCGAGCGCCGCAACCAGCTATCCGCTTTGGTTCGCGAGGTCATGGTGCGTCTCGCCGAGGTGGCCGAGCGCGATCCCAAGAACAAGTTCGTCAAGAAGACCGAAGATTACGCCATGCGCTTGGCGCGAGCCTTGACCGATGAGGACGATGACAAGATCGAGCGCGCCGCCTCCGACCTCGAGGCCGCTTGGCAGAAGCTCCTGGCCTCACTGCCTGCTTCGGCCGCCACGCCCTCGCAACCGCAAGCTGCTTCTGGGGCGAAAGCTGCTTCTGGGCCGAAGCCGGGCGAGACCGTTCAATGTGGCAATTGCGGTGCGCAGCTGATGCCTGGTTTCGCGTTCTGCGGAAAGTGTGGCGTGCCGCTCAAGAAGGAAAACTGCTCTACCTGCGGCGCTCAGCTCATGGAGGGATTCGAGTTCTGCGGCAAGTGTGGAGGCAAGGTCTGAGCCATGGGCGCGCCGCTTCTCGAGCGCCTGCTCAGCCCCTACTGCCATCAGCTTCCCGAGCGTTCGCTGCACGTCGGTGCATCCCTGCCGTTATGTGCTCGTTGTGAGGGGCTCTATCTGGGCATGGCACTGGTGGGGCTGTGGCTGCTCTGGCGCAGGTTCAGGGGACGGCGCCCCTGGGCTCCCCGAGGCTGGCTCTGGGCGGCGCTCGCCGCGTTGTTGCTGTGTGCGGTTGACGGTTTGTTTGGACTCAGCCACAGCCTCGGGCTTGGCAACGCGACCAGGTTGTTGCTTGGCTTCGGGGCGGGCATGGCGCTGCTGGCACTCGTGGGCGCAGCAGCGCTGCGCTGGCTCCCCCACCGTTGGTTTCCAGAGTGGAGGGGGCGCTTCTTCGTCGATCGGCCGCCGCTCGGGTTGGCGCTCGCGGCGCTTGTGACGCTTTTCTGGTTGTTGGTGCTGTCTGAGGTGGTTCTGGCGAGCACCATCATCGGTTGGACGGTTTTAGGGGTCATCGTGACGATGCAAATTGGGGGGTTCTTGGCGGGCGTTTTGTTGGCGGTCAAGATGATGAAACGCAGCGCTGTTTGGCCCGCTCGGGCCTGGCTCAAGCTTGGTGGCGGGGCGTTGTTGCTGGCCGTGGCGACATTGCCTGGATGCAGCAAGGACTTCGGCGGTGAGCTCGATAGCGCGGTGGAAGACGCCACGGCGCTCACCAACAAGCTGAGCGTGCCCGAGTGGCCCTACGAGGTGGCGGAAATCGCTCCCCGACTGCGGGTGATCGTTTCCCAGAAAGCCATCCATCTCGACACCAGCCAACTGTTGGCCGACTGGTACAAGAAAGACCCTGACAGGGTGCAGGACGAGGACCTGTCTTACAGCAGGTCGGTTGTGCCAGCGCCCCCGTTGCTCGTGGCGGGCAAGGGCGTGGAGCCTGACCCTCGTGCTTTTGGCAGCAGCTCGGGTGCTTGTGAAATCATCGTGCTCGCTGACGAGCTCAAAGACTGGCGCACCATCGAGCGCAAATGGGGCCAGCGCCATGGGCAGGGCAGCTCGCCTCGCTCGATCGTCGTCGTGGCCGACAAGAGCGTACCCTGGGAGCAGCTCGGGCAAATTCTGGTTTCGGCGGCCAAGAGCGACCGGCACGCCCAACTCGCCGTCGACAAAGGCGGGCAGCGGCCGGTAGGCGAGCTCAAGGGCAGAAGCGAATCAGTGGATGTGGGTCGAAAAGCCGGGGGGGGTAAGGTCGCACGACTCTACGGGAGCTCTAGCGCCTCGGTCACCATCACCAAAGAGGGCATCTGGGTTGCTGCTCCATCAGGCGGAATGTATCCCCCGGGCAACTGTGCCAGGCCAGGGAGACGTTCCCGCTACGGCGCTCGCCGTTATGGCCCTGAGCCGCCCACGCTCCCCGCGGTTGACGGCGCCATCGATTGGGCGGGCCTGAACATGTGCGTCGAGCAGGTTTCACAGAGCGCGCAGCGACGACCACCGGCGCGTTTCGGTAGCAGTCGATTGCGCGACAGAAACAAGCGCAAGCTCGAGCTGCGCTTCGATGACGGGTTGATGGTCTCTGACGTGGCCAAGGCGATGGCCGCCAACTACAACAAGGACGGGATTCCGCACTTCGAGCTCGTCGAAGTGATGGTACCGCGCTGCAGCTACAGCCAGAAATCAGCGCAGCGTAAGCGTAAGAGAGACAAGGGGCGCACACGGAAACGGGTCAAGCTCGGGCGCATCAATCCCTTCTTGCACGAGGTGGCCTTTCCGGCTTGGGTGGGGGTTTGCGTGTTGCTCGGCTTCGTCGTCGTTGCGCGGCGGCGCAAAGCCTGGAAGCGCGAGGTCGAGCGGGTCAGGGCAACGGTGCTCGGAAAGCTCGGTTTGGCCGACGACGAGTCTTCGGACGATGAGGCGAGCGAGCGCATTCTAGCCCTGGTGCCTGCCAAGGCGGTCTACCTCGAGGGCAAGCTCGAATCGCTGGGTGAAGGCAGCAGAGTTTGGCTCTGCTTTCTCGATGACGGCTTGATTGCCGTGCGCGCTGACGACGGCGAGATGGTTGCGCTCAGCAAGAAACAACTCCGCCGGTTGTACTTGGGCAGCGAAAAAGGTGACGGCGCGGTCGGCATCGAGCTCAAGGGCGGCAAGTCGACGTTTGCTGTCGAGCGGCTCGATGACCTGGTCCGTATCGTCAACATCCTCATCAAACGAGGAATCACCCTGCGGTATCTGAAGTCATGAAGCCCAACGTACACAGCGACAACGCTTACGAAGTGCTGGGCGTCCCGCGCGATGCCGATATCCCATCGATTCGGCGCGCGTTCCGCAAGCTCGCGCTCAAATATCACCCCGACGCGCGCCCCGCTGAGGAGAAAGCCGAAGCGGCGGCCACATTCGCCAAGATCAACCAGGCTCACGAGATCCTGCGCGACAGCGAGAAGCGGGCCGAATACGACGGCCTGCTCGATCAGGGCATCACCCCCGACATGTCCAAAGAGCTCGGCGCTCAAGCGCACTTCCAGAGCTTGGCCGACATCATCGGTGACATTCGGGCGCTCGACTTCGCCACGCTCGAAAACCCCCTGGCGGACATGGACTTCACCCTCAAGGATGAGCTGGTGATGCCCAGCTTGATCCACGGTGAGGGACTTCAGGAGACGGTGGTAGACGCCATCAACTTCAGCACCCTCACCTCCGAGTCTTATACGCCGCCAGAAGGGGTGCTCAACACCAGCTGGATCGTCGTGACCGAGCTGCGCGTCATGCTGGCGCTCAAGTACGTGCACGAGTGGCAAGAGGGCAACACCAAGTACACCAAGACCTTCTACCGCTTGCTGTCGATCCCCTATGGCTCGATGACCGAGCTGCTGATCCACGAAAAGGGTCGTGCCTACAAAGACTACGCTATCGACTTGGGCGACGAGGAGGGTGACAAGTTCACGCTCGGTTTTGCGGGTCGACCAGGGCTGGAGAAGCTCCTGCTCATCGCCAATACCTACAAGTTGCCGTTGCGTATCAAGTCAGAGGCGGATGCGGGGGGTGAATACGCTGTCGCGGGCTTGCAGGGGTTTGGCATACCGCTGCTTTGGTGTGCGCCGTTCGTCATCGCTTCGATTTGCAACATCTGTGGAGCCATCTGCAACCGCAAGTCGAGCCATTTCGCACCAACCAACGCCTGGGGAAACATCCTCGTCTGGATGAACGACCACTATCTGACGACCATCGCCTTGTACGCCACGCCGGTGGCCATCGTCGCATCGTTTGCCTATGTGTACCTCAGTTGGAACACTGGCCGAGCGGCGCATTTGTTTGGCGATTTGGCCGTGGACTACTCGCTCGGTGCGCCCGAGCTCGAGCAGCCTACCGGCGAAGCTGCCGAGGCAGAGCTTTCGAGTCCTGGTGTGACGCCCGCGGCGCTGCCTGAGGCGGAGCCGTTGGACGTGGCCATGCCGGCCTCGGTCGAGGAGGCGTCGGGCCCCGCAGCCTTGGCCATGCCCGAAGCCGTCGCTGACGCAGGGCCTGCGGCGTTGGCGTTGCCATCTTCGATCGCCGACGCGATGGGGCTGGACGATGAGCCTGCCAGTGGACCGGCGCCGCTATCACCACCTGCTGCGCTGCTCGACGACGAGCCTGACGCCGGCCCTGCGGCATTGGCGTTGCCTTCTTCGATCGCTGATGCGATTGGCGCTCCAGAGCCGCTGCCAGCCCCGCCAGCGCTCGAGGATTTGACAGCAGCCCCGCCGCTGCGCAGCCCCGCCAACCTCGGCCACGGCGGAACCCAGATTGGACTGGGCAGTGAGCCGCCTGCATCGAGGCCGCCTGCAGAAGTGCGGCCTGATTTCACACCCGACGTGTCTGATGCTGACTATCTCGAGGCGCCCGAGTCGAAGCCGCCGGCAGCTGGCGGGCAGGCGCACTGCCCCCACTGTGGGCAGCGCTTCCATTTGCCTGCAGGCTTGGCAGGCTCGGCGCGCTGCACGGAGTGCGGTGAGGTTTTCGAGGTGGGCTGATGCCGCAACAGCTACCTGTGAAAATCGGCGATGTCGTCGACAACTGCCGCATCGAGAAGATGCTCGGTGAAGGTGGTTTTGGGGCTGTTTTTCAGGCGATGCATTTGGGGCTCGAGCAACCGCGCGCTCTCAAGTTCCTATTTCCAGCCCTCGGCGCCAACGCAGCGATGCGTAAACGTTTCGTCAACGAGGCGCGTCACACCGCACGGCTCAGCCACCCCAATATCGTGACGGTTCACAACGTGGGCGAGCATCGGGGCATGCCCTTCATCAACATGGAGTTGATTCGCGGCTCGTCTTTGGCCTCTTGGCTCGAGCAGGGACCGGTGGAGCTCGATGCTGCCTTGCGGGTGATTGATCAGGTGCTGGCCGCCTTGGCCTACGCCCATGAAAAAGGCCTGGTTCATCGCGACGTCAAACCCGACAACACCATGGTTTGCGATAGCGGTCGCGCCAAAGTGGTGGATTTCGGTTTGTCACTCAACACGGGCTCGGGCGTCTCGCGAATCACCCAACACACCAAAGCGCGCATGGGCACGCCCTACTACATGGCCCCCGAGCAGTGGACGACCAGCTCGGTGACCGCTGCAGCGGATGTTTGGTCGACCGGGGCGATGCTTTACGAGCTGGTTGCTGGGCAGCTGCCGTTCGATGGCAACACCTTGCTCGAGATCATGCACCGTATTGCCAACTTGCCGCACCGCCCGCTCATCGAGCTGGTACCCGGCGCCCCGAGCGCCTTGTCGCAATTGGTTGATCGGATGCTCTGCAAAGCGGTCGATGAGCGCATCAACGATGCCGCAGATGCTCGCCAGGAGTTGCACAAAGCTGCCGATCATTTGTTTGGGCCCAAGCGCATCGTGCACAGCACGCCGCAGCGCGTACTGATCGCGACGGTGCGGGCAGAGCCCTTTCCCGACGGCATCGAGCAGATCGAGCCGTTTTGCGGGGCGCAGCGATTCCGGCGCAGCTGCGACGATGCAGAGATGGTGCTGCTGCCGGGCGCCGACTTCAGCATGGGCTCGGATGACGGTGACGTCGACGAACGGCCTGCACACATGGTGCGCATGTCACCGTTTCTCATCGATCGCGGTGCGGTTACCCGACAGCAGTTCGCGAGCTTTCTATCGCTTTGGGGCAGCGATCGTGACGACGACGGCCGACCCATGCTGGATCTCGAGATCGCTGGGATCGACAAGCTCGGCTTGGTGTTCGAGCCCCTCGAAGCGGGGCAGGATCCGGTTGCCGGCGTGACCTGGTATGGGGCCAGTACCTACGCGGCGTGGGCGGGCATGTCGTTGGCGACTGAGGCGCAGCTGGAATACGCCATGCTGCGGATGGTCGAAGCAACGGAGCAAGACGGCAGCGAAGCGGTCGAGCAGCTGGTGGGCTTGGTGCGCCATTGGTGCGCCGACTCTTACGACGATCGCTTCTACGAGCGACATGAGGAGGCCGATCCTGTCAACAAGGACAGCTGTGTGTTTGCCTCTATTCGTGGCCTCTCGAAGATGATGCCGCCGCTGGCTTGGTCGCGCAGCCGTCGCGGGATGAGCGGTCGACACGAGCTTGCGCTCGATTTGGGTTTTCGCTGCACCTATGTGTTGACGCACGGCGCCGCCTGAGGCGGGTGGATTGCTCGCGCCATGGCACGAACTCCTACCATTCGAGATGAAGACATCCTGGCTGCGGCCCGGCACGTCTTTCTCGCCCGCGGCATGCTCGGTACCAGCGCCGAGGTCGCCGCCAAAGCGGGGATCAGCGAAGGCACCATCTTCAAGCGCTTCAAGACCAAGGCGCAGTTGTTCGAGGCTGCCATGCGGGGGCCCGGTCAGCCGCCCGCGTTTGCCGTCCTGTTGCGCGAACGGCTGGGCCAAGAGCCGGTGCGCGAGACCTTGTTCGAGGCGGGGCTCTTGGCGCTCGACTTCTATCAAAAGCTGATGCCGCTGACGATGATGGCGTGGGCCAACCCCGCTTCGCGGGCGAGTTTCTCCGGCGGGATGCGAGGGATCAAAGCGCTGGCCGAGCACCTCAGCACGGAGATGGATGCTGGACGCATTCGCCGTGGCTCGGCTGAGGCTTTGGCGCGTGCTTACCTCGGTAGTCTTGCCAACTACGCGGCGATGGATGTCGTTTTTGGAGAGCAGGACGCGATGCCGCCCCGAGAATTCGTCACAGAGCTGGTCGATCTGTTGTGGACGGGGATTGCGCCGACAAAATGAGTCTGAAGCCGAGCGCTCAACACTCGAGCCGTAGGCGTGTCAGCATATCGTCGGGAATACGCACCAAGCGTTGCTCCGCGTTGACGCACACGAGATCGACGCGCCCTTTGACCAGCAGCTCTTGGCTGTCTTCGTGCACTGCATTTTGCGCGAAACTGATGCGGAACTCGCTTTGCTTGCTGGCGGTGGTGTGGATCTCGATGACGTCACCGAAGCGGGCGCCGCGTCGATAGGTGAGCTCGGCCCGGTAGACGACGAAACCGAGGCCGTCGTCTTTCAACAAGCGCAACAGCTCGCTGGGACCGCACAGATGCTCACGGGCGCGCTCGAAGTACTTGAGGTAGTTGGCGTGGTAGACCAGGCCCGAGTGATCGGTGTCCTCGTAGTAGATGCGTACGCGATGCTGGTGGGCTCTGTCGTCGCTCATCGGCTTCGCTCCAGCGCTCGCCTCAATGGTCCCAGTTGCTCATTTGATCGAAGCGTTCCATCACCTCGCACCAAGCTCGTTGGTTGGCCTCGGGACTGGCGTTGGCCAAGACCCAGCGACGAGGCTGGTAGCGACGCTCTTCGAGCCCGGTCAAGAAGTCGCTGACCGCGGCTACCAAGTCAGCGCCTCCCTTGAAAGCACGGCTCGGCTCGATCACCGAGATGTCGAGCTCCTCGCCGTCGAGCATGAGTCCCACGCGCGTGAAAAAGCAGGGCAGGTCCATGGCCATGGCTTCGTTGCAGACGATGCTGTTGCCCTCATAGCGACTCAGGTGGAGAAAGGCGCGCGCGGAGCGCATGCGATTGGGTACTTGCTCCGCGGTGCAGCTCAGCGGTTCGAAGCGCCAGTCGGGCAGTGCGGCGATCAGCTGTGGAAACAGCTCGCTGCCCTTGTGTGGGAAGCGCCCGTCGTGCAGCACCAAGCGTGAGCCTTCGTTGTCGAGCTGACCGTCGAAGCGATCGAGATCGACGGCGTGATAGACGACTTGCGAGGCAGGGTTGTCGTGCAGCGTCTCGAAACAGCGGCTCATCCAGCGAGCGCACGCGACCCAGAGTGTGCGTGGCCGGCTGGCAGCGCGGCACTGTCGTAGCGCCATCTTGGTGGTCTCGATCGAGGGAATGGCGAGCATTTTTCGGAAGGCCACGCCATGTTGGAAACCGATCAGGGGAACTTCCGCTGGCCAGTCCAGCACGTGGTGGTTGTCGCAGATCACTGCCAAGCGCCGCGACTTGACCAGATCCACATCGATTGTCCGAGGGGTCATGAAGAGCACCTCCTCGAATCGCATGGCGAGGTTGCGTGCGAAGGTCTCGACTCCGCCAGTGGTGGTGGTCGGGTCGTTGAGCCCGTAGTGGACGATCGTTCTAGCGATCCGCTTGCTGGTCATCGCGTGTGGTGGACATGCCATAGCACATCGGGCAAGGTGCGAGCCCGTGACCCTCCGCCATGTGCTCGGACGCGGCTGGGACAAGGTTCGCCGCCGTCTCGGCGGGCTCCGCCCCAAGGTCCAGTTGCAACGTGACGCCCTCGTGCTCGGCTCGAGTTACGGTGGCTATGCGGTCTGTCCCGCGAACATCGATCAGAGCAGCGTCGTCTACTCATTTGGGGTGGGTGAGGACGTGTCTTTCGACGTGGCGATGATCGAGCGATTTGGCGTGCAGGTGCACGCCTTCGATCCAACCCCGCGCAGCCTTGCCTGGGTGGAAACACAGAGCTTGGACGAGCGTTTCGTCGTTCACCCCTGGGGGCTCGCCGCCCACGATGGGAGCGCTAGCTTTGCGCCGCCTGCCAACCCGACCTACGTCTCGCATTCGTTGCTGCCGCATGAAAGCAGCGAGCGCCCGCCAGTCGTGTTCGAGGTATTCCGCCTCGAGACCATTGCCAAGCGGCTCGGCCACGACCGTGTCGACATTCTCAAGATGGATGTCGAGGGTGCTGAATACGATGCGATCCCTGACGTGCTCGACAGCAGCATCTCGATTGGCCAGGTGTTGATCGAGTTTCATCACCATCTCGACGGCGTGCTGCTGACCCAAAC
>CAZRGL010000272.1:0-14497 GCA_964599485.1 uncultured Polyangiaceae bacterium
GGGTCGACGACTTCGTGATTGTGTACTTCTACTCCGGTGGCGTCGATTTGGGCCAAGGTCATCACTCGTCCTTGTCGCTGGCAGTGGCCGAGAGCGTGGGCGTGACACCCGACAAGATCCACATCAACCAGACCGATACGGCCACTTGTCCTTGGGATGTCGGCACCCATGCAAGCCGCGGTGCATTCACGGCTTGCAATGCGGTGATCATGGCTGCCGAAAAACTTCACGAAAAGCTGTTCGCGGCTGCCGAAGAGGCATTGCCTCCACTCATCGCCAAGAACCTGAAGCGCTACCAAAAGAAGAACCAGGACTACCAGCCCCCCGAGCTCGATCTCGCTGGGCTCATCGAACGCGACAAGCTCCGACTACGTGACAACGTCGTGAGCATCGAAGGAGCGCCCGACGAGCCCTGGCTTCAGGTCCAGCTCGGTCAGCTACTGCGTGCCATTCATTATCGCAGTCGTGGCGAGCTGTTCACCGTCAGCGCGTTTTATGATCCGCCGAGCGATCTGCCCGATTGGGAGAAGGGCATCGGCAACATGTCGGCGACCTATGCATACGGCACTCAAGGCGTCGAGGTCGAGGTCGACACCGACACAGGCGATGTCACCATTCTGCACATGGTGGCGGTGCACGATGTGGGTCGGGTCATCAACCAGCAGACCCTCGAAGGGCAGACCTACGGCGCACTGGCGCAAGGCATCGGCTACGCGCTCTATGAAGAAATCGTCAGCGAGCAAGGTCGCATCGCCAACCCCAACTTCACAGACTACAAGATCCCTACTGCTTGCGAGATGGGCTTCAAGCTCGATCTCGAGTTCGTCGAGACCGATGACGAGACCGGTCCTTTCGGCGCCAAGGGGGTGGGGGAGCCGGGCTTGGTGCCAACAGCGCCGGCGATCGCCAACGCCATCTATGACGCAGTGGGGGTGCGCATTCACGATTTGCCCATGACGCCCGAAAAACTGCTCATGGCCCTGCGAGCGAAGGATGAGCGCTGAGCGGCCGGAAACGCCGCGCCGGGCTGCGCAGATGCCACACGAGACCGCGGAAAGCGGCAGGACGCCGGGACCTCGCCGATACCAAGAAGCGTTTGCACAAGGATGACGACACGACTTTTGGGAAGAAGTTGTACTGCCAAGCGTATATGAGTGAGCCATGGATTCCTTGCGCTCTGCCATTGCCCTAACCATGCTCATCGCGGCTACTGCGATTGCTGCTTGTGCCACCAGAGCTGTTGAAGACGACTACGAGGCGGGAAGCGGACTCAGCTCTGGAACCGGTGGCAGCGTGTCGAGCTCTGGCGTTGCTGGTAGCACGAGCAGTTCCAGCTCGAGTAGCTCGAGCTCGGGCGCTTCGAGCTCCAGCTCCAGCTCCAGCTCCAGCTCAAGCGGCGACTGCAAGCCGGGAGGGCAAGCATGTGAGGCGTATTCCGACTGCTGCAGCGGTGTTTGTGACAATCAGGTTTGCACCAATTGCGTCGGGGACGGGCAGAGTTGCGCGAATAGCAACTGTTGCGTGGGTCTGAACTGTTACCCCGCAACACAGACCTGCGGCACCTGCAAGCTCGATGGAGACAGTTGCATGTTGGCTTCAGAGTGCTGCTCCAACGCCTGCGACAATGGCAGCTGCATAAAGGGCCAACCAAAGGACTGCAACGTCAACGATTGCCAAACCTGTGCGTTCAGCAGCTGTGCCAGCGCCGCATGCGCAACCCAGGTGGCCGCCTGCAATGCGAACGCAGATTGTGCCGCCATGATGAACTGCGCTCAATCCTGCTCTGATGCGGTATGCGTGCAACAGTGCGCAACCATGTATCCGCAAGGCGTGGCGGCTGCGTTGCCGCTGCAGCAATGCTTGTGTGGCACGCTCGTGTGCGCCAGCGATTGCGCCGGTCTGCTCTGCTAGTCCGGATTCATCTTCTTGCTGGATTGCTGCGCGGGACATGGTCTTGCCCGCTTGCCTGGCGAAGTGGTTGCTGGCGCGCTACCTTCTACGCACATTCTTTTTTATTGCATCTTCCATAGTGTGCACTGGGCGGTATCAGGAGCCGCGGTAGTGCGCAAGAGAGGGATTTCCATGCGCCTCAAGACCTTACTTGCAGCAATTGGCATCGTCGCGCTCATTGGTGCTGCGGCGGCCTGCGATGATGACGACGATGACGATCCGCCCGCGAGCACAACTACGGCCAGCTCCTCTGGCACTGGTGGTGACGGCGGCAGCACCAGCTCCGGCAATGGTGGAGACGGTGGCAGCAGCTCGTCCTCAGGGACCGGCGGCGGCGGCGGTAGCAGCTCTGGAAGTGGCGGCGGTGGGGGTAGCAGCTCCGGCTCGGGTGGCGGCGGCGGTAAGTAGCCCACGCGCCCTGAAGAAGGAGCCGTCAACCGGGGCGCTTCAGCTCAAAGCTCCGCAGTAGCTCGTTGAGGCGGGAGCGTGATAGCTGCAAGCGTCGCGAAGCTTCCGAAACGTTCCAGCCAGTCCGGGCGAGGGTATGGCTGAGCAGCTGTTTCTGGAATGCTCGGGTGGCGTCTTGGAAGCTGAGCTGGTCGCCGGGTTGGTCCTTGGTCGGGAACAAGTGGACACCTTCGACCTCATTGGCGCCGCTGGCTGAGGCTCGGATGAGGCCGGCCTCCATGACGCTGGCGAGCTGGTTGTCCTCGATGTTCCAGCTCATCGCAGCCAATGCGTCGCGCGCCTCCGCCGAGAGCGGAAGCAGTTTCAAGCTGTGGCGGCGGGCTGCTTTGATCAAGGAAAGCTGGGCTTGTTGGTCCAAGTGTTCGCCATGGATGGTCTTGCCGGCTCCTCCGGACTGTGGTGTTAGCGCTTTGGGCTCGGAAACCGCCGTGCCAGCCTCACGCAGCTGGCGCGGTAAGTCGTCGGTGGTGACGACGCCGTCGGTGGCGAGCACCACGGCCCGCTCGATGGCGTTGCGCAGCTCGCGCACGTTGCCCGGCCAATGGTACGCGTGCATTGCGGCCAAGGCACCCTCGTCGATTCCTTTGACTTGCACATCCGCGCTCTGGTTGGCTTGCTCCAAGAAATGGCGAGCGAGGCGCGCGATGTCCTCTTGGCAGTCGCGCAGCGGTGGCACTTCTACGGTGAACGCATTGAGCCGAAACAGCAGGTCTTCGCGGAAGCTCTTTTCCGCAACCATCGCCTCGAGCTCGCGATGGGTTGCTGCTACGACGCGCACGTCGATCTCGATCTCTTCGGTCGAGCCGACGCGGGTGATGCGTTTGGTTTCGAGAACGCGCAGCAGCGCGGCCTGGGCCGCAGCGGGCAGCTCGCCGATCTCGTCCAAGAATACCGTGCCGCCCGCTGCAGCCTCGAACACCCCCCGTGCCGTGGTCGTTGCTCCAGTGAAGGCGCCCCGCACATGTCCGAACAATGTGCTCTCGACTAGTTGTCCGGGCAGCGCGCCACAATTGACGCACACCATCGGCCCAGCGCTGCGTTTGCCTCGCTCGTGGATGGCGCGGGCCACGACCTCTTTTCCCGAGCCTGTTTCGCCGCGAATCAGTACCGGAATGGTCGATGACGCTACCCGTTCGGCCAAGCGGTAGACTTCTTTCATGGCTGGGCTGAGTGGCAGCTTGGGATTCGGTGGTGCGTAAGAGGGCCTGCCCGACGTGGGCGCGCAGCCTGCCAGATGAATCGGCTCGGCCGTGCTGCACTGTTTGAGCGCAACGCGCAGCAGCTCGATGAGCGCTTCTGCGCTGCCGCCGTGATCCGGGAAGACGCCTACTGCGCAG
The DNA here is from genome assembly GCA_964599485.1 of uncultured Polyangiaceae bacterium. Lineage (GTDB taxonomy): Bacteria > Myxococcota_A > Polyangia > Polyangiales > Polyangiaceae > JAPYTK01. The sequence goes on from CAZRGL010000272.1 coordinate 3,756, forward strand.
CGCAACTGCATTGAGGATTGCGCTAGTTTCGTTGCCAGTGCCGCCGCCTTATCCAGACCAAGCTGCGGCAGAAGCAGCTCGAGCTGCTGGTTGCTGTACAAAGCGAGTCGGTCATAGCTGCGCAGCTGAGCGCGTACTTCTTCGATCCAACCGTCCACATGCGCGCGCGCCTTGACTGGGTCGTGACTGCAGATCATCAGTACAGCCAACTCGTGGCGGTGCTCACGGCTCCTACTGATCTCGGCCGCCAGCTCGCTCATGAAGCGGTCGTGGCTGTCGAGTCCTGTTGCCTGGGCGCCCTCACTCGAGGTGTGAATGGATGCGCTGGTCGCACCGAAACGCAGCTGCGCCCCGGCTTGCACCTCGCACCGGTCGATCTTGAGGCCGTCGACCCAGGTTCCGTTGGTCGACTGCAAGTCCTCCAGCCAAATGGTCTCCTCGATCCATGTGACGCACGCATGCTGCGCGCTCAAGCGGTTGTCGGAGATGACTACATCGGACGGTCGTGCCCGCCCGATGATCAAGCTGTCACCTTGAACCAGAGGCGCTACTTGTACGCCATCGCGGTGGTAAATCAGCAGCGCGATGCGTGGGCGCTCGTCAGGCGTCGCGAGCGCGCGAGACACTTCTGTGCCCATCGGCACCGTCGCATGCTCAGCGGAGAGGTCTTGACTGTCTTTGCTCACAACGCCGCCACAATAGCGCCATATGCCAGCTGCCCCAACCGCCGTGGCTGGGTCGGGGCTACGACCTACTTGGGCACGGTGATGCAGACGCCGTTCGACATCGTCCAGTTGAGGCAGTCGACCATGGCGTTGGCAGCGCTGTCGACGGTTTGACCGTAGGGCTGCTGGATCTGGGGCGGCCCCACCGGGCAGTCGCACTCGGGTAGGGTTGCGGACCAGGCCGCTTCGCAGGCTTCGAACGTGGCCTGCTGGGCGCTGTCGATGCCCACGAGCATGACGTTGCCGCAGCAGTCGATCTGGTGCTCGACCATTGCGCAGACGGTGTTTTGGTCGCAGATGTTGAGCACGCCCTGCACGTGCTTACCGTCCTTGCCGAAGCACGTTTCCCAATTGGCGCTGCCGCCGGTGCCACTGCTCGAAGTGCTGCTACCCCCTGCGCCGCCCGTGTTGGACGACGTGCTGTTGGAGGCCGAGCTGGTCGTCGAGCCGGTCTTGCCGCCGCCGCCCGTCGAGGTCGGCGTGGTGTCGACGGAGCTGTCGCAAGCTGCGATGAGCGCAGCAGCGCTGGCGATGATGGCAGCTGTCCGCATCAATGAAGTCATGTTCATGTTCTCCAAGAGAAGGGGCGCAGCGAAGCTCTGCGCAAGAATTGTTGAGGCTCAGCTTACTACGCGACGGGCGACTGCGCCCAAGCCCAAGAGCAACAAGAGCCATGAGGCTTGGCCCGGCGCCGAACGCCCGGGCAACGCACAACCGCAACCTTCATCCCCATCACCACCGCTGGACCCGGCGCCCGATGAGGAGCTGCTCGACGCACCAGCCCCGCCCGTTCCGCTGCTCGAGCTGGAGCCACCTGCGCCGCTGCTACTGGTGCTGCTCGTGCTGCTCGAGCTGGTAGAAGGCAGCGGCTTGGTCTTGTTGTCGAGCGGCCAACCGGGATTGGTCCCTTCGCCGTGATAAGCACCTCGATAGCTGAAGTCCTTGAGTGCACCGTTGAAGTCCCGGTCGCTGTCGACGTCGCTGCTGGTTGCAGCCAGATCCACGACGCTGCCTTTGAGGGCGCTGCCGGCGGAAGGATAGAAATCCATCTGGCCCAAGGTCTTGCTGGGGTTGTTGACGAAGTTGGAGGCTGCCGCCGTGCTGTCGGTGACATTGTCGTAGGAGGTCGTGATGTTGCCGCTGAGCGGCTCGGCTGTGAAGACGGCGTTGCCCGCGACCAAGCTGGCGCCCGTCACCGCCGAGGCGAGGTTGATTCCCCGGTTCGTGTCGAAGATCGTGTTGTTGTAGATCAGTGCTTCGAGCACCGCTTTGTTGTTGTGGCTGGCTAGTCTGATCGCATTGTGGGCGCTGTCGACGAAGATGTTGTCGTGGATATGCAGTCGACCGCTGGCCTGCAAGAGCGAGTCGTCGTTGTTGTGGAAGAACAAGTTGCCGTAGATCTCGTATCGGTCGTTGCTGCCTGCCCCGGAGTCCGGCGGGCCGCTCAACAAGAGATTGGGGCGTTCGTCGCCGCTCGCGGCGGTGCCCGACTTGACGAAGACGTTGTGCCGGATGATGACCACGCGGTCGTCAGTGGGTACTTGCGCCGCGGCGTTGCCAGATAGCGGTGTGGTGCGGTCGAGCTGATGCTTTATTTGCATGCTGTAGCCAACGGTGCCCGTTATCAGGTTGCCCTCGATGAGCCCGCCGATGAACGCGCTGCTGCCGTCGGAGTTTCCGAAGTACATCCCCGTGCCAACAGCCTCGATGATGTTGCCGCGCACCACCCAATCCCATGAAACGAGCTTGGTCGAGATGCCCACGATCTGCTTTTCGGCGCCGTCGCCATAGTTGTGGATGTAACAACCCTCGACCGTGATGTGATGGGTGAGCTGTTGGCTGTCGTTGCCGCCTGCTTTGATCGCATCGACATAGGCCTGCTTGCCGTCGAATTGCAGGCGCCGCAGCACGATGTAGCTGGCGTCCCGAATGTCGACGGTGTTGGTGCCTTCGCTCCCCTCGAAAACAGCGCCCAGATCCGCTGGGCCTTCGATGATGATCGGTGCCGCTTCGCTCCCATGCAAATCGGAGATCCACAGTCCGTCCGTGTAGCTGCCAGCCGCAAGCTGCAAGGTGTCGCCGGCTTTGAGGGTGTCGAACACTTGCTGGTAGTTGGACGGCGTAGCCGGTTTGAGCTCTGCATGGGCCCATGAGCTGGACAGCACGAGCAAGAGTGATGCGGCGAAGGGAGAAGCTCTCATGGGGGCTGATCCTAGCCTTTTGGGGGAAAGCTCCAAGCATCAACTTGGGTGGGAGCTTGAGTCGGCGGCGGCGCGGCCTTATCCACCTTGTGCACCACGAGCCACGAAGAACTACAGGAGCCTGCCATGCCGCTTTCGAAAACCTTCATCCCATATGGCGCTTATTGGAGCACCCCGTTCTGCCGTTGGCAGGGCAGCTTGGCTTCCCAGCACGCAATGAAGCTGGCGGCTCAATCGACAAGTACCTTCCTGAGCGAACGTGACATCGATGTGGCTTGTTTCGATCGCTTGACGCTTGGGATCACGGTACCGCAGCAACACAGCTTCTACGGCGCGCCTTGGCTTGCCGGCATGATCGGGGCGAGCGCAATCACTGGGCCGACCTTGGCACAAGCATGCGCCACCTCGGCGAGAATGGTGGCCAGCGCTGCTTTCGAGCTCGAAGCGGGGCAGCAGGAGTGCGTGTTGGCTATCGCCTGCGACCGAACGAGCAATGGACCTCACGTCTACTATCCCGCGCCGCAGGGGATTGGCGGAACGGGCAAAGCCGAAAACCCGGTGCTCGACAACTTCGGATTCGATCCTCATGCGAAGCTCGCGATGATCCAAACGGCTGAGAACTTGGCGCGGGTGGCGAAGATCGGTCGCCAGGAGCAGGATGAAATGACGCTGCTTCGCTACGGCCAATACGAGCAAGCCCTCGCCGACGATCGCGCTTTCCAACGTCGCTACATGCTCCCGTTCGAGCTGCGCAAGGGCAAGAAGGTCTTAGCCGCTGTCGATGCCGATGAAGGCGTGCACCCCAGCACAGCCGAAGGACTCGCCAAACTGCGTACCGTTCAGCCTGACGGCACGGTGACTTTCGGAAGCCAGACCCACCCAGCCGACGGCAACGCTGGTTTGGTGCTGTGCAGCCAAGAGCACGCCAAGCGCATGAGCCGCGAGCCGAAGCTGACCATTCGCGTGCTTGGCTTCGGCGAGGCTCGGGTCGACAAAGGCATGATGCCGATGGCGGTGGTCCCTGCAGCGCACCATGCGCTGGAGCGCTGCGAGCTGACCATCAAGGACTGCAAGGCCATCAAGACCCACAACCCCTTCGCCATCAACGACGTCTACTTCTGCCGCGAGACGGGCGTCGAGCCTGACCAGATGAACCGCTATGGCTCGCCACTGATCTGGGGCCACCCGCAAGCGCCCACCGGCCTGCGCGCCATCATCGAGCTCATCGAAGAGCTCAAGGATGCAGGTGGCGGCGTCGGCTTGTTCAGTGGCTGCGCTGCCGGAGACACGGCGATGGCCGTTGTGCTGCGCGTCGACTGATGAACGGGTAGGGGCGGGTTTGTAGCAGCCCGGAAGCCACCGGCGGGCCCTGTTTCATTCCACGATCACGGCCAGGCGTATGGCTATGCCCTATGGGCGACACACGCCATCGTTGTTGCACTTCTTGCCCTTCGAGCCCTCGGGGCAGTCGCTATCAGTATCGCACTCGAGCGTGCAGGACTCGCTGCCGTCGCCAAAGGCGAAGCAGACGCCATCGTCGCATTCGCTGTTTTGCCCGCAGCAGTCTCCAAACTTGCGCTGATTGCCGGTCAGCTTGCAGCTGTCTTCGCAGCCAGAAAACAGGGTGGCGAGGGCGACGGCCAACAACAAGACTCTCATGGGCACTTATAGACCGCGTAGAGGCTAGATTTCGAGGCCGAGCCTCAACATGGCGCGTAGATCCTGCCGGTAGCTTTGGCCGGGTTGCTCACGAAAGCCCGCGCCGCCGCCAATACCGATCCGCGCCACATCGTAGCTGAAGCTGAGCGACGGCCCGGTGTGATGCTCTTGCTCGACGTAGCCGCCCCGTGACCAGGATGCGTGCCCCCATGCTTCCGCCGCGACCAAGAAACCGTAGCCGAGCTCATAGCCGATGCCGATGTCGTAGCGGGGTCCAAACTGGCTGTCAGCGCTCTCGTCGGGACCGGGCACGGTGATCTCGATCCCTTCGTTGACGGTGAAATGAAGCTTTCCTCCGTAGGTATTGCTGCCGAAGCCGAAGATCACGGACGGATCACGTCGGCCCTGGATGCGGATGCGCGGACCGAAATAGGCGCTGACATCGAGTGGCCAGTGCTTGGTCGTCTCGGCGAGCAGACCCCGCAAGCTGACGCGCGCCTGAGGAGCGAGCACGCCGATACGCAGCTCCTTGGTATCGAGCTTGTGCTTGGCGCTCTGCTCGATCGAGAGCTTGAGCCACTCGGTCAGCCCGTAGGCGACGCGTAACCGGTGCTGGATGCCAAAGGGCTGGGGTTTTTCGCCGAAGTTCTTTCCAGACTCGATTCCGTAAAAGGCGGCGAAGCGCTGCGTGCCGAGCGCTGCGAGGGCATCGGCGCGGAAGAACACGTTGATGGGATCCTTCGCAGCTGCCGCTGTCGGCTCGGGTCGGTCAGGACCGGGCTTGCCGGACTCGGTCCCTCGGGCCGCTGGCGCAAGAGCACTCGCGGCAACTGCAATGGCCGCAGCGACGAGGCGGGAGCAGACCATGAGCGCCGACCTTCGCATGCGGCGAAGCTAGTCTGAATGGCTACCGCCTGTCGAGGCTCACTCCGTCGCCAGGATTACTTCGACAGAATGACTGCCAAGCCTGGCTGGACGTAGCGCGTTTGGGCCTCGGCTCCGGTGAGGTAGAGGTCGTAGCCGGCGATTGCTTTCAGATGGCGCTGGTAGAACGCGACCATGAAGGCGCGTGAGAGCGCCGTGACCACGCTGCCATCGATTGAGGCCGCTTTGCAGAAGCTGCACGTGAGCCCGCAACTGCCGGGGTCGTCGAGGAAGCTCATGTGGTTGGCGCCAAGCACTTCGACGCTGAGGCTGGGGCTGGCAGAGGGCGCGTAGAAGGTCTCGAAGTTGTCGGCCTTGGGCGCACAGGGTTGAAAGCCTCCGGCCGCATCGGTGGTTTCGCCGATGAAGCCGGTGGGGATGGGCAACGGCATCATGGCGCTGACGTCTGGGCAGTCGGCGGCAGAGCAATTCATGGCACTGTCGACCGGATCGAGCGTGATGCTCGCCTTGATACGCTGGTCCATCGTTGCCGCGAGCAGGGCCGCCTTGCCGCCGAGCGAATGACCGCTCGCGCCCACGTTGTTGCTGTCAGCCAAGCCGGCGAGGGCACTGGCTGCCCAGTCGATGCCACCGAGCATGTCCTTGGCGTTGTCGACGTGCTTGTTGCCGAAGAAGCCGGCAGGGAAGTCTACGGTCAGCGCTACATAGCCAAAGCTGGCCAGGTGTTTCACATAGGAGAAGTACTGGCTCGGCGGCAGCTGAAAACCGTGGCCCATGATGACCACCGGATAAGGTCCGTCTGCACCGTCGGTGGGATGCGCGCAGTGAATGGCCACCTCGTGGCCCGTCGCGCTGACCGTGTGTTTGTCGTCGAGCTCGGCGATCGCGTAAGGACCAGGCTGGGCTGGGTCAGTCGCATTCGCTGGCCCGGCTCCCTGACCGCCCGCTCCGGCCATTCCGCTCGAGCTCGTCGAGTTGCCACCCCCGCTGGCCGAGCCACCCGAGCCCGATGTGCTCGTGGAGCTGCTCGTCGAGCTGCTGCTCGTAGAGCTGCTCGAAGAGCTGGGGTTTTCGTCGAAATTCTCATTATCGCTTCCGCAGTCGACTGAGGCTGTCAGCAGGAGGATGGCGGCGAGGAAGCTCTTGGACTTGGAAATGCACATGGTGACTACTCGTCGATCAACTCTTGGAGGGTGGGCAGCAGCATCTTGCGGCGCATCAACACGATCAGCCGCTCGCTCAGCTTGGTCGCTGCCTGGACTAGCTCTTCGATGTCGGCATCTGGTCGGTCGGTCGCGGCCCGTCGGATCCCTTCGCGGAACATGGCCAGCTCGACGCGAACGAGCTGCTGCAGCGCTTCGACATAGGGCTGGACGATGGTGTGCGGCAGCATCTCGGGACTGATGCCGGCGCGCCGGGCAGCGCCGAGCGTGCGCAATATGGCCAGGTCGTCGCCCTTGAAGGTCTGCTGCTCGCCTTCGCCCAACTGGGGTTGGACGAGCCCGATGGCGCAGAAGAAGTCGAGCTGCTCAGCCGGCATGCCTGCGGCAAGTAGCTCTGCGCGCGTGCGCTCCTCAGCTGGCGCAGCGTCGCTAAGTGCTTTTTCGAGTGCGCTGGCAGTCTCGTCACTCCGGTACGGGTCAGCGCCGTCGAGCACCTCGCGAATGACCTTGAGCGGCAAGAACCGTTTCTGCTGCAGCTCCTTGATGGCCTTGATGCGGCTGACGACGGCCGGGTCGTAGTAGGCCATGTTGCGCCCCGTCCTCTTGCGCGGCTCTGGCAACAGGCCCTCCCGAAGGTAGTGCTTGATGGTGGCCGCAGGCACGCCGCTCTTGCGGGCCAGCTCTGACATCTTGAGGAGCGTCGCAGTCACTGGGTCCGATTCCTGAAGTGTGTCCGCTTCTTGAAGTGTGCGGTTCTTAAAAGTTGGAAGTACAACTTCCTACTTTTACAGAGCGAGCAAGTCAAGGTCTGTTCGGTCTGTGCTCCCTGTTCGGCGCGCACGGAGCGCACTGTCGGGGTGACTGCTGCGCACATGGGGCACAGTTGCAAGCGTGCGAAAATACACGGCAACAGTGTTCGGTATGGCTAGGCACGACCGTTGCTGAAGCACTCGGGACAACCACGAAACGTAAGGAGCACCCATGAGCCATCATCGAACCAGCATCATCCGCCCTCTATTCGCATCGAAACTAGCGCTCGTCGCCGGGCTCGCGTTGGGCATCCTGTCGACTGGTTGTGGTGATGCGATGGGGCCGATTCTCCAGAGCATCGACATCAAGGAAAACGGCACGGTGACGCAGTCGCTGGACATCGATCGTGGTGGCAGCAACTTCTTCGCCGAGGGGGTCGCCCCCGGCGCGGTGCTCCAGCTCAACTACGACGAACCCGTCGATCAGCAGAGCGCCGAAGACAAGATCAGCCTCCGGGACGAGGACGGTAGCGATGTGAATCTGGACGTGGACGTCGGTCTGGTCGATATCGAAGTATTGCCTGCCCAGCCGATGCTCGCCGGCAACCACGTCATCACCATCAAGAAGGGCGTGCAGGACGCTGCCGGCAACCCCACCGTCCGGGACTACAACATCACCTTCGAGGTAGAGTAGTCACGTTGTTGACCGGCCAGGGCTGTGGTCGTTCCATGATGCAACAATGATCACCAGCGATGGGCTCTTGCGCCGCGCTGGTGGCGTTGTTGCTCCAGGGGCGGGCGCGCTTCGCGTCCGCGCGACTGCGGGACCGTATCGCTAAGCAGGTGTGGTGCGGATGGCGAATGCGCTGGATACCTCGACGTACAGCAGTACGCATCGGCATCGCGCCTCGCCGCCCGGCCCTCGCCGATCTGGGGACTTTCTTTCTTTTTGGGGCTGCACAAAGGCTAAGAGCTAGCAGCTAATCGTTCGCGCCTCGTGCAACTGGGCGACCAAACCGAGACCATGGGTGATTTCAAGTAGCTCGAGATCTGAAAGCTTCATCCAGCAACTGAGCTGACGGTAGGGCCATTCGGTTTCCGCACGCCGATTCCGCAAAGTGGCTCTGGCGCGCCAGCGCTGACGGCAGCCGCGATCGTGTGAATCTGCTAGCCGCTGGAAGGTTGTCGCTGCTATGCGGGGGTCTGCTACGATACGCACAGTCGCGGGCACTTCCCTCTGGGCCACGTGAAAGCACAATGATCTCGCTAGCAGGAAGCGAAGAGCAACGGCAGCTGTCCCCGGGCGACGTGCTCGATGGGCGCTACCGGGTCGAGCGGGTCATCGGTGCTGGTGCGATGGGGGTCGTCATCAGCGCGACCCACATCGATCTCGATCAGAAAGTCGCGCTCAAGTTGATCATGGGCTCTGCCGCGCAGGACGACGAGTCGGTCAAGCGGCTCATGCGAGAAGCCCAAGCGGCTGCCAAGATCGACAGCGAGCACGTGGCGCGCGTGACCAACGTCGGCCGGCTCGAAAGCGGTGAGCCTTTCATCGTGATGGAGTACCTCGACGGGTGCGACCTCGGGGCCCTCATCGAAGAGGACGGGGCGCTGAGCCCGCGGCAGGCTGTGATCTATTTGTTGCAGGCTTGCGAAGCGCTCGCCCAGGCTCATGCAGTCGGTATCGTTCACCGTGACCTCAAGCCAGAGAATCTGTTCTTGGCCAAACGCTCCGATGGATCGGCGCGGATCAAAGTGCTCGACTTCGGCATCTCCAAGTCGACGGGGGGCTCACACGGCGCTTCGATGACGCGTACCGGCACCATCATGGGCTCGCCCGTGTTCATGGCGCCCGAGCAGTGGGTCGATGCCAAGCTCGCTGACGCACGCAGCGACATCTGGGCGCTCGGGGCCAGCCTCTACGCCATGCTTGGCGGGGACAAGCCGTTCACGGCGGATTCGCTGCCGGCGCTTTGCCGCATGGTCATGAACGATGAGCCGGCAGATTTGTCAGATACGATTCCGGGTTTGGACCGCGGGCTGATGGCCGTGACGCTCAAATGCTTGGAGAAAGAGCCCGAAGATCGCTACCAGAGCGTTGCTGAGCTGGCCATCGCGTTGTTGCCCTTCGGCTCCCGCCAGAGCCAAGCGCTGGTCAAGCGCATTGCGCGCCTCGCGGGGCATGAGCTGCTGTTGACCAGCGATTCCGAAGCGCCGCCATCTGCAGATCTCGCGCTCCTAGCCAAAGCGCCTCCCACGGATCGCGAGGCCGAATCCACCCGCCGTAGCAAACCCAGCTCGACCAGCGTTCGCGACCCGTCGTCATCCCACGTCGAGAAGCGTCAAGCGGGCGCGCGCGATGCCGAAACCGCCGTGGTCGGTGCGACCGCAGCGTCGCCGGAGGGTGAGATTGTGGGCGCTGCCAAGACGGTGGCGTCACCTGAGGTCGACGCGCCCGAGCCGGGCGATGAGTCGTCCGAGTCCGCCTCTCTGGACAGCACAGCCTCTCTGGCCAGCACCGGGGCGCCCGATACCGATAGCGCCCCATCGCTCGAACCTGCCGTGATGGCCCAGACCGCAGTGTCGGCCAAGACGGCGCGACTGCCGCCGGCTTCCGAAAGCCCAGCGCAGCAGGACGAAGATGAAGCTGTTCCCGCGTCGCGGTCTCGTCGCGGCCTCGCTACCGCTTTGGTCCTCTTCTGTGCGGCTGCGGTGGTCGCCGGGCTCGTTCTGTACAACTCGAGTAGCAAAGTCGAGCCCCGCCCCGCCGCCACTGCGCCAGCGTCGGCGCCCCCTTCCGCCTCGCCGTCCAGCGTCGCTTCGCCAGTGCCGACCAAAGCTATTTCGACAGCCGCCGCGGCGCCAACGACAGCGCCGACGAGCGCTGCGGCCTCAGCCTCGGCCTCGTCTCGTCCAGCCGGCTCGGTTCCGATTCGCCCATTCGTCACCTCGTCGCCCGCGCGGACTACAGCAGCCACAAACTCAGCCGCGCCCGCTCCCACTCCAACTCCGACGCCGACTCCAAAGAGCCCGGACGACCCGTTTCACCCCGACTACAAGGCGCCCAAGCCCAAGAAGTGAGGTTGCGGCAAGAAGGGCCAGAAGCGCCGAGTCGCTGCCGCCGCTGCCAGGGCCACCCGTGATCGAGCACGCGCCGGTTTGGCCAGTTGGTCCTTGGCCTTCGATCGCAGCCGCCATCTCGGCCGCAAGCCTTTCTGCAATCGCGGCGCGTTCTTGTTGGCCCGCTGCCCGCGCCATCGTCGCCGCCTTGGTGAAGCTAGCTCTGGCATGCGCGGTCAGTCCTTGCCAATGTTGGCAGCGCCCCACGTTCAAGCCGCTGCCGATGGACACGTGCACCTG
>CAZRGL010000273.1:0-14482 GCA_964599485.1 uncultured Polyangiaceae bacterium
AACTTCGTCGACTTCGGCGTCGGCGGGATATTCCCGTTCCACAAGAACGTGGGCGTCAATGTCGAGCTCAAGATGATGTTCATGGTTCCGACCTTCGGCTTCGTTTTTGCCCCGAACATTGCGCCTGTCTTCATGTTCTAGTGTGTCGCGATTCATCGAATCGCGAACACGAGATGCTGCGTTTCCTACATGAGCGACGAGTCCCGACCGCCTGGAGCTGACAAGCCTTGGGGGCAACCGCCCCCTGCAACTCCTGAAGAAGCCGGCGGGTGGGGGGCGCCGCCGGCCGACGGTGGTTTCGGGGCCGGCTCAGGCCCAGTCGGGGGCGGCTGGGGCGCTCCGCCGCCTGGCGTTTCCCCCCCCGGGGCGCAAGCCGCAGGCTTTGGTGGACCTCCACCAGGCATGCCACCTGGCTTCGTGCCGGGCGCTGGCCAGCAGGTCGATTCGTCCGTCCCCTGGGAGATCCCTGGGGGCAGCTTGTTCGGGCGCTGGCTGGACACCCTCAGCGCCGCCAACTTTCATGGCACCAAGTTCTACCGCGCCGCGGGCCAGAGCGACAACGCGATGACTGCGGTCATGTTCAACACCTTCACCTGGGCGGTGCTCGGCTCGTTGGCCGGGGCCCTCTACATCGCGCTGTTCACGATGATCAGCGCGCTGTGGGTCTGGCTACTGTCTACGGTGCATGTGGGGATGGCTGCCCGCGTCGGCACGATGACGTTCTCCGTTGGATTGCTCCTTTGGCTCACCTGCGTGCTCGTCGGCGCCGCCTGGGGCTTCGTTGGCCCTTGGATCCTCGGCGGCCTGCACCACTTGGTGCTCGCACTCTTTGGCGGTGTGCGGGAAAAGGGCTTTGCCCATACCGTACGGGCGCACGCCTACGCCAATGGCGCAGCCTCGGTGTGGCTCGCGATTCCGGTGCTCGGTCTCCTCCTCGCCTTGGTCTTCCACGCCAAAAACCACATGCAGGGTTACGCGGGAGTGCACGACTGTGGTGAAGGCAAGGCCTCCGTCGCCTGGCTCATGACGCCGGTCTGCGGCCTGTGTAGCTGTTGTATAGCCTTCACCAGCTGCGCCGCATTGGCGGGCTGACCGATTGCACAACGCGGGAACGCGCCGGGGCGGCCCGCATTGTGCGCAACTCCAGACTCAGCCGTCTACGGTGAGGCTTCAAACAGCTTGTCGTTCTAGCCAGATGGTGAGCTTTTCGGCTACCGCTTGGGGGGTCAAACCCAGCTTTTCTTGAATGACCACGGCGGGGGCTGACGCGCCGAAATCGTCGTGGCCGATGCACAAGCCCCCGTCACCGACGATACCGCGCCACGGCCCGGTGATGCCGAGCTCGATTGAGCAGCGCCGTACGCCCGCAGGCAAGACACGCTGACGGTAGCTGAGATCTTGTCGCTCGAAGGCCTCCACGCAAGGCATTGATACGATGCGCACTTTGCTGGAACGCTCGCCCAGCTGCGCCTTGGCAGCAATGGCCAGCTCGACCTCGGAACCTGTCGCGATGATCACCGCCTCGGGCGCGCCGTCCGCGTCATCGATGATGTAACCACCTCGCATCAGCACGGCGCTGTCGAAACCTTCGGCGCGAGCCAGCGGCGGCACGCCCTGGCGCGTCAACGCAAATGCCGTCGGTCCTTGCTTGCGACTCAACGCATGGGCCCATGCTGCTGCGCATTCCAGTCCGTCTGCGGGTCGCACCACGTCGAGGTTGGGAATGGTACGCAACGACCAGAGGTGCTCGACCGGCTGATGGGTGGGGCCATCCTCGCCGAGATACAGGCTGTCGTGAGTGAACACATAGATCGACTGCAGCTTGGTCAGCGCTGCCACACGTATGGCGGGACGCATGTAGTCGCAGAAGACCAAGAATGTCGCAGTATATGGGATGAACCCGTCGCCCAGCGCGAGCCCGTTGGCAATCGCTCCCATGGCGTGCTCGCGAACACCAAAATGAAAATTGCGGCCTTCGAAGCTGGCCGGGCCAATGGCCGCCGCATCCTTGATGTAGGTGTTGTTCGATGGAGTCAGATCTGCCGAGCCACCCGCTAGGGAAGGAACGAGCTGCGCCACGGTTTGCTGGAGTTGGCCGGACAGCGCGCGGGTGGCGGCCTTCTTGTCAGCCACCGCCTCGAGCAGCTGCGTCAGCAGATCCTCAGGTACGGATTTGTCCATCAAACGCTGATACGTAGCAACTGCTTCGCCGCCACCGGCGACAAAAGCGTCCCGCTGCTGCTGCCACGCCTGCCGGGCAGCCGTCCCTTGCTCAGCGCGTTGGGCGAATACCGCTTTGACCGCATCGGGCACGTGGAAGGTCGGCTCCAGCGGCCAACCAATCTGCTTCTTGGTCGCCTCGACCTCTTCAGGGCCGAGCGGCGAGCCGTGCGCCTTGGAGCTGTCCTGCTTGTTGGGCGAGCCTTTGCCAATGTGGGTCTTGCTGATGATGAGCGAAGGTCGCTTGGGCTCGGCTACCGCCTTGTCGAGCGCCTCGCAGAGCTGAGTGTGATCGTGGCCGTCGGCGCGGAGCACATTCCACCCGTATGCCTCGTAACGCTTGGCCACGTCCTCGCCAAAGCTCAGCGCCGTCGAGCCATCGATGGTGATGCTGTTGTCGTCGTAAAAGAAAATGAGATTGTCCAAGCCCAAGTGGCCGGCCAGGCTGCAGGCTTCGGCGCTCACCCCCTCCATGAGGTCGCCGTCCGAGGCAATCCCGAACACGCGCGCATTGAACAAGTCGGCCGATGCGGAGTTGAAACGAGCAGCCATCATCTTGATGCTCGTCGCCATCCCGACTGCCGTCGCAAGTCCTTGGCCGAGCGGTCCGGTCGTCATTTCCACACCTGGTGTGTGGCCAGCCTCAGGATGCCCTGGAGTGCGGCTGCCCCACTGGCGGAAGCTCTTGAGCTCGTCGATGGACAAATCGTAACCGCTCAGGTGCAACATTCCGTACAGGAGCATCGAGGCATGTCCGCAGCTCAGCACGAAGCGGTCGCGGTTGGGCCATTGTGGCTCGGCCGGGTCGTAGCGCAACTCATGCGTCCAAAGGGCGAAGGCAATCGACGCCAGTCCCATGGGCGCTCCTGGGTGGCCACTGCGTGCTTTTTCCACGCCATCGACCGCCAGCATCTGGATGGTCTTGACTGCCTCATCGATCAGCTCGCGATCCAACTGCTGCACCATGCTCGCGTCTCCCTTTGCTTGGGTTTGCGGCGAGAGGTACGCGACTTTTGACTTGGCGCAAACCCCAACTTTTGGTGGCAACGGGGCAACAAGACGATCCTGAGCAGGATTGCGACGCGAATGTCTTCGCGCCAGCCGCAACCAACTGATCGAGCGGCGCGCTGAAGGGCGCGTTTGCATCCAAACCTAGACGGATCCAACCGACAGCCAGCGCACATGCGGTCCGTCGCGCGACGACGCGACGAACCCTGACAGGACAGTCACATGGCCCGTTCAAGCGCGCTGCAACGTCGTGGCGCTCAAGTGGTTCGCTTTGCGCTGCTGGTGGCGCTGCTGAGTTGCAGCGCTTGCGCCAATCAGGCGCTGACGCCCGAAGCCGTCAACTCAAACACCTCGCTCGACAAGATCATCATCTATCGCAATGGTGTTGCCTATTTCGAACGTTACGCGGGTCCGAGCGAATCCGAGGTGAAGCTACGGGTACCCCGCGACCGGCTCAACGACATGCTGAAGTCGCTTACGGTCATCGACCGCGCCACCCATGAGGCTTTGCCGGTGGGCTTCCCGACGCTGACCAGCGACGCGAGCGAGGTGGAGATGCGAATCGCGCTGCCTGCCAAACATGGTCCCCTGCGCATCAGCTACATGAGCGAGAGCCCCGCATGGAAGGCCAGCTACCGCGTCATGTTGGCCCCAGATGGGGCGGCGAGATTGCACGGCTGGGCCATCATCGACAACGTCAGCTCCGAAGACTGGAAACAAGTGCGCGTGGGCGTGGGATCGAGCGCGGCGCTCAGCTTCCGCCATGACCTGCAGAGCTTGAGGCTCGTTGAACGAACCTCTCTGAGCTCTGGGGCGCGATTGGCGCTGGCCCCACCTACCGGCGGTTCGCCCTATGCTGTTGCAGGCCGACAACTGCGCTTACTCGGCAGTTTGGACGCCTCAGAGCTGGCCCACCTCGCAGACGACGCGAAGAGGAGGCCCGCGACGCCATCCACAACCAACCCCACCGAGGCGGACCGAAGCCCAACCGGCATCATCGAGCAAGTGGCGGCAATCACTGCGCGCGTGCGCCGGCAACAAGCACGGGCACGCCGCGCCAAGGACGTCGTCGCCACCTTGTGCCAAAACGACAAGCTGACCCAGCTCGACGTAGCCTTGGGGCTCGCCAAAAAGCGCCTGACGAGCCTCGAAAAAGCACAACGCGCCCAGGATCAGGATCTGGTCGAGCATGACCGCACCATCATGAAGGTCTTACTGCGCAAGGCCGAACAGCTCGATGCCGAATCACGACAATGCATCGGTCGTGAGCTCGCCATGGTGGGAGAGTCATCCGTCCAAACGATCGTCGAGCCGCTACCCGCCGCGCAGCTCGAAGACGACTGGTATTCGCCTGGTGCTGTGCCCCGGCCCAAGGTGAGATCATCGTGGAGGAGGCCCGAACCGCGCCGCGCCGCGCCCTCGCCTCCACCCGATCCTCGTCGCTTCCAGTCGCTGCTCGAGCGGCTCAAGCGCAGCCACAGTCGCCTGAGGATCGAGGGGTTTGCCCTCAACACCGATGGGGATCCGGTGGCGGCCTCGCAGGCGCGCGCGGAGCGTGTACGCAAGCGGCTCATTGCGGGGGGAATCGGTGCCGACGCCATCGAAGCCATCGGCACCGGCGCGGTGCGCGCCGCGAGCCAGGCGGTGCGAATCGTCGAAACTGACCAGCCTCGGCCGAGCGCGGACCGATCCCCGAGCGCAGAGGAGGACGCCAATGGCTCGCTACCGCTTGGCGACGCATTGTTCTTGGGCAAGCAGCGCATCAGCGTTCAGCATGGCCATTCGGTGATGCTCAGCACCCTCAACGCGCCGGTGCGCGCCGAGCGGGTGTATCTGTACGACCCGGTTTCGCCGCGCGGTTCCCCCACGCTGTGCTTCAACGCGCTGAGAATCGTCAACCCCAGTCGCCACACCCTCGACCGCGGCCCGGTCACTGTTTACGCAGGATCACGTTTTGTCGGCGAGGGGTTGACCGAGCCTATCCTCGCAGGAGCAGCTGCTTTTGTGCCGTTCGCCCTCGACCGCCGCTTGATTGTCGATCGCAGCCTTTCCACAGTGGAGCGACTGGAACGTTTGCTGACCATCGCACGAGGACTCGCCAAAGCCGAATCCCGGATGATTCGCGTCACCAAATTGCAGCTCATCAACCGCGGCAAGCAAGACGCCCGCGTGTTTGTACGTCACGCTGTTGCGCCCGGCTTCCAGCTCGATACCACGCAGCTCCAGCAAGTGGAGAAGCTGGCTGGTGCTCATTTGATCGGGCTCACCGTCAAAGCGGGCAGCAGTCACGAGCTGCGCCTCGAGGAGTGGACACCGCAGCTCAAGAGTCTCGACTTGCGCACCCCCAGAGCCGTGACGGCGGTCGCCGCGTTCCTGCGCTCGAGCACGACCGCTCCGCGCGGCGAGGATCTGGCCGAAGCGCTGCGCCGCGTACTGAAAGCCCACAGCACGGGCTCAGATCTCGCCGAGCGTCTCGAGACTACGCAGAAGCAAATGGCGGTCTATCGGCGCCGAGTCGATGAGCTCAATGCGCAGCTGGTGTCGCTGGCGAAGGTTGACCAAGCAGCTCGTTTGCGCCGTCACTTGGCTGACAAAATGCGCCAGATCAGCGAACGACTGAGCCGCTCGGCTCTGGCGCTCGTCGAGCTCAAAAGCCAGCAATTGACCGCGCGCATCGATCTGCAGAACCAAATCGCCAAGCTGAGCTTCACCCCAACCGACCAGCAGCCATCGACCAGCGCGTCGAGCGCGGCAGCTGCTGCATCAAATTGACGCTCCCGGGCGCTGCGGACACTGTCTAGAAGTGGTAGCCGAGCTCGTATGACACGCAGGTCGACGCGTTTGCGTTGGGATGGTCGACCCGAATGTACATGTGAGCGTGCTCGTCGAGACCTGGGCAATTCAAGGTGGTGATCTTGAAACCGCCCGTGTGACAGCAGCCTGCGCGCTGGGCGGGGCTGGTGCTCGGGGTTGTAGAGCCTGGGCACTTGAAACTGGTCTTGCCAGCAAAGCACTCGGGATAGACACAGACGCGCAAGCCCTGGTCAGCAGGTGACAACGTGCGCTCCGGATCGACGATACAGAAACCGATACTGTCGTCACCTTCGTAAACGAACCAATCGGTGTCGTCGGGGCCGATTACGCCCTTGATACTGCCGCCTTGGTCGTCACACTCAGTGATTGCAGACTTCTTCAGCTGAAAGGCTTGGGATTCGCTCTCGTTGGGCTCTCCAACCTCGATATCCAGACACTCAGGGGCGCCGCCGCCAGCGCCACCGGTGGCGCTGCTGGTGGTGTTCGTGCTGCCTGAGGAGCTGCTCGCGGTCGTGGTAGAAGGCGCTCCCGCCGAGCCACTGCTGGCGTTGGCCCCTTCGCCGCCATTGATCAAGCCGCCTGCCCCGGTGTTGGGCCCCTGACTCTTGTTGCTGCTGCAAGCGAGCAAGGCGGCCACCAAGGTAACGAAGCCAAAACGCAACGTGCGCATGGCCATTGGATACTATGCTTGACGCAATCGCGCACGTCTCGAAGGTGCTTTGCCCTTGTTCGAGCGCCCGCGTGAACCCGGACGCGGCCCCGAACCCGGACCCGGACCCGGGCCCGGACTCGGAGCCGGCCCCGGCCCACAGCGCAGCCAAGGACCAGACATCGCCCAGCGACCGCCGCCAACGACGGAGTACTTGTCCGCAGCCGGGCGTTTGGGACTAAGAATAAGCGTGTCGGGCGAGCCCACCAGCGAAACCGGCGACGAGCGCCAGGCGCGCGAGACGCGTTCGGCAGCTGTGGTCGCCGCTGCCATCCTGCTGTCCAAGCTGGTCGGTTTGGTGCGTCAACGGGTCACGGCGTATTTCTTCGGCACGACCGCGGTAGCCGACGTGATTGCCGCGGCTTTTCGGGTCGGAAATCTGACCCAGAACCTACTTGGCGAAGGCACCCTCAGCGCCACCTTCATACCGGTCTATTCGAAGTTGCGAGCCGAAGGCCGCGAGCAGGAAGCGCGCGCTTTTGCTCAAGCCTCGCTCGGTGCGCTCATCGCTACGGTGATCGTACTTTCAGCACTTGGGGTGGCGGCGGCGCCGTGGTTGAGCCTGCTGGTGGCGGGCGGCTTCGGTTCGGACAAGCTGGCCATGACGACCCGTCTGGTGCGCATCGTCTTTCCCATGACTGGGCTGCTGGTGCTGTGCGCCTGGGCGCTCGGTGTGCTCAATGCCCATCGCTCCTTCTTCCTCCCCTACGCCGCACCGGTAGTGTGGAGCGCCGCACAAATCGCGGCTCTGGCCATCGGCGGCACCTGGCTACTGCTCACCAATGAGCCCCTCGCCAAGGTGCTGGCGCTCGGTGCCCTCGCTGGGGCGGCCTTCGAGGCCATCTTGCTGCTGGCAAGTGCCCGCAGGTTCGTTGGAAAGCTCAAGCCAACCATCGACCGCAACAACAAGTCCTTGCGTGAGGCCATCAAGCGACTGCCTGCGGTCTTGCTCGGTCGAGGCGTGATTCAGATATCTGGATTGCTCGACACGTTACTGGTCAGTTTTCTGGCTACCGGATCGAACGCCGTCTTCGGCTACGCTCAAATGCTGTATCTGCTCCCGATGAGCTTACTGGGCACAGGCGAAGCGGCTGTTTCGCTCCCAGAGATGGCCCACGACACAGCGCAGCCCGATCCGGACAAGCGCAATGCCCTGATGAGGGACCGGCTGGGCGTAACGCTCGGGCGCGTCACGGCCCTTGCCGTTCCCGCCATGGTCGTATTGATACTCTTTGGTGACGAGCTCATCGGCCTCTTGCTCAAAACGGGCCGGTTCGATCAGGACTCCACCCGTCGCGTCGCCGAGGCGCTGCGGGTGTACGGATTTGCGTTGCTTGGCAACGCCTCCGTGCGCCTCTTCGCCACGACCTTCTTTGCCCTTGGTGATACCCGGCGCCCAGCCCGTTATGCCGTCATCCGGGTGGTCGTGAGCACTGTGGTAGCGCTGCTGTTGATGCGTCGCTACGGGGTCGTCGGGGTGGTAATCGGCGCCACGACCGCAGCCTGGCTCGAGGCACTGTTGCTAGGCTGGCAATTGCATCGCGAGCTCGGCGGGCTCGGTTTGCAGCACATCAGCTTTGGCCGCATTGGCCTGTTGGCCCTACTGACAGCCGCCCCCCCAGCGGCCCTCAAGGAAGCCCTCACGAGGTCGTGGGCTGGCGGAGCTTGGACCGCGCTCGTCGTCCTATCAGCCGCTGGGCTGAGCTTCTTGGTCGCTGCCAGCTTCCTGAAGCTGTTCGATATTCGCCGATGGCTCGGCCGCCGCCAACGATGACTGGGCCAGCGACGACTGGGCCAGCGATGACTGGGACGGCGGTGACTGGGCCAGCGATGACTGGGACGGCGGTGACTTGGAAGTCCGGCGGCCCGATGCCGCAAACAGCAGCGCGCCGAAACCGAGTGCAGCGGCAGCCAGCGTCAGAAGCTTGGCCGCGCCGAAGTAGTAGACGCCGACCGCGGCAAATGCGCCGCCCAGAGCCCAACCCAACAGATGCACGCCCCAAATGCTCGCTACCGCAACGGGGTTGTGCCGGCCGCTCAAACGCATGGCGGCAGCGAGCGGCGCTCCGAGCAACCAGCCGGCGAGCAGCGCTATCGCCGCAACGCTCAGCAGCGCTGCCGTCTCGCCTTGAGCCGATGCGGCCAACATCGGCAGAGCCGCATGGGCTCCGATCAAAGAGGGCACAGCGACGGCGATCACCGCGATGAGGTAGGAACGAACCCGCCCCTTGGGGAGCGCATCGACCCAAAGTCGGCCGCCACCCAGCCCCACCAGCCCCATGGGCAACACGAGCCGCCAACCGTAGGCGCGATCGCCGATAACCTGCAGGCAAAGCTCCGATATGGAGAACATTCCAAGGGCGGCGGCGACGCCAAATAACAGCGCTGCAACCCGGAACGTGGCCGCTGGGTTGCGCTGCTTGTCCGTCCGAGCAACAGGCAGGAGCAGCGCAAGCAGACCGAGCGCCAACGCAAACAGCACCCCCACGGCAGCCACACCCGCCCTTTTCGCCAACGGGGCGACAGGGGGCGGCTCGACAGCTGGGGGCTTGCGCTTGGTCCGCGCAAGCTTCCTCAGCTTGGCTTTTGATTCGACTCGCAGCGATTTCAGCACCTCGAGGCCAACACCCACGAGGCGGCCTGGCTCAGGCGGCCCAGCCAAGAAAGGCTTGGCGTCGCCACTGGCGACGGCCGAGTCTAGCCGCGCCAATTGCTCTTGCTGCTGTTTGGCCTTGCTGTCCCGCTCCGCGTCGTTCTCACGAAGCTGCGCCATTGGATATTCGATAATTAGGCGCTTTCTCGTGCAGTATCTCCTCAGCTTTCGACGCGCCCGGGGATTGATTCGGTCGGGGGCCAACAGCAGCATTGCCGCACCTTCTCGCTCACTGCATGCGAACATGCGCTCGCGGGCGGCCTTGCGGGGAAGCGCGAGGGCAACCTCCGCTGTTGCCATGAGCGCTGGCAACAGCTGGCGCCTGGGCACGCGCAACACTAGGTTGCCAGTCTTGGGGGTCAACAAGGACAGATAGCCGGCAATGGCCTCTGCTGTATGCCGCCTGTCGCTGCTCATCAAAAGCCGTGGGGCGATCTGAGTGATGGTGCTCGGCTCGGAGATGACCATGATGCGCTGATAGCCTCCCGTGACCGGGGGCAGCCGGCGCCGCCCATCTCCAAAGCTCAACGCGACGCGCCGAGGATCGCTCAGCAGGTGGCCCATCTCGGTTGGATAGCGACGAGCGAGCAAATCGCCGGTCAGCGCGCGACTCAGCTCGATGGCATCGACCTGCTTGTGACCATGGGCCAATGCCATCCGGAGCTCGCGGCCGCCACCAGTGCCGATAATCAGCGCGCGACCCACACTTCGTTCGCTCAGGACGTAGCTTAACTCTGATACTCCACCTAACGGTTTTCTATTGGATTTTATCTTGAGCGCCAGCTCCAGCGACGGTCCTCGATCGACCACCAGCCTGGCCCGCCCGTGCCGGATCCGCTCCACGGCCAACATGCCTTGGGCGGTCCAATCTTCCTTGCCCATACTGAAGCGTGCACCCATGTCGGTGCGCAGCTTCAGCCAAGGCGAACCGAGATCGCCGGCTACCAGGACCAGGGCCGCGAGCGGCAAAGTCGCAACTACCCCGTAGTTGGATCTCAGGCTGCGACCCACCCACGTGAGCAGCAAGCCCGCTGCGCCGAATACGAGCCCGAGCAGCACGCCCGACCGCGGCGCGCCAACCCACATGGCAGCTGGCACGAGCAAGCAGCCCAGGGCCCCGCCGAGGCCCACTGCAAAGCCGAGTCGTCCTGGTCCCGCGGCACCTCGACGCATGACGAGACCGAGCGCCGCGCCGCCGCTCAAGCCGAGCAACAACCAACCGCCGCCGGCAAATCCGATTTGCAGCCAGTCGACCTGTCCCTGCAGACGCGCAGCCCTTTGGCTAGCCCAAGTCATGGCCACGACCGCCCCAATCGCCATGACGCCGGCCACCGTGGCAGCTCTGGCCGCCGCCACCGCAAGCCTGGCAGGGCTGGCCTCAGCCCGACGGCACGCTAGTAGGCTCGCCCCCAGACCACCCAGGGCGGGCATGCCCACCGCTAGAAAAAGCGCCAATTCAGAGCCAAATGTGGCCGCGCAGAGTCGGAATCCGAGGACCTCTGCGAGCAGCATTGCCAGCGCCAGCAGCGTGGCGGCTCCGAGCAGCTGCGGCGGGGTATCGAGGCCAAGGCGAGGGTCGGACATGGATGGGAGAGCGTTACCACAGAACTTGGCCCTCGAAGCGCTGATTCGGCATGGGTCGAACATCATGAAGTGCCCCCAATCGGCTAGAGCTGCGCATCGGCCTCGTTTTCGTGGCGGAGGCTGGATGGCCCCTTCACTGCTTGCCGTTCTGATCAGCTCCGGTGCTGCGCTCGGCTGCAGCAGTGACGAGAACGCGCCTCAACTGCCTGACGACGACGTCATCCCACAGGTACCGGTTCCGCCGGTAAACGGCCCCAAGCTCGTGGCGGTTCGCCATCACGTCATCGTTCGGGACCGGCCCTCGCCCTCTGGAAAAGTGCTCGGGACCCTTCGGGCAGGCGCACAGGTGTCGCGCGCTGAGCAGCCCTATTCGACGAATCGATGCGCGGGAGGCTGGTATCCGATTCGCCCGCGCGGCTTCGTCTGCGCTGGCCAAGAGGCCACCACCGACACGACCACAGCCATGGCGAAGGTTCTCGCTGAAGGTCCGAATCTCGACCGCCCAATGCCGTATCGGTACAGCCGAGTCCTGCGAGGCGCTGCCGTTGCCTACGCGACGTTGCCCAGCGCCGACGAGCAGCTCAAGGCAGAGCCCAAGCTGCACACACGCGCAACGCCCAAGGTTCGACGCCTCGGCGCGGGCGCCAACGACGTGCCCCTCGATCCGAGCCACGTTCCAAAATCCGTGGCCATGTTGCAGCCCGGCGCCGACGGCGTGGGCCCAGACGGCTATCGCACCACCGAGAGCTACTTCGTGTTCCCAGGACCCCAAGCGCCCCCAGCGGGGCTGACTGTCGGGGCAAGCTTGATGAGCGGTCCAGACGCGACCAAGACACGGGTGCTCAAGCGCAACAGCGGCGTGGCCGTGACCGGATCATTCATGTTGGGCGATGGCAAGGCTGCCCGCCGCTTCGCCATCTTGCCTGACGGGCGCTTCTTGCCCACTGACCGGCTCAGCAGCGCCCTGGGAACAACCTGGCATGGCCTGTCCGTGCCCAAGATAGGCTTGCCCGTCGCCTTCGCCATTCGTCGCACAATTCGTGGCTACACGCTGAGCAAGGGCAAAGCCGCGCGCCAGGACACCGAGTTCGAGCCCAGTCAGCCCATCGCTTTGACCGGACGATTTCGCACGGTCCACAGCGTCCGCTACTACTTCACGCGAGACGACTCCGAAGCCTGGGTGCGCCACAAGGACATCATCATCATCCCCAAGCGCCACAAGTTCCCCGCCTTCGCTGCGCCCAACCAGAAGTGGCTGGACATCTCGCTCGCAAACCAGACCCTGGTCGCTTGGGTGGGCAAACGACCGCTCTACGCCACCCTGATCTCCAGTGGCGAGGACCGCCTCGGCGACCCGAAAGCGGGCAGCCCTTCGACGCTCCAGGGCGTGTTCAGGCTGCGTTCCAAACACATCAGCCGCAACATCGACGATCGCGAAGTCAAACAGGCTTACAGCATCCTCGAGGCGCCCTGGGTGCTCGAATTCGCGCCCGGCTTCGCCATCACAGGCTCGTTCTGGTCGTCGCGCTTCGGCGAAGCCACCAACTACCACAACATCACGATGGCCCCGATTGATGCCCATTGGCTTTGGCACTGGAGCGCGCCTGATGTCCCGGCTGGCTGGCACAGCGCTCAGATGGACCCAAAGCAAGCCAACAACACCATCGTCTACATCCACAAGTAGGCACTTGACACGGCGGGTGACGCTCTACATAGTCGCGCGCCCTTCTGCCGAAGTAGCTCAGTTGGCTAGAGCAGGCGTTTCATACGCGCCGGGTCGGGGGTTCAATTCCCTCCTTCGGCACCACAGTCGTTTTTTCGTCGACAGCAATTGCCCAAACACTCACTGGCGTGGCGGCAGCACCGCTGGATTGCTGACGACAAACGCGTGTTGATGACGCAGCGCTGTGCCGAGCTCGGCGGGCAAAGGTCCGAACGGCGCGGCGCGGCGCACCGCTGCCAGCATCTTGCTGTCGAACACGCTGAACCCACTCGGGCGCGCTAGCACCACGTCGCCCACGCTGCCGTCAGCGGCAACTGTGAAGCTCACGATGGCGTGGCCTTGAAGGCCCTTCAGGGCGGCCCACTTGGGGAAGTCGCGCGCGCTCCAGCTGCCATGGATCTTGCTCCACAAGCGGCGCAGATACATGCGACGGCGTGCGTCAGCGGGATCGATACCGGTTGATGGCCCTGAGCCGCTGCCGAGCGTTGTCGCCCGTGAGCCAGAGCCCACGACACCACCCGATCCGGTTGCCCCCGGGCCCTGTTGGCCCCCCCTGCCCTGGCCAATAGCGCCCCCTGCGGTGCTCGCGCGCAGCAGAGAGCGCTTCGTCGACATTACTTCTTGGTCGGCATCCGCGGTGTCACTGTGCTGCCCGCGACGACTTGCGGGCGCGCTGTCGGCTCCTTGGACAGCCAGGATGCGACCCTTGGCGACCCGAGCGCTGTTGCGATCGTCGGTCCCAGCGCGGCCTGAAAACACCCCGGCACCAGTCGTGTTGCGCGTCGAGCTCGCCTCGCCGTGTTTGCCCACCGGTCCGCGGTCACGATCTCCTGCGCTGCGGACCACCTTTCGCTCGCCATCGGCGGACGCGGCGCGAACCGTCGGTGAGTCGCCGTTTCTGCCCGCCCGCGCAGAGCGCCACGCCCCGGCAGATGGATTGGTCGCGGCAAACCGCCGGGTTTGGGCTAGCTCCCCGTGGCCGTCGGCAACGAAGGTCAGGATGGTCGGCTTCGGAGTGACCTGATCGTCTTCGGGTGAGCGCCGTTGCAAGCCGGTGCGGCGGCGCGCTGTTTGGGAGCGCTCGAGGCGGCTGCGCAACGCGGGGATGAGGTGCGCCTCGTCATCCCGTGGGGCGAGGTTGACCGCAGGCAGGTCAACCTCATCGCTACCCCCAAGCCCGGCCCGGCGCGAGTCAGGGCGCGCCATTCGCTCCCCTCCGCGTGCGAGCATCGTTGCTTCGCGTTCGGGCTCCAGCAGAGCTGCGGCAGGCAGCTCGAGCCCTACCTCGATGACCTTGGATCCAAGGGGTGGAACCTCGGCGGGCGGGGGCGCTACGGGCTCACTGTCCACGGTCCGAGGGGCTTGTCGTAGACCCCGGGACAGCTCGGGTCCCAAGCTACCGATGAGCGCCAAATGAGCTGCCACGCTCATCGTCCACGCGAATACCGTCGCGCCGGCGTGCCTCCTCGAGCCTTGCACCAGAAAAACCCCACTAAATTCGTAGCATGGCCAACCACCACGCGCCCTGCTCCTTGATTGGACGGACGCCCCGGCGCGCTGGTCTAATCTGGGCAAAGTTCCGCCACGTGGCGGTCAGTCTGCGGCCAAGTCAGGGCGACTGATGCGCAAACGGCGCAGCACGTTGGCGGTCGTTTGGCTGGCCAGCTGCTCGATTGGCTCGTCGCGCAGCCTTGCCACAGCCTTCGCCACGTGGACGACGTTGGCAGGCTCGTTTCGTCGACCACGCCTGGGCGCAGGCGCCAAATAGGGG
>CAZRGL010000274.1:0-14393 GCA_964599485.1 uncultured Polyangiaceae bacterium
GGTGCCTGGCCCGGATTGGGCGTCCGCGCCGGTGGCGGTGGAGGATGACGAGTTGGGGGCGGTGTCCGAGTCGGGGGACGAGTCCGAGTCCGCGTCGGTGGGATCTGGGAGCCTGGCTAGGGAGCTGCCGGGGTCGCCGAAGGCGCCTTGGAGATCGGCGATGTCGTCGGAGCTGACCAGCTCGTGGAAGACGGACTCGAGGGTCTTGTCGCGGGATTGGGCCACGAGATCGGCGGTGGGCGCGTCGGCTACGATCTCACCCTCGTGCAAGATGATCGCGCGGTCGCAGACGCGCTCGACTACGTCCAGGATGTGCGAGCAGTACAGCACGGTGGTGCCACGCTCGGCGAGGATCTGCAGAATGTCGCGCAGTTGTCTTGCGGAGCTCACGTCGAGCCCATTGAGCGGCTCGTCGAGCAACATCACCTCTGGGGTGTGCAGCAGGGCGGTGGCTAGGAGCGTCTTCTGCCGCTGCCCTTTGGAGAGACTGTCGATGCGGCGATCGGCGAGCTCGGTCAGATCGAATCGCTCGAGCAAGGCTTCGATTCGTTCACTTGCTTCGTCGAGGGGCATGTCGCGCAGATCGGCGCTCAGATTCAGGTGCTCTCGCGCTGTGAGCAAGCTGTACAAAGCACCGCTCTCGGGTACGTAGCCGAGCGCGCGTTTGGCCTGCAGCGGCTCAGCTACGACGTCATGACCGCCAAGCCGCACCTGTCCGCTGTCGAGCGGGAGAATGCCCGCGATGATCTTGATCGTGGTTGTTTTGCCGGCACCGTTGGGACCGAGATAGCCACAAATCTGCCCTCTTGGCACCGTGAAGGAGATGCCTCTGAGCACCTCCTTGCCGCCGTAACTCTTCTCGAGCTCCCGCACCTCGAGGGCAACATCCGCCCCATCACTGGACATGGTCGCGCAGCTTAGCCTCACCGCGGCACTCGACGCCAAGCAGAAAAACCTGAGCGCCAAGCAGAAACGCCCTCGCGCAACCGGTTTCGTTCATGTCATCACACCGTGCCAGACACCGGTGTGCTCGGGCAGGCGCGACCAAGCGTTGTCCCGAACCTTCTTGGCCATCTCCTCGCCAAAGAAGAAACCGCTCAGGCGCGCCGCTTGTTCAACGCTGTCGAACAGATAGTCGGTCTGGATGATCTGTTGCTGTAGCCCCCATCGTCCCCGTAGCCAGGCGTAGTACTCGGCGAGCGCGGGACTCGGCGGCCCAGCGCTGACTTGCCCGGTACCCATGGTTTCGATGATGACGAGCGTGCCACCGGGACGAAGCGCGCGGCGAAGCTGCTCGATCGCTAGACTTACTTGCTGCTGCCAGTCGTCAGCCATCCAAGACCGAAAATGACCGAACACCCACCCAGCCACGGCAACGTCTGCCCATCCCTCATCGATAGGCAGGTCGCGGGCGTCGGCCAGCTCGAGCGACCAGCGCGAACGATCGTACTGAGCCAAATGTTGCTCGGCTACCGACACCATGTCCTGCTCGCGCTCGAAGGAAACGACGTTCAACCCCAAGTCCAGCAGCAGGCGCGTGATCCGGCCTGTGCCCGCACCTACTTCGAGCGCATCACAACTGCGTTGCTGCCCGACTGCCAACGTCAGCTGCGGTGAGACCAAAGACTGGAGCAGCTGTGGCAGTTGCCCGTCACAGTCTTCGGCAGAAATGAGCGCGTCGTACTCGCGTGCGTGCTGTGCGTAGATGGTGGCGTAGTCCATGTTCCGAGCGCACCATACAACCCACCGCTGCGCTGCCAGTCAAGGAGCTACGGGTTGGCCCTCGAAGGCCAGCTCGAAGTTGGCGCCGACCACGTTGAGGCTGACGTCCATCCCTGTCGCTGCTTCGAAGATCGCCTCGGTGATCGCCGTCACCCACGCCTCGACAATGCTCTCGATCAACTTCTCGAAGAAGCCTTCGTGGGGATCGTCGAAGATGATGCGACCATCTTCGATGCCCGAGTCGGTGACGAACCCGCTAATCCAAATGCCCTCGGTGCAGTTGAGCGTCAGGCCTGCGATTTTCAGCGACGTCACTTGCAGGTGAGCCTCGAAAAAACCGTCACGGTCGGCGTCGCCCTCGGCTGACGCGATTTCTTCCTCGTAGATCAGCTGCCCGTTGTCCCAGCGGCCCTTGAGGAGTGACAGATGCACGCCACCATCGCTCTGTTGAAGGCTCAGCACCAAGGCGTCATCGGAATCAGCAAGCTGTTGATTCAGGCTGGCCACCGCGCCCGGATCGGAGCCACTGAACGAGACATTCAGATTGCTGACGAGATACTCCCCATCTACGGGCTGCGCACAACCAAGCAGCGCAATGGTGCTGATGACCGCAAGTATTCTCAGTGACTTGACCAGTACCCTCGTGTTCGTGCTCATGCTCATGCTCGCCCCTCCGTCTCTAAACAATAATTCTATTACCCAGCCAGTCAACCGTCTGGGCAATAATATTATTAATGCGCGCAACGAGGGATATTCGTTTTAAATTCAGCCAATTGGCGCAATTTGGCGGTAGTCAAATGTGCTACCTTTCTGCGCCCGAGCAAGGTTGCGCGCGCCATTTCAGCAGCTGGCGCGGGGCTCGCGCCGGCCTGCTACTGTTTCTTGGGGGTCGACGGCGCGGCAGTCGGGACGGCGAAGGCTTTGACTACCCTCAGCGTCTTGAACCGATTGTCACAGAGGTGCACCACGGTTTCCGCCCCGCCAAAGACGTCGGCGGAGAGTTTGGCCGCCAGGACGGCGATACCGTGGACGACGCCCTCTTTCTTGTCCGTGCCAGGCTTGACTACCATGCGAAATTGATAGGCCTCGCCCGCTTTGATGAGCTGGACGGACTTGCGCGAGGCTTTGCAGAAGTTGGCGTCCTTGATGAGAAAATCGAGGGTCTTCTGGGCGGTCTGTTGTTGGACCGGCTTCTTGTAGAAGACCGCGCAGCCGTTCCGCTCTATCTTCTGACCGTAGTCGCTGCGGGTGTTGCAACCCGAGGAGAGCAGGACAGCCGCCAACAAAGCGATCGAGGCGACCGCAACACGAGTCCAACAAGAGCGGTTCATGGGGCTGGTTTTAGCACTCTCATGCGGGGGCAGGCTACTTGGTGGCTCTGACACAGGCGCTGTTGTCCCACGCGCAGCGGCCGTACTTGGTGCACGCTTCAGCCCCGCGGCAGTCCTCCGACGAAGCGACCCTGCAGCTCCCATAGCTGGTCAACGAGCACGCGCCGTACCGACGACAGCCCGACGAGCCGCGACAGTCAGCTGCTGAGGAGGCCCTGCACGAGCCACGCCGATGGGTACATTGGCCCTCATCGCGACACTTGGCAGAGCCTGCGCAATCCTCTGTTGAGGCGGCCTCGCAAACGCCCTCGACCGCCGTGCAGGCGCCATGGCTCTTGCAGTCGCGAGATGCAGCGCAGTCACGATCGGCCGCAACACAACGACCGTCGTGCGCCGTGCACAACCCGTCGTCTCGACATCCAATCGAAGCTGCGCAACCGGTCTGAGTCAGGGCGACGCACTTGTCGTCTTGCCGAGCGCAGCGACCGTCGAAGCGACATTGCGGTGAGCGATCACAGCGCTGAACACATTGACCATCACGGGCCGAGCAGGCGCGCTTGTCTTTGCAGATTGCCGCCTTGGCGCAGTCCTCGTCGGCTGCTGCCACACACAAGCCTTCACGCGCGGTGCATTGGCCGAAGTGACGGCAGCGGTTGGACTGGGCACAGTCCGCGCTCGAGCCTACGACACAAGTTGCTGTTCCATCCCACTTGTTTGCGTAGCCGGCTACCGGGGCCCCACTCTGGTAGCTACAGCGACCCCATTGCAGACACCAGAAGCTGTGGCGGCAAACCGCTGCGGAGCGGACTTGGCACGTGTCGAAACCGCTTGCGCAGATTCCCCATGGGTTCTTTTCATCGATACCCGCAATAGCCGGATGGGGCTTGCGCACACATGAACCATCGCGAGCCTTGCAGCGTCCATCGCGGCTGCAAGCTCGCGCTTCGCGACAATGGGCGTCGCGCGCCGCTCGGCAGCCGCCGAGCTTCTGGTCGAAACTGCAGCGTCCCTCTTCCTTACAAGCGGCCCCTCGTCGGCAATCTGCATCGCTGCCCACCTCGCAGATCCTGTTGACTTTGGTGCAGGACCCATGGTCGCGACAGATCTTCGAGCGGGCGCAATCGGCGCTGGAAGCGACCTGACAGCGCTTCCCAGCGAGGCTGCAAGCCCCGCGCTCTTCGCAGAGGACCGCACAGTCTGATTCGTCGACCAGACGGCAGGCTCCGCTGACCGCCGAGCACCAGGCTGACTCACGACACACTCTGGATTGTTTGCAGGTCGCATCGGTGGCCACGCAATCGGGCCAAGGCCACCAGTTGATCACGCACCTGCCGTAGTCGTCGCAAGCGTATTTTGCCTGGCAATAGCCGTAGTTCTTCGCGAGGGCGTACGAATAAGACAGCACCGCCACGACAGCGGTCGCCACGGCTAGTTTCCGCAATCGCCGTAGCAGCTTGGCGCGCTGTTTTCGCTGTTGGCTGCTCGGGGGTGACGTCGTCATCACATGCTCCCGAGGAGGAAATAGGGCACAGCGACGAGGCGCGACGTCATGGCCCGGTGAAAACGCCCGGAGATGGCGCGTTGCTCGCTCTGCAGAGTTGCGTCGCCTAGCAACTCGGCGACTCGCGCCATGGTGGCTGCCTCGATCATGCGCGGGCTGCCAACGCCCTTCTCTCGCGGATAACGTCCGTGGCGCAGCCAGGCGAGCAGCTCCGTGCGACCCGATCGGACCTTACCGAGACCGAGCGGCAGCAATGGACCGCCGAGATAGGACCGCTCGGCGCGCATCGCTTTGAGCAGCGCGAGGCCATCGCCGCGAGCGACCGCCAACCAGCTGTGGTCTTGCTCGGCGATGTTCTTCGGGGAGCTTCGGGAATTTTGGCAAAATTGCGATAGCGGGCACGAAAATCCACGACATCGCGCTCAGCGTGCAAGGCTCTTGGACCAACGTGGTTTTCTACGACAAGCCCAACCACGCCCTCGCAGCAGTGCGCGCGCGCCATCTCGAAACGTTCACCGGAGGGCAAACAGCGACACGCTCCGAAGAGCTGATAGTCGGGGTCAGTAGTGGCTGCAGCGACGCCGAAGATGGGTCGAGCCAATTCGACACAGGCACGCTAACGGTATTCGAAGATCTGGAGCTCACGCGCAGCTACAAAGTCGTAGCGGGCGAGGATGGCAGGCAAGCTACCATCGACTTCGTTCTCGCGTTGCGTTGATCACTTCCGCCCATCGAGTCGATCGATCAAGTGCCCACGGCAGCGCGCCCCGCATAGCGGGGTCGTCCTCTTAGGGCACGGCTCGGGCGTGAACGTCAGCAATTCGTGAGTACGCTTTGACCGCTGCTTCGGTGTCAGCTGGCCAAGCGCGGGCACGAGCTAGTTACACAGCCCTTGACTGTCGGCCTGGCAATCGACCGGACAGGCGTCACAGAACGCGCAAGCGGTCATGATCATGTAGAGCTTGAAGCCGGTTGCATACTGGGCCGAGCAGTTGTTGGCACAGGTTTCATCCTGACAGCTCGACAAGCAGTTGAGAAAGCTGGTGCAGTCGCTGTTGCTGGTGCAGTCGCTGAACTGTTTGGCGCACTGCCCCCCGATGGAGCAGTTCGCGCAGCTGAAGCAATCGCCCTGCAGATCGCAACTGGAGGACGACCCCGTCGTCGTAGAGCTGCTGGTGGTCGTGGAGCTGGTGGTCGTGGAGCTGCTCGTCGTGGTGGGCACGCTCGTCGTAGCGCTGGTCGTCACACTACTCGTGGCTTGCAAGGCGCCACCCTGTCCCACAAATGACTCGTCCTCATCCAAGTTCGAGTCGAATGAAATCCCGTAGGCGCAACCAGCCACGCCCAGCATCACCACCATGGCTCCAAACACACCTCGAGCATCGAGACGCAAAGACATCTTCCTCATCCCCTCTTGAGTCGCGCGCAGCGACAATGACGTAAATGTCCGCCCGCCGCGTAAACGCCAGCGTCGAACCATCCTTCCTCGGCCCTATTTGTTGCCCGCTTGCTCACCGATGTTCACGCTCGCTGCATCTTTTTCTCGCCCATCCAGGAAGCCCTCCTTTTGCGCACAATCTGCACGCCGTGGTGACTACAGAATCGGTCACTGATGAGATATCCTCATCGTGTGCTTGAGGTTCTCTTCGGCTCCGCTAGGCGACCGCGCGGCGTGCTGCTCGCCGCGATCGTTTGCGGCTCGCTCGGATTGTGGTCAGCACCCGCGATGGGGCTGCAGCCGCCTCACGATGCCAGCAACGGCATCGTCTGTTCCGACTGCCACAAACCACACGGCAACGGGCAACTCGTAGCGTTCGGCGCCGCGCAAGAGGCGGTCTGCAAGAGCTGCCACAACCCCAGTGGGCAAGCCAAGAACATGCACGAGATCGCCAACCATGTGGTGGGCGCAAACAAGACGGTCGTCGACTGCGGTTCTTGCCACAATCCGCACGGCCCGAGCTTGTCGACCGACACCCACCCCAACGGTGTGACGGCGACGAACTTGAAGCTGATCCGCAACGATATCGCCAAGTACCTGACAGGCGCCCTCGAACCGGCGGTCTTTCAGAGCAAGCCCGCCCACTTTGCGTTCGCCGAAGCAAACCCACCCTACAATGGGATTTGCCAAGCTTGCCACAGCCAAACCGACCACCACACCCGTGACGGCTCTGGCGACCACAATCACAACACCGGTTTGGACTGCACCTCCTGTCATCCCCACGAGGACGGTTTTGCGCCTACCGGCGGCTGCACCATTTGCCACGCCACTACGCAAGGTCCGCGTCGGCAGATCGTGGATGCGGGCGGGGACTTCGCGCTGAGCTCGCACCACGTGGTGGGCACGCCGACGGACGATGATTGCTCGGCTTGCCACTTCATGGGCGGCCATCAGTCCGGCACGGTCATGCTCAAGGATCCCGACTTGGGCGGCGGCTTGATCTACAGCTATGATCCTCTCAATCCAGACACCATCGAGCCGTTCTGTTTGAACTGCCACGACAGCGACGGCGCCCAGCATCTGGATGTTCCTCTGCAACCGTTCAGCGATGGCCAGGCGCCGCCGAACATTGCTGCCTCAGGCACCTGGGCGGCAGCCAGCCACTCCGGCGGAAAAGCCACTTGCATGGGCGACGGCTCCAGCACGGGCTGTCACGGCAACGCCCACGGTTCTGACAACACCAAGCTGCTCAGCGCAGCGGCGGGCGTACCCATCGAGCAGCTCTGCGGCAACTGCCATACCGGCGGCTCGCACGTGGCGGGCAAGACCTTCACGGTAGCGCAAAAGACCTTCTCGCTGCAGTGCACGACCTGCCACAACCCGCACATGGTCTCGGGCGGCTCCGCCGACGCGGGCAATGGCAAGACGCCCATTACGATGCCCGATTTGACTGCCGATCCGCTGGTCAACCCGCGGGCCATGGGCACAACACTGTGGGGTGACAACAGCGGCGAGAAGATGGCCGACTATGCCGCTGCTGGTACCTATCGCACACCGAACGGCGACTCGCTCACAGGCGCCGAGCTGCCTGACTACGTCAGCTTCTGCCTGGCCTGCCACGGCCCCATGGAGGGCAAACACGGAGGCGTTACCTGGAGCAACGATCCTCATGGCCTCAACTCGGCAAACGTGCCCAACGGCGGCGGCGCTTGCCCGGATTGGTATGGCTGCGGCAAGGCCAGCGGTTGGGACGGCGACGATTGCGTCAAAGACGAGGCCACCTGCTGGCCTGTCATGACCCGCGGCAAGGGCGATCAGATCTTCACCCGCGGCCCCTACGACCACGCGGAGCGCATCGGCGGAGCCAACTTCGTGCTCGCGTGCCCCGATTGCCACATCAGCCACGGCAGCGGCATCGGCTACAAGCTGCGCACCAGCGTCAACGACGGCCCCGGCAGTGTCATCTGGAACACGATGTGCAACAACTGCCACTACTATTACAGCGACTGGCACGCCGGCATGTCCTGCGGCCCATCGAGTTGCCACGTCAACTCAAGGCTCCCCGGTACCGGCTCATTGCACGGGCTGAGCAACATGATTGGTTCGAGCGCGACGCGCAGCTTCGATCCCACGCTCGTGGCCAATCTCCAGTTCAGCAAGAACCTGAACGATTCGGGCGACTGGCGCCTTCACAGCCGCTGGTTCGACACGGCAGGAACCTTCGTATCAGGCCAGTCGGGTTACGGCATCGCCCTCGATGGTGATCAGGTCATCGAGCTGGGAACCCGTAACAGCTACTGGTCCACCGACGAGGGCAGGCACGGCACGTGGAAATACACGAGCATGAAGTACAACACCACGCTCGAGGCCTGGGTCTACCCGACCGCATTGCCGAGCGGCGGGGACGGCTTCGTCGTCTTGACCAAGAACAACCTCGACGGCAACTATGAGCTGCGACTGCAAGGACTGAGCGAGGCAGTCAACGCGGCGTTCGTGGTCAACGTCAACGGCGGAGGGGTAGCGAACTACTGGGACGCCGACTGCAATGGTCTGCGTGGGGCCTACAGTAGCGTTGGGCTTCCATTGAACCAATGGAGCCACATTGCGGGCATGTTCGACACCAACCTACCTGATCGCGATCCCAACGATCTGTCGGTTGGTAGGGTCAGGGTGTACGTCAACGGCGAAGATGTCACGACCAGCAATCCCTACGTCAGCGGAGAGTGTTTCTCCGAGCCTGACGCCGGCGAGGATTGGATCTTCCCCTACAGCTTACACAGCAGCAACGATCCGAGTCGTTGCTACTTGGGCCACTGGTGTGCGCAACCCTTCGCCATCGGTGGGCGCATGTGGAATTCAGGCTCACGCTCGGGCCTGAAGGGGCGCTTGGATGGAGTCAAGGTCTGGAACATCAGCAAGAGCGCTAGCGACTACGACGCCATCATCGGGCCGCTCTTCACGCGCGCCGAAGGAGTCGCCGGCTCAACGACCTTGACAGTGCGCTTCAACGAAGGCGTCTACGCAAACCAGGGTCAAGTCGGCAACTTGGTCGCAGCCGATCTGAAGCTGGTTGGCTCGGCAAACAGCATCAGCGGTGTGACCCATGTGGCAGGTCAAGCGCAAGCGATCATCCAGCTGAGCCAGCCACTTGCCGCGGGCGACATCGACAGTGCGTCGGTGGGGGTGAACACCAATTCGGTCTTCGACGACTACGATAACGCCCAAGCCAGCTCCAACACCATCGTCATCACGGGCGCCGAATGCCCCACCGGCCCCACCACCATCGACCTCAACGAAGCAGCCGCAAGCACCACGATCACGGATACCCAAGGGGTGCTCGACGGCACGGTCAACGACCCAGCCGCTTCGATGCTTGGTGATGGCTACTTCCACGGTGACGGCGTCGACAACTACATCGAGCTGGCCAATCCCACCTGCTTCCGCGCCACGACCAAGTTGACCTTGGAGTCGCGCTTCAAGCCGACGGTGGTCGACGACGGAAACACCACCACCATCCAGCGCATTTTCGCCAAGAACGGCACAGGCAACTACCAGCTGTCGGTGTGGCGCAACGAAAACTGGGCCACCTACAATGCGCCCGACGCAGTGGCTTCGCTGGCCTTCTGGTTGCGGCCGCTCGACCCCCACGGCGGCAAGAACTGGAAGTTGGTAATCACCGACTACAGCATTTGCCCAATTGTCGCCAACCACTGGTACCAAGCCAAGGTCGTCTGGGACTCGAGCTTGCAAGGCGTCATTCCGGGCTCCATCCTGGTCGATGATCTCGGCACCGACGGTGCCGGCGCCGGCGAGCTTTGGGTGGGCAGCGCCGACTGCACCGACTACCAGCAGGTGCTGATCGCCAGTGACCAACAGCTCTTGCCTGGTGACCAAATCTACCCGTCGGCCCAGACGATGACGATCGGCGCCAACCCTGGCAACTACAAGAAGCCCTTTAACGGCTTGATCGACTGGGTCTACATCTCGCTGAACTGAGAGCCTATTCCGAGCGGCGCGTGGTTTTTTTTGCCACACGCCCCGACTGTTGAACACCGCATCGTTCAGTGCGCTACCCACCTGGATCGGGTTTCGACTTCAGGCAGAAGCCAACGCCGCGGCAATCGAGGTCACTCTTGCACGCGTCGCCGACGGATGGGCGGCGCAAGCAGTCTATGACGGCTGGGACGAGGGGCAGAAGACAGACCAGCGCAATGAGCCCGACTCGTCCCCAGCGGCTGAACTTGACAGGCGCTTGCGGTGTTGGTGGTGCCAGCAAGCCGGCTGATTCAGCCTCTGCCGCCTGCTTGGCGCTCGCGTCGACTAGCTTGGTGAGCGCGGCCACCAGCTCGCCGAGCACCACTTGATTATCCACAGAACCCTCGCACGACAGCTCGACCGCATCGGGCCCGATTCGGGCTGAGCCGATTCGCTGCGGCAATTCGAGAAGGATCTGACGAACCGGCTCGCTGAGTATGGCGCGCACGAGGGGTGCGTAGCTGGCGACAATCGAAAAGCGCGCGTCGAGCTTCGCGTCGTCGCTACTCACGACGCTCTGTCCCAACAACCCAAATAGGACGCTCTCGAGTACAGGCGACAAAGACAGCTGCCCTCCAATGGAGATGGGCAGCGGCATCGCGACTGTCGTCGTACGACCACCAACCAGCGGCTCGGTCGATACCTCGATCTCGACTTGAGCTTGACTCATGTGGCGATAACTGGGGGCCGAACGCCACGGGCCGCTCATCCGTAGCTCGACTGGATCGAGCTCGAGCCCTTGCTCCGCCGCGATCGCCTTCCAGCGTGCACGGCAGCGCTTTTCCCATTCGGGCGGGCCCAGCTTGCTGGTGCGCTTTTCGATACGTCCGGCGAGCTCGAGTGTCTCGTCGATGGCTTGCTCGAGCTCTTTGGTCGGCAGCAGCCCAGGGAATGCCAACTGGAAACGGTCGTCCTGCAGAAGGACCTCGCGGCCTCGCAAGCGCGCCGCGCGCAACCGCTCACAGAGCTTGCTGCTGAGCAATTTGCGCGCGCGCTCGGCTTCACCTGCGTGGGTGTGCCAAATCGACTCGAGCGTCTCGATGTCCACCTGCGGCAACTGCGCCCTCAACGCCTCATCGAGCGGCGTAGTCGAAACCCACAAGCCGCAACGAAGTGGGGGCAGCAGCTGAACGCTCACCAGCGTGTCGGTATCCTCCTCGGTTCGAAGGAGCTGCACGGTCAGATCGCGCTCGTCGCGGCTGCCCTTCCAGACTGACTGCCCCCCGAACAAGTAGGGAGTCTCGTGACGCTGCAGGCCCAGAGCCGCGCAAGCATCAAGCCATACCTTGGAATAGATGAGCAATGTGTTCGTACGACTGGCTCGAGACCAGCGCTTCAGAAGTTGACCGGCAGAATATGAGCCATGGGAGCGAAGAACAAGCCGCCGGTCGCGGTCAGCCACACCCACAATAGCGCCACGCTCAGCCAAGACGGCAAACGGTTCCGCCACCGCCTACGCGCCATCAAAATGGCGAGGGTGGCCGCCCCTTGAAGCAGAAAGAACAGGGCCATGTGCCCCTCGGTTCGACCCAGCGTTACCACGACGAGGTACTCGTGTATGGCCATGCTGAAGGCGAATGCGGCAGCCACCGCAACAGCCGGCCGCTTACCTGGACGAAGGGGCAAGAACAGGTGGCGATGCACCCAGTTACGGAAGAAGACGTTCCAGCGCTTACCCCAGAAGTCCACCACGCCGCGGGCCAGAAAAGGCATGGCGAAAATCTCACTGACCTCAATCCCCCAAAGCATCACCAAGCCAGTAAAGAGATCGAAAGCGGCGGTGACCCACAAGTAGGTGAACCACAATGACCAAAGGGTGTCGGACCAGTAGTTGTCGAACACCGCCGGCACGAAGAACGCGAGCGCCAATACGGCAACGAGAAGGGCCAACTTGAAGAGCGCACGTAGCAGTCGTTTGGCTCCATTCTTGCGGGCTTCGAGGCGAGCTTCAGGCTTAGCGGGCCAGCTCACCTCAGCCGGCACACTGAACCAAACGACGAAACGCCCGAGCCCTCGAGCCGCCGCGCGACCCAAGCCTGGCCGGCGCACGAACTCGATGATCTTGGCGCCATAAAGCGCACCCGCCACCGCAATCAGAAAACGGGCGCCCGGTTTTGCCATCGGTACCCAGAGCGGCAAACAGGCCACATTGAGTAGAGCGGGTAGAGCAATCCACCAGCGGCGCGCACCGCGTTGTGGACGCACGGCTACGTGGACGTACACCGCCGTCGCCATGGCGGCTGCCGCGACGAGCACGCCCCACAACCAGCTCACGTCGACGCCTCTGCCTCCGAGTCAACCAACTTCCCGTCGCGAATCCGCAGCACCGTGTTGCCACGAGCCGCTACGTCCGCACTGTGAGTAACCACGAGCAGCGCAGTGCCCTCAGTGGTCACCTCCTCGAGCGCATCGAGCACGGCTTCAGCAGCCTTGGAGTCGAGGCTTCCGGTCGGCTCGTCGGCGAGAACGACGGAAGGGTCGTTGACCAATGCCCGCGCAATCGCCACACGCTGTGCCTCCCCCATCGAGAGAACCGCCGCAATCGCAGACGCACGCTCCTTCAAGCCGAAGCGCTCGAGCAAAGCGGTAGCCTTCTCGTAGGCCGCGCTACGCGAGCCGGTCAAACGCCAAGCAGGAAGCGCCACGTTGTCGAGAGCGCTGAGGTGGTCGAGCAAATTGCCCCGTTGAAAAATCAGACCGATGCGCGCTAGCCGTAATTGGCTGCGACAAGCATCCGTGAGCGCCCAGGGATCGGCACCATTTAGCAGGATCTGCCCAGCCGTCGGCTGATCGAGTAAGCCGAGGATCTGCAGCAGCGTGCTTTTGCCGGCACCACTCGGCCCCATCAAGCTGGTCCAGCGGCCCGTACGCAGCTCGCATGAAACACCAAAGAGCACTTCGAGCTGACCAAATCGTCGCTCGATGTCATGGGCGCACAGCACGGCCTCCGTCGCCGATGTCATTGCACCCCTCGCAACACATCGTTCGGATCGACGCGAGCAGCACGCCACGCAGGCAGCACACCGGCAGCCAGCACCGCCGAGAAGACGACGGCTGCAGGCCAGAGAAACGACGTGGTGTTCAGCACCGGTCGCAGCACGAAGCCTTCCATGGCGAAGATCGGCTGGGCTTGGAAGTAGCGAATCAGCCCATAGCCACCAGCGCAACCAATGGCCACACCAAGCAGAGCGATGATTGCAGCCTGCAGCAGAAACACAGCGAAGATGTCGAGCCGCGCGAAACCGAGCGCGCGCAGGATTCCTACTTGGCGCTGTCGACCGAGCACTTGGATATACAGCAGCGCCCAAACCGGAATGACGACGGCGAGCAGCACCATGGCCAGCGAGATGGCTGACACGGCCCGGCTACCGTGAACAGCAGCGTTGAGAAATCCGCTGTCTTGCATCCAGGCGCGGATCTGCAGCTTTGGAAAGACCCGGCGCAGCCGCTGCGCTTGTCGCTCAGCGTCGAAGTGATCAGCGATGTGGACGAGCACCACGTCGGCTGCGCCTGGCTCACCGATTTCGTCGGCTAAGAATCGACGGGAGACAACGGCGGCGTCGGCTCCACAAACGCCGAACACACCGCTGACCAGGCCACGAACGACCATCGAGTAGCGACCGATGGGCTCTTCGTCGAGAAGCTCGCCGCCGGACTTCAGAAAGAGGCGCAAGAGCACCTTGTCGCCGACGCGCACACCGAGCCGCGCCGCAAGTGAGGTCCCCAGCTGGATCCCTTTGGCGTCGCCGGGCATTAGCCGCTTTCCGGCTGCGATGCGGAAGGGCAAGCGAACCGCATCGGCAGGCACCCCCGTGACGGCCAAGCCGCGAAAACCGACTGAGCCCGGCACTTGCAACACCGGTACGGCTGCTTGGACGATACGGTCGGCCGACATGCGCGAGACGATCGCGTCAGCGTCTTCGATTCGCTTTTCGTCACGCGCGCGAGCTCGCAGGTCGCCAAAACCGCAAACAAGACCCTGATCGAGAAGCTCCGTGGTGTAGCCGGCGATGTTGGCGGCATTGGGGATCTGGAACGCCACGCCACATGACACGGCGACGACGAGCAGCACGAACACCAACCGGCTCTGCAGCAAGCCGCGTGCAGCGAGAAAGAACGTGAGCGACAGACCCAGACGCCGCGACTGCAGCCGCTCGGCGACAGATTTCTCGACGGCACCGCTCACCCAAGAGGCTCTACATGGCGCTGTTGGCTGCCGCAATCTCGCTTTAGCCTCGCGTGGCGCTGAACAAGGAGCGACCGCCTGGTCGTTGGCGCCTTGCCTAGGCGGTGGTAAGCAGTGCTCTCATGCCACGTCGGACGAATCCAATGCTCGCAGCGGTGGTGGCTGGGGGCGTAATGTTGA